>DASSSA010000027.1:0-54779 GCA_035701505.1 Actinomycetota bacterium
GGTCTCCGCCTCCGGCAGGTCGAACGGCGGGCGATTGGTTTCGGCCAGGCCGGCGATGAGGTAGATGGCGAACGCGGGGAACTGGGGGATCGCGTTCCACACCCGGTCCTGGCTGGCCACGATCTCCGACATCTGCAGCGATCCCGAGTACAGGATGACCGCGACCAGGGCCAGCCCCATGCCCACCTCGTAGGAGATCATCTGGGCCGTTGATCGGATCGAGCCGAGGAGCGGGTAGTTCGAGCCGCTGGACCAGCCGGCCAAGACGATCCCGTAGACCATCAACGACCCCATGGCCAGGACCCACAGGATCCCGACGTCCAGGTCGGCGATCTGAAACGGGACACGGCGGCCGAACATCGTGACGCCGGTCCCGAACGGGATCACCGCGAAGGCAAGGAACGCAGGGATCATGGCGATCACCGGGGCCAGGAGGTACACCGGCCGGTCGGCCAGGGTCGGCGTGATCCCCTCCTTGAAGAACAGCTTGATCCCGTCGGCCAGGGTGATCAGCACGCCACGCGGCCCTGCTCGCATCGGTCCCATGCGGGTCTGCATGTCCGCCGCGACCTTGCGCTCCAGCCAGATCAGGAGCATCACCGTGATGAGAAGGGCGAAGAACACGACAACCACCCGGGCCACCAGCAGGATCCAGTCCAGCCAATCCATCTCAGGCTCCGTCCCCCGGATCGGCGGGCTCAACCGTGGCGGCCGCGGTGAACCGCCCCGAGAGGAGCGTGTTCGCGGCCAGGCCGGGCTGGTTGAACGGGACGAACATCGCGCCCTGGGCGACGCCCTCGGTGACGCGCACCGGCAAGACGACCTCGCCTGCGTCCGTCCGGACACGGGCGAGGCCCCCGTCCACAACCTTGCGTTTCTCGGCGTCGTCCGGATGGACCTCCAGGAACGGCTCCTCCTCCAGCGCGGCCTTGAGCTCTGTGGCCCCCTGGGACAGACGTCCCTCGTCCACCAGGAGCGGGTAGGTGAACAGCGTCAGGTCGTCGAGCCACTGGGGCCGATCCGTGTCCACCCACGCGGTGGATCGCTCGGCGGGTTCCCGGGGTTCGAGGAGCCCGGCCATCTCCTGGCGGAGACGGTCGAGCGTCTCGAACCCCAGGTCGCCCCCCATGGCCAGGGCGAGGGTGCCGAAGATCTCCCAGTCCGGGCGGGACAGGCCGGCCGGTGGACGGATGGGACGGATCCGCTGGGCCCGCCCCTCCCAGTCGGTGAGGTGGCCGTCCTTCTCCATCGAGGCGGCGGCCGGGAGCGCGGCGTCGGCGAACGGCCTGAGGTTCCCGAGGTCGAGGGCCTGGACCACCTTGTACGGGACGTTGTCCAGCGCCCGCAGCGCCAGGGCGGCGTCGGGGAAGTCCCGCAGCGGATCGACCCCCACCATGACCAGCACGTCCAGCTGCCTGCCGGCGCAGGCTTCCAGGATCTGACGGGTGTTGCGTCCGGCGCTCGTGTTCGGGAGCGACCCCCACACCGCCTCGACCTCGGCCCGCTCGGCGTCCACCGAGAGCCGCCTCCCTCCTGGAAGGAGGGTGGGGTGCACGCCGGCCCGCAGGGCGCCGCGGTCGCCCGCCCGCCGAGGCACCATGGCGAAACGGGCTCCGAACTTTCCAGCCAGTCGAAGGGCCAGGTCGGGCCCCAGGGGATGCTCGGCCAGCCCAGCCCCCGCCAGCACCACCGCCGACGTCGCGGCCTGTCTCAGCGCGGCTCGTATCCGCGCGAGGGGCGAGCCCCGATCGCTCCCCTCCAGGACCTCCTCCAGGACCGATGCTTCCTGGCCCGGACGGCAGGCCACGTGCTCGGCCACGTCCCACAGCCGGGTCCTTCGGGGGTGGATGACGAACACGTCGGCTCCGCGGGCCGCGGCCTTACGGATCCGCAGGTGCAGGATGGGGACCTCCTGCTCCGCGTCAAGATCCACGAGCAGGATGGCCCCGGCTCGTTCGACGTCCTGATACGTGACGCGCATCGCCGCGGCCGCCTCGGTCTCCTCGGCCATCCCCCCGTGGAAGTTCCGACGGTGGTCGAGGTCGTTCGTGCCGAACACCGTGCGGGCAAGCTTCGAGAGCGCGAAATAGTCCTCATCCATCAGCCGGCCGCCGGTGAGGAACGCGACGCGACGTCCCCTCGACCATTCCGCCACCCTGCCGAGCACCTCGGCGAACGACGCGGGCTCCAGGCCCCGCTCGCGGATCAGCGGGGTGGTCAGGCGGTCGCCTCCGTCGGCGAACCGGAACGCGAACCGGCCCTTGTCACACGTCCAGGCGTCGTTCACGTCGCGGTTGTCCCGGGCCAACACCCGCACGATCTCGCCGCGACGCATGTCGAGCCGAACGTTGCAGCCGGCCGAGCAGTGCGAGCACACGGTGTCGACGGTCGAAAGGTCGAACGGACGAGCCACGAACCGATACGGCGTCGCGGTGAGCGCGCCGACCGGACAGATCTGGATGGTGTTCCCGGAGAAGGGTGAACGGAAGTCCTCGCCCGCGGCGATCGCCACCTGCTCGCCGGCGCCTCGAGCGAACAGCTCGATGAACCGGTCGCCGGAGATCTGATCGCAGAACCGGGTGCACCGCGCGCAGAGCACGCAGCGCTCGCGGTCCAGCGCGACGAGCGGCGAGAGCGGGAGCGGCTTGGCGAACACGCGCTTGGGCTCGCGGTAGCGGCTCTCGCCCGGACCGAACTCCAGGGCCTGGTCCTGGAGCGGGCACTCACCGCCCCGGTCGCAGATGGGACAGTCGAGCGGGTGATTGAGCAGCAGGAACTCCAGGTTGGCCACCTGAGCCGTGCGGGCCTCCTCCGAGGTGTTCTGGGAGTGGACGGCCATGCCCTGCGCGACCGTCGTGGTGCAGGAGGTGAACAGCTTGCGCTGGCCCTCGACCTCCACGTAGCACTGCCGGCACGCCCCGATGGGCTCGAGCAGAGGGTGATCGCAGAACCTCGGGATCTCGATCCCCAGCTGCTCGGCGGCCCGGATGATGAGCGTGCCCGGAGGGACGGTCACCTCCTTACCGTCGATCGTGAGCGTGACCGCCTCGGCCGGCTCGGAGGGACTCACCGCAGGATCTCCGACAGTGGGATGGGGGCAGGTTCGGGCTCGGATGGCTCGGGCGGCGGCTCGCCCACCGCCCGGAGCCGTTGGGCGCGGGGCTCGGTGAACGGGCACAGGCCCAGCCGGATGTGCTCCTCGTACTCGTCGCGGAAGTACTTGAGCGTCGAGGTGATCGGCGAGACCGCGCCGTCCGCCAGGGCGCAGAACGCCTTGAACAGGATGTTGTCGCCGATCTCGCCGAGGAGCGGAAGGTCCTCCGGCCGTCCGAACCCCTCTTCGACCCGGGCCAGCATGCGGGTGACCCACCACGTGCCCTCCCGGCACGGCGTGCACTTGCCGCACGACTCGTGCGCGTAGAACTGGAGCAACCGCTGGCACACCCGGACCATGCAGTCCCGCTCGTCGGTCACCATGAGCGCGCCGGTCCCGAGCAACGACCCCGCCTCGGCGATCGACTCGAAGTCCAGCCCCACGTCGAGGTGCTCCTCGGTGAGGAACGGGGTGGAGGAGCCCCCGGGCGTCCACGCTTTCAGACGCTTGCCGTCGAGGATCCCGCCGGCCATCTCCTCGATCACCACGCGGGCCGGCGTCCCCATGGGGGCCTCGAAGTTGCCCGGGAGGTTCACCTTCCCGGACACGGAGAAGATCTTCGTCCCGGGCGACTTCTCGGTGCCGATGCCGGCGAACCACTTCGCCCCGTTCACCAGGATATGTGGGACGTTGCACAGGGTCTCGACGTTGTTGATGGCCGTGGGGCTGGCATACAGGCCCTCCACCGCCGGGAACGGCGGGCGCAGCCGGGGCTGGCCCCGGTAGCCCTCGAGCGAGGACAGGAGGGCGGTCTCCTCGCCGCAGATGTAGGCCCCGGCTCCCCTGTGCAGCACTAGGTCGAGCTGGTAGCCGCTCTTCAGGATGTCCTTGCCCAGGAACCCCGCGTCGTGGGCCTCGGCGATGGCCCGCTCCAGGACCCGGCCCGGGAAGAGGAACTCGCCGCGGGTGTAGATGAACGCGGTGTGGCACTGCACGGCGTAGGACGCGATGATCACGCCCTCCAGGAACTGATGAGGATCGCGCTCCACCAGCTCGCGGTTGTTGTACGTCCCGGGCTCGGACTCGTCGAAATTGGCCACCAGATAGGTCGGCTTGCCCGTGTCCTGGGGTACGAACGACCACTTCACGCCGGTCGGGAAGCCCGCGCCCCCCCGCCCCCGCAGGCCGGACGCCTTCACCTCGTCGATGACCTCCTGCGGGGTCATCGTCAAGGCCTTGCGCAGGCCCTTGTACCCACCGGTCTGGATGTACCTGGTGATCCAGACCGTCCCCGGCTCGCCCCACCACGCCGTGAGGATCCGGAGGTCCTGGCTCATCGCCCCGTCTCCGGCTCCAGGCCGGCCAGGATCCGCGAGGCCTTCGTGAACTCCCCGGGGAACGCCCCCCGCGAGGGCGCCGGCGGCTCCCCCCGGCCCAACGCGTCGATCAGCGCGACGATGCCCTCGGGCGTCGTCCGGTCGTAGTTCGCGAAGTTGACCTGCACGACCGGCGCGGCGTCACACGCCCCCAGGCACTCCTCCTCGTGCAGAGTGAACGAGCCGTCCTCGGTCACGTCCTCGGATCCCGGCCCCAACACCTCGCGAGCCTTCGCGTACACCTCCGTGGCCCCCCGCAGGGCGCACGCGAGGTTCGTGCACACCGAGACGACGTATCGCCCGGTGGGACGGAGGCGGAGCATGGTGTAGAAGCTCGCCACGGCCTCTACCTCGGCCGTCTTCAGCCCCAAGAGGTCGGCCACCTCCTTCAGGCCCTCGCGGGTCACCCGGCCCTCGACCGACTGCACCAGGTACAGGAGCGGCATGATGGCCGAGCGCTCCCGGCCGTCCGGATACCTGGCCAGGATCCGCTCGGCATCCGCCCGGAGCTCCGCCGAGAGCACCGGCATCAGCGGTCCACCCCACCCATGACCGGGTCGAGGCTGGCGATGGCGGCGATGACGTCTGCCACCAGGCCGCCCTCCACCATCGATGGCACGGCCTGGAGGTTGACGAACGAAGGGTCCCGGATCCGCACGCGGTACGGCCGGTGCCCGCCGTCGGAGACGACCGAGTAGCCCAGCTCCCCGCGGGGCGATTCCACCGGCACGTGCACCTCACCGGGGGGGACGGCGACGCCCTCGGTGACCATCTTGAAGTGATGGATCAGGGCCTCCATCGACTCTTCCATGATGTGCTTCACGTAGGCCTCGGAGTTCCCGATGCCGTCCGGACCGACCTCGAGCTGCGCCGGCCACCGGACCTTGGGGTCCTCCACCATCACCGGGCCGGGTTGGCCGAGCCGGTCGAGGCACTGGCCGATGATGCGAAGCGACTGTTTCATCTCCTCGATCCGAACCTCGAATCGAGCGAAGGAGTCCGCCCCGTCCCGGGTGACGACGTCGAAGTCGTAGGTCTCGTAGCCGGAGTAGGGTTCGTCCTGGCGGACGTCGCGCGCCACGCCGGCAGACCGCAGCACCGGGCCGGTGACACCAAGGGCCAGGGCGTCGGCCGCCGAGAGGACTGCGACGCCCTGGTTGCGCTCGATCCAGATGGGGTTCCGGGCCAGTATGTCCTCGTACTCCCCGATCCGTCCGGGCATCAGCTCCAGGAACTCCCGGGCCTTGCGCTCTCCTTCCGGGGGGATGTCCATGACCACCCCCCCGATCCGGAGGTACGCGTGGTTCATCCGAAGGCCGGTGGCGATCTCGAAGATGTTGAGGAGCATCTCCCGTTCGCGGAAGCCATACAGCGCCATGGAGACCGCTCCGAGCTCCAGCCCGCTCGTGGCCAGCCACACCAGATGGGATGTGATCCGGTTCATCTCGCAGAACATCACCCGGAGGACCTGGGCCCGGGGGGGTGCCTCGATGCCCAGCAGGCGCTCCACGGCCAGGCAGTACCCGAGCTCGTTGAAGAACGGCGAGAGGTAATCGGCTCGGGTCACGTAGGTCACACCCTGCTGCCACGTGCGGTACTCGCAGTTCTTCTCGATGCCCGTGTGCAGGTAGCCGACGATGGGGCGACAGGAGACCACGGTCTCACCGTCCAGCTCGAGTAGGAGCCGGAGCACCCCGTGGGTCGAGGGGTGCTGGGGCCCCATGTTGACGATCATCGTCTCCTCCCGGAACCCCCCGGGAGGAGCCGGCACCGCCGGATCGACCGACGGCTGCCTCGGTGCGGCTGCGCTCACGTCGTCCTCCGGTCCACCGGCGGGATGAACGCCCCCTTGTATCGCGTGTTCACCCCGCCGAGGTCCTCGGTCTTGCGGAGTGGATGGCCCTTCCACCCGTCGGGCATGAGGATCCGCAGCAGGTCGGGGTGGCCGTCGAACACGATCCCGTAGAAGTCGAAGGTCTCGCGCTCGTGCCAGTTCGCCGTGGGATACACGCTCACGACCGAGGGCACGTGCGGATCGTCCTCGAGAAGACCGACCTTCAGCCGAAGGCGATGCTTGTGGCCCATGGAGTAGAGGTCGTAGGCCAGCCAGTAGCGCGGGGTCCGGCCCGGCCAGTCCGTCGCGCTCACGCCCGAAAGCGAATCGAGCGACAGCATCGGGTCGTCACGGAGGTAGACGAACGCTTCGTGCAGCTCGGAGCGATCGACCACGACCGTGGCCTCACCACGCGCCACCACGACATCCGGGTACCTGGGGCGCACCAGCCCCGCGAGCTCCTCGGCCCTCACCCGGCCCTCACTTGAAGTGGCCCTCCGTCCGGACCTTCTCGTGGAGCCGGAGGATGCCGTACATCAGCATCTCGGGCTTCGGAGGACATCCGGGGACATAGATGTCGACCGGGACGATCGTGTCGACGCCCTGCACCACGGCGTAATTCGTGAACATGCCGCCGGCGGAGGCGCAGACGCCCATGGAGATCACCCACTTCGGCTCGGGCATCTGGTCGTAGATCGTCCGGAGAACCGGCGCCATTTTCTGCGACACCCGGCCGGCCACGATCATGAGGTCGGCCTGGCGGGGGGATGCCCGGAAGAGCTCCATGCCCCACCGCGACAGGTCGTAATCGCCGGCACCGGTGGCGATCAACTCGATGGCGCAGCAGGCCAGGCCGAACGTCAGCGGCCACATCGATTGCTTGCGGGCCCACCGGACGGCCTTGTCCACCGTTGTCAGCAGGACGCCTCGGCGGACCTCGTCCTCGTCGTCCTCCTGGCCGGCCTCGCCCCGGCCCGTGTGGCGGCCCTCGAGCCGCTCAACCGGCACGGACCACCTCCCGGGCCTCGGGGTCGAGGGCCGGGGGCGGGGCCGCGGTTGCGGCGCGCCGCGGCGCCGGCTCCCGCCAGTCGAGCCCGCCGCTCTTCCACACGTACACGTACGCAACGAACACGAGCCCGATGAAGACGGCCATCTCGGCCAGGCCGAACAGCCCGAGCCGGCGGAAGCCCACGGCCCAGGGGAACAGGAAGATGGTCTCGATGTCGAAGATGATGAACAGCATGGCCACGACGTAGAACTTCACGGGGAACCGTTCACCGGCCGGCAGCCGCGCCGGCTCGATCCCGCACTCGTAGGGCGCCAGCTTGGCCCGCGTCGGGCGGTGGGGCCGAAGGAGCGCGGAGACGCCGAGCGAGGCCACCCCGAACAGGATCGCCAGCGCCGCCAGGATCGCGATCGGCAGGTAGTCGGAGAGCATCCCCGTCCCTCCCTACGACGCCCGCGCGAGACGCACCATCGCGTCCATCAACCTGTCCTGGGCATCGCCCTCCCGGCCGTCGGTGAGGTTGCCCATGAAACGCAGCGCGAAGCGCATCAGCCACTCCTGGGGAAGCCCGTACTCGGTGAACGCTGCCATTACCCGGGGGTTCCCGATGAGACGGACGAAGTTCCGTCCCACGTGGAAGTACCGTCCGTACCGCTCCCGGAGCACCGTCGGGTACATGTGCGCGATGCCGGGACGGTTCGAGACCAGAGCATCGTGGATCAGCTCGGCGGCGATCTCCCCGGACTCGATGGCATAGGCGATGCCCTCGCCGTTGAACGGGTTCACCGCACCGGCGGCGTCGCCCACCACCACCATGCCCGGGACGGCCTGGGGGGCCCGGTTCAAGCCCATGGGGATGGGACCCGAGAGGAGGCGGCCCTCGGCGGTCTCCTCACGCACGTTCCAGTCCTGGGGAAGCATCCGGGCGAAGGAGTCGAACACCCGCTGGGCCGAGACGTTCTGGAAATTCTCGAACGTGTTCAGCAGGCCGGCCCCCAGGTTCACCCTGCCATCGGACAGGGGGAACAGCCAGCCGTACCCGGGCATCAGGGCATTGCCGTCCCACAGGTCGAACCACACCTCGAGCCAGGGTCCCGGGCGGCGGTCGATGCGGTAGTAGCGGCGGGCGGCGATGCCGAGCGGCCTGGACGGATCCCTTCGCACGCCCGCCGGTGCGGCGAACCGCGATGCGGCGCCGTCGGCGGCCACCACGAACCGAGCCCGGACGTCCACCGGTCCGGCCGCCACGTCATCCAGGCTTCGGGTGGTGGCCCCTGCCACCCAGCCGTCGTCGAATACGGGGCACACGGCCTCGGTCCGTTCGAACAACGTGGCCCCCGCCTTCTCCGCCCTTCGCGCCAGGAGCTCGTCGAAGTCCAGCCGCGTTCGGACCAGCCCGTAATCCGGGAAGGCCGAGAGCCGAGGCCACGGGAGCTCCATCGTGACCTTGCGCGACCGGATGCGAAGGCCGTCGACCCGTTCGAAGCCGGGGTCGTGCGGATCGATCCCCATCCTCTCGATGGCCCTCACCCCGCGAGGTGTCAGGCCGTCGCCACACACCTTCTCCCGAGGGAACGCGGAGCGCTCGGCCAGCAGCACGTCGACGCCGTGTCGGGCCAGGTGGTAAGCGGTGGCGGAGCCGCCGGGGCCGGCGCCCACCACCAGCACGTCGACCTCTCGCCTGTCGCCCGCCGGGACGGTCACGCCGGTTCCCCCAGACCGCTTGTGAATTTCTTCACAAAGCCTAACACCCTTGTGAAGGCGTTCACGAGAGCCTAGACCCGGTGGTCTGAGTGGGCAACGAGGGTCACGCTCGGGCGTGATCCCATGTCAGGACGCGCTCCGGTGGGACCCGGAGGAACCCCATCACCCGGATCTCCTCGGTGAACCTGGCGAACCCCTCGCCGGTCAGGAGCGAGCGGTACTTCTCGTGCCACGCCGACATGGGCGTTCGCATCGAGGGGTGATCGGGGGCCAGCGGCTCGGCCCGGCCGTGTACGACGATGCCCGCGACCTCGACCCAGTTCCTCCCGACGTCGATGGCGATCGAAACCCGGGGCTCCGATGTGGCGTTGTTCCACGTACGGCCGGGGCGCCGGGCGGAGACGTAGAGCGCGTCCTCCGGCCACACGAACCACAGCGGCACGACGTGGGGTGCGCCGTCGGGGCCGACCGTGGCGACGCTGGCGACGGGCAAAGGGGCGAACAGCTTGCGCGCTGCAGCGAGGTCCACTCAGCCCTCCGGAAGGGCCAGGGCCATGGCCAGCGCCTCGAGCGCCTCCGCCGCCTCCGCCGGGATCGCGGGATCGCGCACCGCCGACCGGGCCTCGTCGATCATGCTGTTGACCTCCGCCGCCGCGGCCCCGGGAACCGCACCCTCGCCTTCGTCGATGAGGTCGTCGCGGAACTGAAAGGCCATCCCAAGGGGCCGGGCGAACCGGGACAGTGCGGCGAGGAGCTCGGGCGATCCCCCGGCGAGCATCGCGCCGATGTGCAGGGGCCCCTCTACGGTGTAGGCCCCGGTCTTCAACAACGCGATCCGATCCGCCGACGGGGTCTCCACCGCGCCTCGGACATCGAGGAACTGGCCGGCGGCGACCTCCTCGCGCATCACCGCGTATCGCCTGAGAGCGGGGATGAGCCGTTCGGACGGGAACCCCGAGTCGATGAGGGCCTCGTCGGCGAGCACCGCGGCCAGATCGCCGATGAGGACGGCCACGGACCGGCCGAACGGCAGGGCGTCCGGTTCGCCGGCGCGAGCGCCGGCGAACCGGACGTACGTCGTCGGCTCCCCTCGTCGGGTCTCGCTCTCGTCCATGACGTCGTCGTGGATCAGGGCGAACGTGTGGAACAGCTCGAGGGCCGCCGATGCACGGACGATCGGCTCGCCGTCGTCTCCGCCCGCCGCCCGGTATCCCCAGTAGCAGAAGGCCGGACGGATGCGCTTGCCCCCCGACGCCACGACCCGGCGGAGCTCGTCCACCATCTCCGCCGCCTCGGGCGCGATCGCCGCCATCGCCTCCCGTCGCTCCTGGAGGAACGAGGCTAGAGCCTCGTCGACCCGGCGACGCACAAAGTCGAGCGCCGGAGGAGCGACGAGGATCTCGGGATCCATCGACACGAAGTATGGCAAGGCGGCGCTCGTGGGGGACCGGGATATAGTGGGCGTCGGCCCACGGCCGACGTTCGTCCGATGACCCGGTTCCAGAAGCTCGCCCTCGCCACCGCAGCCACCACCATCGCGCTGTTCACCGTGGGCGGGCTGGTCCGAGGAACGGGATCGGGGCTCGGCTGCTCCTCGTGGCCGACCTGCGAGCCCGGACGGCTCTTCCCCACGGGGACCATCCACTCGTTGATCGAGTTCACGCACCGGCTCCTGGCGTTCGCCGTGATCCTGCTGGCGAGCGCGACGGCGATCTTCGCCTGGCTGCGACACCGAGACGACCGAGCCCTCCTGTGGTCGGCCCTCGCGGCCGTCCCCCTGGTGCTGGGCCAGGCCGTTGTTGGCGCGATCGTGGTCCGGACCGATCTGGATCCGGGGTGGGTGACGGCTCACTTCGCCTTGGCACTCATCCTGGTGGCGGACGTCGTGGTCCTGGGGGTCGCGGCCACGGCTCCGGCTGCCCGGCCCGAGGCCGGCCGATCGCGCTTCGCTCGCCTGGCACTGGTCACCGCGGCGTTCACCGCAAGCCTCCTCCTGGTGGGGACGTACGTGCGGGCCTCGGGATCCCAGCTCGTCTTCACCGACTGGCCGCTGATGGACGGACGGTTGGTCCCGACGCTCGGGGGTGCCGCGACGGCGATGTTCCTGCATCGGGTGCTGGCGGTGGTGTCACTGCTGCTGATCCTGTGGGTTGCCATCCGGGCTCGCACGCTTCCTCGCCGATCGCGCGACCTCACCGCCCTCTCGACGCTCGCGCTCGCCCTGTTCGTCGCGCAGGTGATGGTCGGAGCGGCGAACGTGTGGACCAGGCTCCGTCCCTGGGCGGTGGTGCTCCACGTGGCGCTCTCGGTGCTCATCTGGGCCACGCTGGTGGCCCTGGCCAGCCTGGCACGCCGGGGTGCGGCTCCCGAAGCTGAGCGCAGCGAGGCCGATACCGAGGTGATGGCCGGCCCGAGGTCGCTCCGCGAGACCATGGTCACGTACGTCCGGCTGACGAAGCCCCGGATCATCCTGCTGCTGCTCATCACCACCGTGCCGGCCATGGTCCTGGCGGCGCGTGGATTGCCGTCGCCGTGGCTGGTGCTCGCAACGCTCGCGGGTGGGACCGTCGCCGCCGGCTCAGCGAATGCGATCAATTGTTACCTGGACCGCGATGTCGACGAGCTCATGCGGCGGACCCGCCGCCGGCCGCTCCCCGCCCATCAGGTCTCGCCCGAGCGTGCCCTCCGGTTCGGTTACGTCCTCGGCGCGGTGTCCTTCCTGTTCCTGGCGATCGCCGTGAACGTGCTGGCGGCAGCCCTCGCTCTGTCGGCCATCGCGTTCTACGTCTTCGTCTACACGCTCTGGCTGAAGCGGACGACCACCAAGAGCATCGTGATCGGCGGCGCCGCCGGCGCCGTGCCCGCGCTGGTGGGATGGGCGGCCGTGACGGGCTCGGTGGGACTGCCGGCCTGGGTGCTGTTCGCCATCGTGTTCGTGTGGACCCCTCCTCATTTCTGGGCCCTGGCCCTTCGATACCGGGCCGATTACGCGGCGGCCGGCATCCCAATGCTGCCGGTGGTGCGGGGGGCCGACGAGACCCGCCGGCAGATCCTTCAGTATTCGCTTGCTCTGTTCGTCACGACGCTGGTGCTGTACCCGGTTGGTCACATGGGGCCGGTCTACCTCGGCACCGCCGTGGTCCTGGGCGGGCTGTTCGTGTACCGCGCCCTCCGACTGTGGATGGAGCGGACCCCGGCGCTGGCCATGCGCCTGTTCAGGTTCTCCATCGCGTACCTGGCGCTGCTATTCGTGGCCGTGGCGGCGGACGCGGTGTTGATGGCGCACTAGCGGCGGTCACGAGCCCTCGGAGAGGAGCTTCGTCACGAGCGACCGCAGCTCCTGCTCGTCCACGGCCCCGAAACCCCAGTACCTGATCCGCCCGGACCGGTCGACCAGGTACGTGTCGGGGAGTCCAACGAACCCGAAGTCGAAGGCCAGCGCGCCCGCCTGGTCCAGGATGCTCGGATAGGTCACGGCAAAATCCTTCAGGTACGCCCGGGCCGCGGCAGGGTCATCGCGGTGGTTCACCCCGAGGAAGTACACGCCGCGGTCCTGGAACTCCTTCCACACCCGCTCCAATCCCGGCTGCTCCCTGCGGCACGGCCCGCACCAGGTAGCCCAGAAATTCACCACCATCACCGCGCCCCGGTACTCGGCCGGAGACACCGAGCCACCCTGGAGGGTCTCGCCTCGGAGAGCCGGGAGCGGCTTCGACATCTCCCGCAGCCCCGGCTCCTGTCCAGACGGGCTGGTACAAGCGGCGAGGAGCGCGAGGCCCACGACAAGCGATCGCCTCATGTCCTCCCCATCCTGCCACCCTGACCGTCAGCGAACCGCTGGGCTCAGCCGACGGTGACCGACCCCTGCATCGTGGGATGGACGTCGCAGTGGAAGTAGTAGGTCCCGGGCTTCAGAGCCGGGATGGAGTAATCGATCGACGCCGGGCCGGTGATGATCTGGCCCTTGAACAGGTTCGTGCCGAGCGAGCTGTCCGTATAGATGGCGATGTTATGTGACACCCCGGCGTCCTTGTCCTCGAAGTGGATGGTCGAGGGGGCATCGGGGGGAAGCGCGATCTCGGCGGTGCTGAACGCGAGTCCCTGGGCCGTGATCGTGGACGGGTTCGCCGTGCCACCCCCACCCCCGCCGCCGACGGCGCCGCCCGCCGTGGCGGTCGGGGGCGGCGGCCCCCCACCCCCTTTCTTCACCACCACGGTGCCGCTCATCGTGGGATGGACGTCGCAATGGAAGTAATAGGTCCCCGGCTCGAGCGGCGGGATCCGGTAATCGATCGCCGCCGGGCCGGTCACGATCTCCCCGCGGAACAGGTTCGTCCCGAGCGAGCTGTCGGTGAAGATCGCGATGTTGTGCTGGATCCCGGGGTCGTCGTTCTCGAAGTGGATGATGGACGGCGCCGCCGGGAGTTCGATGCGGTCGGTGTCGAACTGGAGGCCTTGGGCCGCCACGGTCACCCTGGCGCCCCCGCCGCCGGGAGCGCCGGCCGTGGCATCGATCGTGCCCTGCATCTGGGCCGGGTGCACGCTGCAGTGGAAGAAGTACGTCCCGGGGTCGAGCGCGGGGGCGTCGTAGGTGACCTTGGCCGGCCCCGTGACGATCTCCCCGTTCAGGAGCGGTGTGCCGGTGAAGCGCTCGTTGTCGAAGATCTGGACGTCATGCTGGATCCCGGCGTCCTGATTGTCGAAGGCGATGGCGAAGGGCTTGTCCGCGGGAACCGAGAGCTTGGTCTTGTCGAAGGCGACGCCTTTCGCGGTCAACGAGATCGTGACCCCGGGGCCACCGCCTCCCTCCTTCTCTCCGCCGGTCCCCACCGCGATCAGCGCGATGCCCCCCGCCAGCATGGCCACCCCGGCGATGGCCCCCAGCATCGAGGCCAAGCTGGAGGCCCGGACCACCGACCTGCTGGCCACCACGGCCGCGACCACAAGGATGGACAGAGCCACGATGAGGGCGGTGGCGGTGGCGGCGTCCGCCGTCAGCGAGAGCAGGATCCGGGAGAACCCGAACAGCACCGCAGCGATCACCAGCAGCATGACGATGGGCAAGAGGATCGGAAGCACCACCCGGTCGCGCGTGCTCGTCCTCATCGCTTCGACAGCTCCGACGTCACCTCACGCTCCACCTGGCGGAGCTGGAGCGGATCCCATCCGGTCTGCCGCTCGCGGTCGTGCCACCGGAAGAAGATGACGGTGATGAACCCCCACAGGATGGCCCCTCCGGCCAGCTTCATGATGAGCCCCGCGACGAGCTGGTCCGAGTGCGCCGAGATGCCCCAGATCCTGGGGAAGGTGCCGTACACCGGATACAGCAGGGTCGACCCGAGGGTCAGGAACGACGCCGGGATGGTCGGGGCGAGCGACTGGAGGAACAGGTAGAGCATCTGACCGGGTGGGGACAGCGGGGGCATC
The DNA here is from genome assembly GCA_035701505.1 of Actinomycetota bacterium. Classification (GTDB taxonomy): domain Bacteria; phylum Actinomycetota; class UBA4738; order UBA4738; family HRBIN12; genus AC-69. The sequence continues at coordinate 14,442 of DASSSA010000027.1, forward strand.
TCGGGCATCGGCGACATCACCGGCCACCACATGGCGAGCGCAGAGAGCACCAGCACCACGTGCAGCCCGAAGTGGAGTCCCTCCGACCGCACCGACGTGTCGACCACCGCCGGCCAGTGCGTGAACAGTAGGACCCCGTTGAACACGATGAGCGCGACCAGGGGGCGGGTGAAGAACCGGAATGCGCGCTGGACCGGGCGGGGGCGGAGCATCAGCCGCATGAGCCAGGGCGGCATCCCGGCCAGCAGGAGCGGCGGGGCGACCAGGGTGAACAGCAGGTGCTGCACCATGTGCGCCGAGTACAGGTACCGCTCGGCCAGATCGTGGATGGGCCAGTCCGCGCCCACCCACAAGACGAGGATCCCCAACGAGAAGAACGTGGCTCGGCGCCACCACTCGGGGTCCTCTCCCCCGCGCTCCTGCCGGTGCCGGCGGACCGCCGCGAGGTATCCGGCCTCGATGCCGGCGAACAGGACCAAGACGTCCGGGTGCGCGTGCCAGGGAGGGAGGGCCACGACCTACCCCGAGAACGCCCGGAACGTGAGCAGGACGACGAGGTACAACGTCACCGCTCCGGCCAGCCCGATCATGAAGAAACGAGCGTAGGTCCTGCTGTCGAACCGGAGATGCATGTACCACAACACGACCAGCACGAACTTGATCCCGGCGAAGATCAGCAAGGCAGGGATCAGCAGGGCGCGCGAGATCTGGGCGTAGTAGATGCCCACCTCCGCCGCGGTAACCACGCCCAGGACGATGGCGATGCGCACGTACTCCTTGGGGCTGGGGTGGCGGACGGTCCTACCTCGGGAGGGCGTCGGCGAGGCCGGTTCCCGCACGTCGGCTCGTTCCACTCTGTACCTACTTTCCCGTCGGGATCAGGTACACGACCGTGAAGATCACGATCCACACGATGTCGACGAAGTGCCAGTACAGCCCGACCAGCTCCACCGCCATCGTGTCGCGGGGCGTGATCCTTCCGGTGAACGACATCGAAACGAGCGAGAGGAGCATGAGGATGCCCACACCCACGTGGGTGCCATGGAATCCGGTCAGGACGTAGAACGTGGTCCCGAACAGGTTCGTGGACAGCGCCAGGCCCTCCCTATAGAAGGTCGTGAACTCATAGACCTGGCCACCGACGAACGTCATGCCGAGCAGGGCCGTGGCCAGCAGCCACACCCGCATCCGGCCGATCTCGGCCCGCTGGATGGCCGCGAGGGCCAGGACCATGGTGAGCGAGCTGGCCAGCAGCACGAACGAGCTCACGGAGGTGTACGGGATGTCGAAGACGTCTTCGGGGTACGGACCGACGAGGCTCGACCCCCGGTACAGCACGTAGCTCGAGATCAGAGCCCCGAACAGCAGGCAGTCCGAGGCGAGGAAGAGCCACATCGCGAGCTTCGTGTTCGGCAGGCCTGTACTGGTGGCCTCGTGCTCGCTCTCGAACGTGTGGACCGCCACCGATCCCCCTACTCCGACGCGGGCTCGATGGCCCAGCCGTACACCCCGGCAAGCATGACGACGACCCCGGCCACGGCGATCCACAGGTGGAAGATCACGCCGTACCCGATCAGCGGCAGGCCCAGCGCGGCGACGAAGGGGAAGTACGACTGGCCCGGGAGGTGGATCCCGTGCCCGCTGGGCCCATGGCCTTCCTGGCCGCCTCCCGAGCCGTGCGTGGGTTCCGTCCCTGCCCCCCCGGCCGGCACCGGGACGACTACGCCGCCCTCGCGCTCCGCGTACTTGCGGTGCCACAGCTCGTCGAGCGAATGCACCACCGGGATCTCCTCGAAGTTGTACGCCGGCGGCGGGGACGAGACCGACCACTCGAGCGTGCGAGCATCCCACGGGTCGGCCGTCGCGTCTTTCGGCCGGCGGAAGCTGGCGATGGCGTTCAACAGGAAGATCAGCACGCTCGTGGCGATGATGAACGCCCCGATCGTCGCCACCAGGTTCCACACGCCGAGCCCGAGCGTCGCGGGGTAGGTCTGGATCCGCCTGGGCATCCCCTGGAGCCCCAGGATGTGCATCGGCCCGAACGTCAGGTTGAACCCGATCACCATCAACCAGAAATTGAGCTTGCCGATGCGCTCGTCCAGCATCCGTCCGAAGACCTTGGGCCACCAGTAGTAGACGCCGGAGAAAAGACCGAAGATGGCCCCCCCAAACAGCACGTAGTGGAAGTGGGCCACGATGTAGTACGTGTCGGTCTGCTGATAGTCGGCGGGGACGACGGCGTGGGTCACCCCCGAGAGCCCGCCCACCACGAACTGGGCGATGAACGCGATCGAGAACAGCATCGGCGTGGTGAACCGGATGTCGCCCTTCCACAGCGTGCCCAGCCAGTTGAAGATCTTCACTCCAGTGGGAACGGCGATGATCATCGTGGAGATGCCGAAGGCCGTGTTGGCCACGGGCCCCAGGCCGACCGCGAACATGTGGTGGGCCCAGACGCCAAATCCGATGAACCCGATGGCGATGCCCGAGAACACCACGAACTGGTAGCCGAAAAGCGGCTTGCGGGCGAAGACCGGCAGAACCTCGGAGACGATGCCCATGGCCGGCAACACGAGGATATAGACCTCCGGGTGCCCGAACAACCAGAACATGTGCTGCCACAGCACGGGATCGCCGCCGGCGGCCGGGTCGAAGAAGTGGGTCCCGAATCGCCGGTCGAACAGCATCTGGAACAGGCCGACCGTGATGATGGGCAGGGCGAACGCCAGCAGCAGCTGCACGACCAGGGCCATCCACATGAACACGGGCATCCGGAACATCGTCATCCCGGGGGCCCGCATGTTGATGATCGTCACGGCCAGGTTCATGGCCGACGCGGTCGAGGCGATGCCGGTCATGAGCAGGCCGAGCGCGTAGAACAGCATGTTGTTGCCCGGCTCGACCGTGGAGAGCGGCGCGTAGCCGAACCACCCACCGTTCGGTGCGCCGCCCAGGAAGAACCCTGAGTAGATGAACAGACCTCCAGCCAGGAACGCCCAATACGTGAAGGCGTTCAGCCGGGGGAACGCAACGTCGCGGGCGCCGATCTGGAGGGGGATGAAGTAGTTGAAGAACGCCGCCGACAGGGGCATGACGACCAGGAAGATCATCGTGACGCCGTGCATGGTGAAGAACTCGTTGTACGTGGAGGCGGACAGGATCGTGCCGTTCGGCTGCGCCAGCTGGAGCCTGATGAACAGGGCCTCGATCCCCCCGATGAGGAAGAACGCGAAGGCGGTGATGCCGTACAGGATCCCGATCCGCTTGTGATCGACCGTGGTGATCCAGCTCCAGAACCCGGTCGTCGCGGTGGGACGGCGAAGCAGGCCTCCCCTCCCCCCCTCAGCCGGAACGCTCACGCTCGCCATCGCCGCACGTCCTCCATCACTTCAGGGTCATAAGGTAGGCGACGAGCGCCCGCACCTGCTGGTCGCTAAGCCCGTAGCTCGGCATCCACGACCCGGGCTTCACCGCCGGGGGATCCTTCAGCCATCGCTCCAGGTCTGCCTGGTTCATGGCGAAGATGCAGCCGGCGAAGCAGTCCCGGCTCATCAGGTGGGTGAGGTTCGGGCCGCCGTTTTGGACCACCGGGTTCCCGTTCGCATCCTTCAGGCCCTGGACGGCGTGGCAGGCGATACACCAGCCAGTGCCCGGCCCGGCGACGCCCGAGAAGAGGTCCTGGCCTTGCGCCGCCAGCGAGCCTTTGGCCGGCACCGCCGCGTTCGCCTGCTGCTCTCGGACCCAAGCGTCGAACTCGGACGGCGTCTGGGCCACGACCTTGAATCGCATGTATGCGTGCGACAAGCCGCAGAACTCGGCGCACTGTCCCGTGTACGTTCCCGGCCGGTCCGCCTCCAGGACCAGGTGGTTCGTGCGACCGGGGACGACGTCCTGCTTTCCGGCCAGCTCGGGTACCCAGAACGAGTGGATCACGTCGTCGCCCACGTTGCCGTAGGCACTCTGTTCCTGGCAGCCGTTCGGCGCCACCTGACCGTGGTACCCGAGGCCGGCGGCGCACAGCGAGGCGTAGACGGGCTCCCCCACCGGGATGTGCAGCACGTTCGCCGTGGTCACGTCGAGCCCCGGATAGTCGAACTCCCACCACCACTGGTGACCGATGACGTTCACCTCGAGGATCTGGCCGGAGGGCTTCGCCGCCAGCGCGTAGATGCCCGAGATCGTGGGGATGGCCACCCCCACCAGGATGATGGCCGGCACGATCGTCCACGCGATCTCCAGGCGCTGGTTCCCGTGGACCTGGGGGGGGATCTCCCGCCGTCCCTTGCGATGTCGGTAGCGCACGGCCAGATACATGAGCAACCCCTCGACGACCACGAACACCCCGACCGCTAACCAGAACACCGGCCGGAACAGGTTGTCGATCTTCTGCGCGTATGGGCCGGCGGGCTTCAACGTGTCCTGGGTGGCGTGGGGGGCGCAGGCCGCCGCCAGGATCACCAGCGCGATCAGGGCGACCGCCCCCACGAGCGTTCGCGGCAGCGTCCGCCGAGGCCTCGGCAGGGGCATCACCGGGCGTAGGAGTGCAGGCCGACGATCCACAGGTTCACCGCGTAGTACGTGACGAGCAGCGACGCGAACCCGACGAGCGCGATCACCGCGGCCCGTCGGCCTCGCCACCCCGACGTCGCCCGGGCGTGCAGGTAGCCGGCGAAGACGACCCAGGTGATGAAGGACCACGTCTCCTTGGGGTCCCACCCCCAGTACCGGCCCCAGGCCTGCTCAGCCCAGATGGCCCCGGCGATGACGGCGAACGTCCAGATGGGGAAGGCGAAGGCGATCGTTCGGTAGGCCACTCGGTCCAGCACGGCGGCCGAAGGAAGGATGCCCCACCGGGTCGCCTCGCCCACCGGCTCGTCGGCTCCGGACTCGAAATGCGGCGGGGCGTCCTCCAGGTCCACCGATCCGCCCGCGATCGGCGTCATCGCCGCCGTCCGTCGTTCGCGGCGGTCCTTGGCCAGGTACAGGATGGTCACGATGGATCCCAGCGCGAACAGCGACGAACCGGTGATGGCGGCCACGACGTGAATCTTGATCCAGTAGGAGTTAAGCGCCGGCACGAGCGGTCCCGGTCCCACATACAGGAACATCACGGCGATGGCCATGGTCAGCACGGAGAAGGCCAGCACGAACCCGCCGAGCACGCGAACCTTGAACACGCCCTCGACCACGAACAGGTAGCCCGTCACCACGAGCAGCGCGAGCAGCGACGAGTACTCGTACATGTTGCCCCAGGGCACGCGGCCCGCCGCGACACCGCGCGACACCACCGACAGAGCATTAGCCGACAACCCGAGGAACGCCGCCACCCTGGCAGCTCGCCATGCCAACTGCCCGCGGAAGGCGAGGTAGTAGAAGTAGCCGATCATCCCTGCGATGTAGGCGAACAGCGCGACGTTGAAGGCGTCGGTGGACAGCCGGGACCACTGCTCGGTGCTCACAGCACGCCCACTCTATCCCGGGGCGTCCCCGTAAGCTCGTCCACCAGCTTGGCGAACTCCTCCTCGAACTGACTCCTTCGCTGGAGGGCGAAGCCCCCGACCTTCAGGACACTCCCTCGCCCGTCCGGCTCGGCCGTCACCCAGAGCTTGCGCCGGGAGCTGTACAAGGCCGGGAGCAACCCTATCAAGATGAGGAGGGCGGCAAGGAGCATGATCCACAGGCCCCGGTCCCGCTTGACCTGGAGCACCGTGTACTGCCGGAGATCGGGGAACGAGATCGTGAGTCCGGCACCGAGCTCCTTCGTCTGCCCGGCTCCGATCACGCCTTGCTTCCACCTCCGCATCCCCATGGTGTCGAGCACCGTCGCGTTCTGCACGAGTTCGGATCGAAGATCGCCCCGGTAGGCCGTGTAGGTCATCACCGGAGAGAACTGGGTCAGCATCGGCATGGCCGTGCCCGTCCGGAGCAGGGCGTACAGGCTGCGGCTGTCCGGCCACAGCTCGAACCGGATGCCGACCTGCGGCGTCAGCGTGGGGAGCTTCACCACGCAGTTCCACGGCAGCTGGAGCGGGCTCACGCCCTGGGGCGGTGGACCCTGCGTGCAGACCACCGGGCCCGATGCGATCGGCACGCCGTCCTCCCGCGCGTCCACGACGGGCGCCCACCCGTATCCGAACTGATAGACCTTCACCCCATCGATCTCGGCCGGGTGGTTCACCCGGATGTCGACGGTCCTCAGGAAGGCGCCATTCGCGTCGTACAGCTCGGCGTGCGTCACGAAGTCCTCCGGGATCCCCGAAGGGATCCGGTACGTCGCGGTGAAATCCTCCACATGGATCCCCACACCGCTGTGGTCGCTTTCGTCGACGAAGCGGCCTTCGTCGATCCGTCCGTCGTAGTTCGCCGCCGCCTCGGTCCACGTCTGTCCCTCGACGATCACGGCCTGGCCGGTGAAGCCCGTGCCCTTGCCCCACACCATCCCCACCAGGATCAGGAAGAACGACCAGTGGAACAGGAGGCTGCCGCCCTCCCGGGCCAGGCCCTTGTCCGCAGCCAGGGCGGGCGGGCCTCCACCGTTCGACTGGGCTACCCGGAAGAAGCGCCGTCGAAGCACCCTCCGGGCATCGGCGATCGCTCGTTCCGGCTCTGCGGGCACTGGCCGCGCGGCGTAGTGGCGCATCGCATCGAGCTCGCGCGAGGGCTGGGGGCGCGACCGGATGTTGCGGACCAGGGCCCGTGTCCGGGGGAACAGACACGCGGCCAGCGAGATCAGCAGGAGCGAGTAGATGAGCGTGAACCACCACGAGCCGAACACGTCGAACAGGCCGAGCTTGTCGTAGATGTCCGCCCGCAGCGGGTGGTCCCGGAACATCGCGAGGATCCGGGCGTTCGACGTCCCCACCTGTGGCACGAGGGAGCCGGCCACCGCGGCCACCCCGAGGAGGAGGAGGAGCACGAGCGCTGTTCGCATCGACCGCAGGGTCCGCCACACGAGCGCGAGTGACTGGCGGAGGGTCATCCGACGAGCGGAGGTGGCGGTGGACGACATGCCGGAGGACCGATTCTATGGGAAGGCTCCGGGGACGAGGCGGCTCAGATCGGCGGGCTGAACCGCCCGATGAGGTCGAAGATCGGCGCGAGGATCCTGGTCCACAGGTTGGTGGCGATGAGCACCCCGATGGCGATCATGAGGACCCCGGAGATCCCGGCAAACCAGTGGTAGTTCCGCCGGACGAAGGCGAGCGCGCCCATGAGCCGGCGGATCCCCAGGCCGAGGAGGAGGAATGGTAGCCCCAGGCCGAGGGAGTAGACGAACAGCAGGAACGCCCCCCGGGCCGCTCCCCCCTGGGCCGCAGCGATCAGGAAGATGCCGGTCAGGACGGGGCCGATGCACGGGGTCCATCCGGTGCCGAACGCCACCCCCAGGGGGAACGCCCAGCCGGGCCCGGGCTTCACCCGCGACATCAGCGGCCGGCGCTCCGCGTACAGGCCCGGCCATCCGACCCCAAACGCGTAGAGCACCATGAGCAGCCCGAACGCCACGATGATCACGCCGGAGACCCGAAGGACCAGCTCCGACTTCAGGAACCGGGTGACCGCCCCGCCGGCGAAGGCCCCAAGGGCCGTGAACACCGCCGCGAAGCCCAGGATGAACAGCAGGATGGGGACGATTGCCCGCTGCTCCTTGGCCTGGCCCCCCGAGACGAACGACAGGTAGCCGGGGACCAGAGGGAAGACGCACGGCGAGGCGAAGGACACCACCCCGGCCAGGAACGCCAGCGCCGGCGCCCACCACGACGCGAGCCCTCGATGCACGAGATCAGCGACGACGAGTTCCGCAGTCATTCCGACGCCTCGGCAGCTTAGCCGCCGGGGCCCTTGTGAAGGGATTCACAAGGCCGGTAGGATGATTCCAGCCCGGAAACGGTGCGCGAGAGGGCCCTGGCTATAATCAGCCCGCCGCGGGCGAGGATGGATTGCGCATGAGGGTTCCGAAGAGGTTGGTCGAGCTGAAGCAGCGGGTGGAGCCGTCCGTCAAGGCCTTCGAGTGGACCTGGTCCAGGGCAGTCATCTTCTGCGTCGGGCTGTTGTTCTTCATCCTGATCTTCGCCGTTGTGGTCCCGTCGTTCTGGATGTACTACGCCGAGCAGAAGCTGGGCTGGGCGGGGCCTTCGGGCGGCGGAAGCTGGGCGCTGGAGATCCGGGATGCCATAGCGCTCGGCTTGAGCACCGGGCCTCTCCTCACGATCGTGGTGGCCGCGGTGATCATGCAGAACTGGCGGAAGCGGCTCCGGGGGGTGTCAGCGGAACGACCCACCGGCGGATATCGATGACCCAGACCACATAGGAGGCTCGAGCAGGCACATGCCGTTCACCAAGACCGAGGTCGACATCCACACGGACTACGTCGTGGAGACCGTCGACCCGGCATGGCTCTCCCAGGGCGTCAGGTCCCCGAAGCATCTCATGCTCGACCCGGACAACTGCATCCTGTGCCGGGCATGCGAGGACGTCTGTCCCTGGAACTGCATCTTCATGCTGTCGCCGGGGATCGTGCAGGATGCCGAGCTCGAGCCCGTGGAGGCCGAGGTCCGGATCGCCAACGCGGTCTTCGTCGTCGACGACAACGCCTGCACTCGCTGTTCTGTCTGCGTCGAACGATGCCCCACGGACGTGCTCTACTACGCGAGGCTGCCGGAGGACACGGGCGGCAGGCGCACGATGGCCTCCGTTCCCCTGTCCCAGAAGGCGGAGCCCGGGTAGGCAAGGGAAGGAGAGGGGAAGGCCGGGGTGAAGCTCAAGCCGCCGTCACCCGGGGAGGTCCTCGACCGCGCCCGGGAGACCGAGGTCTGGAAGTCGATGTTCCGGCCCGGATCCATCTTCCGCAGAGGCTACAAGGACACGTCCCGGGACCGCGCCCTGGCCACGATGAACAACGTCCTGTACCACCTCCATCCGGTGAAGATGAAGCGCCACGGGCTGAAGCTGACGTACACGTTCTGTCTCGGTGGCCTGTCCTTCTTCCTGTTCATCTTGCTCACGGTGACCGGCATCTTCCTGATGTTCTTCTACCGTCCCATGGCCGACATCGGCGGGGCCGTCGCATACGGCGACATGCAGAGCATCCGGACGTCGGTGTTCTTCGGGGACCTCGTTCGCAACCTCCACCGATGGGGCGCCCACCTGATGGTGTTCAGCGTGACCCTGCACATGGCCCGGGTCTTCTACACCGGCGCCTACAAGCCGCCACGCGAGTTCAACTGGGTGATCGGCGTGATCTTGCTGTTCCTCACCCTCGGGCTGTCGTTCACCGGCTACCTGCTGCCGTGGGACCAACTGGCGATCTGGGCCATCACCGTGGGCACGAGCCTGGCCGGGTACTCCCCGTTCGTGGCCAAGCAGGCCAACTTCATCTTGCTTGGCGGGGTGGTTGTCGGACCGCAGACCCTCCTGCGGTGGTACGTGCTGCACGTGCTGGCCCTGCCGTTCGTCCTGGTGCTCTTCCTGTCCGTGCACTTCTGGAGGATCCGCAAGGACGGCGGCATCTCCGGACCGCTCTAGGAGACGAGATGGCACGACGAGAGGAAACACCGCTCGACCAGGAGACGTACGACAAGGTCCTGGCGGAGCAGCTGGCCAAGGGCGGGGACCGGCGCGTGGCCGAGGGCCGGGCCCGGGCCGCTGCCGTCCGCGCCTACCGGGCGGCCCACGGCGACGGAGAAGCCGAACCGCCCGCCGCGGCCGCTCCAGCACCGGCCCCCGCGGCCGCTCAAGCACCGGCTCCCGCGGCCGCTCAAGCACCGGCCGCCGCAGCTGCTCAAGCACCGGCCACCGCGCAGGTCGCAGCCGCCGTGATGCCCACCCCGGTTCGCGAAGCCCCACTTCCCACGGGCAACGTTCCCGAGCCCAAGCGCGGTGCGCCGGAGAAGCACCGGCTGCTTGCGCTGGTCCCCCCCGAAGGTATTCAGCGGGTCGAGCGAGAGCAGGGCGACCGCATCAACGTGTGGCCGCACCTGTTGATCGAGGAGTTCATCTCGCTCCTCGTCGTGTCGGCGGGCCTGGTGATCTTCTCGACGTTCGTCAACGCACCCCTCCGCGAGCTGGCGAACCCCAACCTCACGCCGAACCCGTCGAAGGCCCCCTGGTATTTCCTGGGCCTCCAGGAGCTCCTGCGCTACTTCCACCCGCTCGTCGCGGGGGTCACCATCCCATTCATCATCATCCTGACCGGCCTGGCGGCCGCGCCGTTCATCGACCGCAACCCGAGCACGAAGCCGGGGGACCGGAAGCTCGCCATCACCCTGTTCACCATGATGTTCATGTTCGGTGCGACGCTCACGATCATCGGATCGTTCTTCCGCGGCACCGGGTACAACTGGGTGTGGCCGTGGGCCCAGGGGGTGTTCTTCGAGCTGTGATGCCCCTGGCCCTCTCCAGCGGGACCATCGCGGCGCTCGTGGTGATCGCCGTGGTGGACCTGTTCGCCATCACCTTCGGACTTTCGTTCATCCGGGCCCGTCGCGCCGCCCGGGTGGACGTCGGAAGGCCGGGCGCGCCGGAGGCCCGGGCCGAAGCCCCGGCCAAGGCCCCGAAGCCGGTCACGCGCCGCGAGTTCTTCCGCCGATCGCTCCTCTCGTCCCTGGGCGTCTTCTCCGCTGAGTTCGGTGGGGCGACGCTCGCGTTCCTGTGGCCCAACCTGAAGGGCGGGTTCGGCTCGGTGATCACGGCGGGCAAGCTCGCCGACATCAAGGAGTTCATCTCCTCGAACAACCAGCCCTTCTACTACGGCGCCGGCCGGTTCTACATCGTGAACTGGGCCGGCCACAAGTCCGGCGACGTCGACTACGCGGCCGAGGGCGTCGAGGCGCAGGGGGTCATGCCGCTCTACCAGCGCTGCGTCCACCTGGGCTGTCGCGTGCCGTTCTGCCAGCAGTCCCAGTGGTTCGAGTGCCCGTGCCACGGCTCGAAGTACAACCGGGTGGGCGAGTATCAGCTGGGGCCGGCCCCCCGGGGACTGGACCGGTTCAAGGTGTCCGTCACCTCCTCCGGCGACGTCATGGTGGACACGTCGCAGATCATCCTCGGCCCGGTCCGGGGGACGAACACGATCGACGAGCCGCCCCAGGGGCCGTTCTGCGTCGCGCCGGGATGAGGAGGGCGTGATGCTTGGGCTGAGCAGGGCTCAGGGTTTGATCATCGCCGTCGGTGGGGCCGTCGCCCTCCTGGTGGCGGGTGGGGCGCTCCTGTCCCGGGGAAGGGTTGGAAGGACCGAGCCGCCCCGGATCCCGTTCGCCATGCGGCCAGGGCCCTCCGACCCCGATCTGGAGACCCCTCTCCTGGCCAAGCTCCAGGGATGGGGGGTCTTGCTGGTCGCCTTCTTCGTGATCTGGGTCCCGCTCACCTGGCTGTTCGAGCCGCACACGAACCTCGACCAGGAGGAGGCGCTGCTCACCGAATCGATCGCCAGGGGCAGGAGCGCTGTGCAGCTGTTCACCGAGGAGAACCAGGGCGGCGTGGGCTGTGTCCGCTGCCACGGGCCCGAGCTCCGGGGCTCGGTGATCCTTGACACGACCACGCAGACGCCGGTCCCCACGCCCAACCTCACGACCGTCTGCGGCGGCCCGTGGACTGGCCACATGCTCATCTACAGCCTGAACGACATCTACATCACGATCCAGCAGGGCAGGAACCTCATGCCCTCCTGGAGCATCCGGTACGCCGGGGCCCTCGACGACCAACAGATCAACGACATCGTGAACTACGTCGTGTCGATCCAGGACACGGCCCAGGTCAAGTTCGAGCACAACGTGTGCATCAACCCGGATGCCACCAAGGCCGCCGTGAAGGAATTCGGTCCCCCGCCCGGACCCCCGACCACCAACGCCCTGCCATGATGCTGGCCCAGACATGCCTCGGGTTCCACGTCGAGTGCGCCAACTTGGTGAAGGGCGGCCTCGGCGTGGCGGTGGGCTTCGTCCTGTTCATCGGCAGCGTCCTGCTGATGTTGTCCGCGGTGTTCGGCCGGAAGATGGGGTATCTGGTCCTGTCGGTCTCGCTGTTCGGCTGGATGATCCTGTTCTCGGCCGTGTGGACCTTCGGGTTCTTCTCCCAGGGCCCGAAGACGCCGGTGGACCTCGGGCCCCGGGGCCGCGAGCCGGGGTGGGTCGTCGAGACGGCCGGCCAGAACGTGACCGACCTTCCCTATCGACAGTTCAGTTCCTACCCGACGGGAGACGCTTGGAAGGCGCCGACCGGAGGTCAGTCGGCCTCGGTGCAGTCGGTGACGGGGGCCATCCAGTCCTACCTGGCCCAGCAGGCCAACCAGAGGGCCGGGCTCGGTCAGTTCGAGGCGGGCGCGTTCCAGACCACGGATTTCACCGTGCAGAGCGTGGAGTTCGCCGCGGCGGACAACGTGTCGCTCGCCGCGGCGCAGGCCTTCTACAACGGGGGCGGGCCTCTCATCGCGGTGTACCTGCGACACGACAGCGGGAGCGTCCCCATCTACTCGTGGATGTTCCTGATCGGCTCGATCGTCGGGTTCGCCGTCCACCTGCCGTTCCTGGATCGGGCGGAGCGGGAACGAAAGGACGTCTTGACCGGCGGGACCGCGCCGCCCTGGTACGGGCCCGCCTAGGAGGAGGAAACGATGCTGGCACAGGAGACCAGGCCGCTGCTCGATGAGGGCGTCGTGCAGTTCATCCTGTTCGGTGTGATGATGATCGGGATCTTCATCGCGCTCTGGATCACGATCGCCAAGTAACGAAAGAGGAGAGCTCGGCCGCCGAACGGACGGCCACCCGGGCTCAGACCTTGGTCAGATCCGCCACCGCCCGCCCACGTCTCTTCACGTCGGCAAGCGCCGCCTTCCGCTGCTCGTAGAACGCGAGGATCTGGAGCTCGATGGCCAGGTCCACCTTCCGCACCGACACTCCGGCGGGGACCGAGAGCACCGCCGGGGCGAAGTTCAAGATGGACCGAACTCCGGACGCCACCAGCGCATCCGCAACGCCCTGCGCCTCCGCGGCGGGGGTGCAGATGACCCCGATGGCGATCCCGTGCTCCCATACCAGCGTCGCCAGATCGTCGAGGTGTTGGACGGTGATGCTCCCCACTTGCTCACCCACCTTGGCCGGGTCGGCGTCCACCAACCCCGCGATCCGAAACCCCCGCTCGGCGAACCCCCGGTAGTTGGCCAGGGCGTGGCCCAGGTTGCCCACCCCCACGATCACGATCGGCCAGTGCTGGGTCAGGCCGAGCTCCCGGCGAACCTGATGGATCAGGTAAGCAACGTCGTACCCCACCCCCCGGGTGCCGTACGAGCCCAGGTGAGAGAGGTCCTTTCGCACCTTCGCCGAGTTCACCCCGGCCGCCTCCGCCAGGGTCTCGGAGGAAACCGTGCTCGCCCCGCCCTCGGCGATGTCGACGAGGGCTCGGAGGTAGATGGGAAGCCGCCCCACGGAGGCCTCGGGGATGGTGCGCTCGGTCACGCGAGGGATGGTAGCGCAATCGTGAAACCGGTGCACGAAGGCACAAGCGGGTGGGAGGCCAGGGACTATCGCCCGACGGCGCGAGCGAAGGCGATCGGATCCAGCCGGACCTCGAACCGCTCCTGCCCGTCGACGAGCACGACGGGGATCCGGGTGCCGTATTCGAGTTCCAGGGCATCGAGTCCGGAGATGTCGACCTCCTCGAAGTCGAAGCCGGTCCGGTCCAGTTCGGCCAGGATGATCTCCCGAGCCTCGTCGCACAGGCCGCAACCAGGCCGCGAGTACATCAGGACGCTCGTCAGCACGGCCGGGCATCCTAGCGGCCCGGGCCATCCATCGCCCGGTGATACAACGGAGGGCATGCAGGGGGATGATCGCCTCGACCTCGAGCTCCACCGGCGTGTCTCGGTGGGGGATCGCCAGGCGTTCGAGGGCCTGTACCTGCGCTACGCCCCCGCCGCCTACGGCCTGGCTCTCCGGGTCACCGGCCAGGACTCGCTGGCCCAGGAGGTCGTCCACGATTCGTTCCTGGCCCTGTGGCGGGCGCCCGAAGCCTACGACCCCGGCCGGGGAGCGTTCCGGAGCTTCTTCCTCTCGCTCGTCCACCATCGAGCGGTGGACACGGTCAGGCGGGAAGAACGGCTCCGCAAGCGGGCCGAACGAGCGTCGAACCTGGAGCGGGGTACCGGCGAAGATGTAGCTGAAGCGGTCGTCGAGGACGCCTATCTCTCGATCCGGCGCAAGGAGGTCCGGGAGGCGCTGTACACGCTGCCCCCCGATCAACGGACGGTGGTCGAGTTGGCCTACTTCGGGGGCTACACCCAAGCCATGATCGCCGAGGAGCTCGGCATCCCGGTGGGGACGGTCAAGACCCGGACCCTGGCCGCCATGCGGAAGCTCCGACGAGCCCTGTACCGAGAGGACTGAATGAACGAGGACCACGACCGGATCCAGGAGCTGCTGGCGGGCTACGTCCTGCTTTCCTTGTCCGGCGAGGACGCCGTGGAGGCCGACCGGCTCCTATCCGAGCACGTCCCATCCTGTCCGCTGTGCCGGGACCTGGTGGCCGGCTTCCAGGCCGTGGCGGGTGACCTGGCCCTGGCGGTCTCCCCGGTGCAGCCTCCCGACCTCCTGCTGCCCAGGATCCGCCGGGGGGTGGACGAGACCCCGATCCGTGGGCGCCATCGCGCCTCCCTGGTAGCCGTGGCCGCCGGGGTCGCGGCCATCGTCGGCCTGGCCGGACTGTCCGTGCAGCTCGGAGGCCGGGTGTCCCGGACCGAGCAGCAGCGGGGCCAGTTGCTGGCAGCGATGGAGGCCCTCCAGCTGCCCGGCGCCAACCCGGTGAGCCTGGAGAGCCAGGGGCAGACCGCGGCCGGGTTGGTGGAGGTCTCGGGGCCGGGCCTGCAGCTCATGTACATCATCGGCCGGGACGCGCCGATGCCGTCACCGGGCCGTGTGTACCAGCTGTGGCTCGGAGCGAAGGGCACGTTCGTCCGCGTGGAGGACGGCTGGTTCGTCCCGGAGGACGGATTGGTGCTGCTGGAGCTCGCGGTGGACACGGCGCGCTATGACGAGATCCTGATCACCGAGGAACGGATGGGCGACGCGCCCGCAAGCCCTTCCAACGTCGGCCACAGCTGGTACGCGTCCCTGGAACCGCCGCGGGCGGCCTAGCCGTGGGGTCAGCGGGGGGCGAGCGTGGAGCTCGAGGGGGCGACCGGCCGCGAGGCCCGGAGGAACCCCCAGAACATCACGGCGATGCCCATGGCGAGCGCCAGCGAGAAGGCCGTGAAGTTGCCCGCTGCAGCGAACGCCGAGCCTAGGGCGGCGATGATGGTGGCACCGACGGCGATCCCGAGCGTTCCGTAGAAGCGGTTCCTGAACTCACGCCGCCCGCGCATCCGCCACGCCGACCACAGCGTGCCGCCCAAGAGGACCGCGTAGGCGGGGATCGAGACCACCTGAGGAAGCCGATGGGCCGGCGTTCCATCGCCGAAGACGACCTTGCCCGATGGGAGGTCCCGGGCCAGGGCGGCGGGATCGGCGATGGTGGCGGTCCGGGTCACTGCGAAGGAGTAGCTCGTCACGAAGACGAGGATCAGAAACACGATCGACAGCACCGTCTTCCTTCGGAAGAGCAGGATCACCTCACCGGCAGCCAAGAAAGGCACGTTCAGGACGGCGCCCAGGAGCCAGAAGGTGCGGTACTCGAATGGGGACCAGTCACCCCGGACCCCGAGCACCACCATGAACGAGGCCGCCGCGTACATCGCGAGCGCTACCGCCCAGACCGCCTGGTACGGCCTCCTCCGGGAGGCGAACTGGCGAACCAGGGACGCCGCGAACACTACGGCGATCAGGGCCGCTGCCAGCGGGAAGGCCCACATGGGGGAAGCAGCATACGCGGACCTCTCGCTGCCCGCCGATAGAATCCACCGCCGTGGAGAACGAACCGCACCCGCGCCGACCTACCCTGATCTGCTCGACCGCCGCGTTCTTCAACCGGCCGCTCGGCGAAGCGTTCGGCCACATCGCCGACTCGGGATTCGGCGGCGTCGAGGTCATGGTCACCCGGGACCCCGCCACCCAGAAGGCACACGTTCTCCGCGAGCTCTCGCGGGAGCACGGCCTAGCGATCAGGGCCATCCACGCTCCGTTCCTCCTCATGACCCGGAAGGTATGGGGCTCCGATCCCATCGCAAAGATCGACCGGTCCATCGAGCTGGCCCGCGAAACGGGGGCCCCGCTCGTCGTGGTCCACCCTCCCTATCGCTGGCAAGCGGCCTACCGGAGGTGGGTGGATGAGCGGCTTCCGGATATCGCCAGCGAAACGGGAACGCTCGTCGGAATGGAGAACATGTTCCCCCTGCGCCTGCGGGGGGAACGAGGGGTCCGGCTCCATGCCCGCCAGTCGATCCACGACCTCGACCCGTACCCCCATGTCGTGCTGGACACGAGCCACGCGGCGGTGTCGGGCCTGGATCCCTTCGAGGCGGTCCGCCGCCTGGGCCATCGCTTGGTCCACGTGCACCTGTCCAACAACGCCGGGCGGGGCTGGGACTCGCACCTGCCGCTCGACCAGGGCGTCCTGCCGATCGTCGAGTTTCTCGACCTGTTGAGGGACGAGGGCTTCTCCGGCAACGTCTCCCTCGAGCTCGACCTGCGACGGTACATGGAGGACGACGCCGCCCTCCGAAGGGTCCTCGCGTCGAACCTGGCGATCTGCCGAGAGCGGCTGCCGCAACCTGTCTGAGTGGCCGGGCTTCGAACGAAGCCCGGTCCCGCTCCTCCCTACCGAGGATCCCAGGGGCGGATCGTCGCCACGCGCTCCCCCTGTTCCTTCCAGCCCGGAACGTCCGCGTACAGCTCGAGCTCGATCCCGTCGGGATCGCGGATGTACAGACTGTGCGAGACGCCGTGATCGCTGGCCCCGACGATGTCCACACCGGCCCCGGCCAACCGCCTGAACGCGGCTCGGACGTGGTCGTCCGAGGGATACCGGATGGCCACGTGGTAGAGACCGACCGCGCCCGGCGGCGGGCTTGGGGCTCCGTCTCCTACGGCCTGGAGGGCAAGGTCGTGATGGTTCGCCCCGGTCGCGGTGAAGAAGGCCATGGCCCCGCCGAGCTCGGCGACCTTGGTGAACCCCAGCAGTTCGTAGAACGGGGTCGACCGGGCCAGGTTCCGCACTCGCAGCACCACGTGACCGACCTCCAACGGCTCGATCCCCTCCATGGTCCCCCCTGCTAGCCTCGCGCCGTGCGGCGGTTCACGTTGATCACGATCATCTGTCTGGCCGTCCTGCTCGCCGGGGCGGCGGTGGCGCAGCTCGTCATCGCCGGCGCGGACCGAGAGCCGTATCCGGGTCCGGTGCCCGGGACGCCGTACCCGTTCCCGTCCTCGCCGACGGCACTGCCGCCGACTCCATCACGAACGCCGTAGCCGGTGGCCGTCATCCAGCCGGCCTGGAAAGGGTCACCGCGTCCCCTCGATGCAGGCCGAGGAGGTCGGCCGCGCTCCCCCCGTTCACGATCAGGGCCACGAACCCCTGGGAGTCGACGATGACCGCCGGAGAGCCCTCCGCCACGTCGGCGAAGGTCGAGACCCTCGTCACGATCCGGCCGCACACCTCCGCGGACACCTCGAGGCCGGCCGCCTCCAGGTCCCTGGGCCGGGCGTTTAGCTGGACGTTCCCGTAGCCGTCCACGCCGGTGACCCGGGCTCCCACCACCCCCTGGAGGATCATCGGGGCGGGCATCTCGACCGTGTGCAGGGTCCGGGGGTCGACGGGCGGACCGAGCTCCTGAAGCTGCGTCCCGATCGACAGGTGGGCGGCGGCCGGCGCGAATACGTCTCGCCCGTGAAACGTGGCCGACACCGGGCCGAGCAGCACCCGTTCCGAGGTGATCTCCGCGGCCTGGGCGGCGCCGCCGAGTGTCGCCCAGGCCATCGACAACACACCGTTGTCCGGCCCGACCAGCAGCGCGCCGGACTCACAGGCCACGGCGACCGGGCGCCGGGCCGAGCCGACTCCCGGGTCCACCACCCCCAGGTACACCGCGTCCTCCGGCATGAACGGCGCTGCGCGGCCGAGCGCCTTGGCTCCGGCCAGCACGTCCTGTCGAGGGATCGCGTGGGTCAGGTCGATCACCCTGACCCGCGGGGCGATGCGGGCGATGACGCCGAGGCAGATCCCCACGAACTCATCGGCCAGACCAAAGTCGCTCATGAACACGATTGGCCGTTGCATCAGGCCCCCGAATATCGCTCGAGGTATCCCGTGATCAGCGTCTGCACTCGGCCCGACTGGTTCCCTGTGAGCAGGTCGGTGCCGTGGTCGACGGACGTGACGATCTCGACCTGCTTCGGCGGCGGGGACTCCTCGTACATCGCCTCCGCCGCGGTGGCCGCCCCCGTCGGATCGCTGTTGCCCGCGACGAACAGTTTGGCCGCCGTGACGTTCCCCAAGACGATGCGGTCGGCCGTCAGTCCCTCGAAGGACTGCGGGGCGGAGAGCGCGACGATGGCGAGGACTGGCACATCCGTCTGGGCCGCGGCGATCAGGGAGGCGGTCCCACCCATGCTGGCGCCGACGAGCATCACGCGGGCCAGTCCCCGGGCCATCATGAAGTCGACCGCGCCGAGGACGTCCTGCCACATCGCGGCGACGTCCCGTTGGCCCTCGGAGCAGCCGGCCACCCCACCGGGGCAATAGCCGCGGAAGTCGAAGGTGAGGACGGTGAACCCCTTCGGGGCCAGGTGCCGGGCGAACGCCCACCATGAGGTCTGGTCCGCAGGGAACATATGGGCGAGGACCACCCCGACCTGCCCGTCACCGAACACCCTCCCCGCTAGCTTCACCCCGTCCGGCGACCGGAAGCTGACCACCGTGGACGCAGCGAGGTCGGCGTTCTGCTCCTCCTGCCGGGAGGGTGCGCACCCCGCGGCCGCGATGGCCACGGCCAGCGCCAGCGCCATGGCGCGCAAGACTTCGGCCCGGCCCGCCCCCGACGCCGGCACGGCCGGGCTCCCGCTCCCTAGCGGCCCTGCTGCCGACGCTGCCAGCGGGTCTTCTTCAGCAGTTTCTTGTGCTTCTTCTTCCGCATCTTCTTGCGACGCTTCTTGATCAGTGACGGCACGAGTGTCCCTTCATCGTCATTCGGAGCCGAACACGTTCCGGAGGTCCACGCGCTTCACGCGGTAGGTCTCCTCCAGGCGAACGGAGCCCAGTCTAAGCGCCTTGGGCCCCTCTGCCACGGGCGAGATGAGGCGCAGCACCCCATCCTCCGGCCCGTACTCGAGGTACCCGATGCCGAGGTACCCGCCGTCACCGTCGGACAGACCGACGAGTATCCGATCCAGCTTGGCCAGGTTGAACATCGGGGGAAGAGCCGGCATGAACACGGTCGGCTTCACCCTCCACCGGTGGAGCTCCGCGGAGAAATACCGGCGCATCGCGGACTCGCGGTTCTCCGCTCGCTGCTCCACGGAGGTCGGCACGACGTCGGGATGAACGCCGAGTGAGACGACCTCGGTTGAGAAGAACCGCTGGATCACGCCCAGGAGCGGCTGGAGCTCTTCGCCACGCTGAAGGCCGACGACGAGGTCGGGCCGGAGCATCTCGACCTTGTGGTACTTCAGGACCTGGCCGGTGATCCCCGACACCAGCCCGCCGGAGTCGACGACCAGGAGGTCCGCTCCTGCCTCCCGAGCTCGCCGAGCGAGGGCCACCACCCCGCTGACGACGGGCAGGAGGTGTCCCTGCGGCGACGTGGAGCCAACGAACGCGAGCGCATCGGCCGTGGCCAGGAGGTCGGGCTCGAGATCGGCCACCGAGCGCACAGCCTTCAGCGAGATGGTTGCCGGAGGACCCACGGTCTTCTGGCCCACGTCACCGTCCAGGAACGCCGAGGGCCGCCCCGCATCCACCCCGGCCCGCAGCAGCATCCGGGACAGTGTGGACTTGCCTGTGTCGAGCCCACCCACGAGCAAGACCGTGCGCCTCTCGCGCACCGCGCGTTCGACCAGCGCCTCGTGCTCGTTCACCTTCGCCTCCGTGTGGGGCGGTCTCGCCCCTCCCCGGAGGCCCCGTTCCGTGCGTGCGCGAGCGTGTCAGCCCGCCCGGGGTTCTCCTCCTCCCTGGGTGGGCGGATGGGTGGTCATGGTGGACATTCGCTCGGGGCGACGCGCCCCGATCACGCGTACGAACCGTGCCTCGGAGAAGGGATCAAGCTCCATCGTGGCGCGAATTCTACTCAGTCGGCGAGATGGGCCACGATGGCCTGGTAGCAGGGCCAGTAGGCGTCGGGTTGAACGTTGTCGTCCATGACGATCACGGTGTCCGTCCGGCCCTGTGCCCGGGCCACGAGGAGCGCCGGGTCGTTCACGTCGGCGATCGAGAGGGTCTCGACACCGGCCTCGATGGCGGCCCCGGCGAACCCGTGGTCGGCGAACACCAGGTCCGGCCGCACCTCGCCGAGCATCCTGGCCATGGCGTCGCCCCGATGCGTGTGGCGGGCCGAGGCCTGGTCGGTGAGGAGGGCGACCCCTTCCAGATACCGGACCTGCCACCCGTGCCGGTCATCAATGTCGCGCCAGGCCACCCCCTCGTATGGCCTGAGCAGCTCGACGCCGCGAGTCGCGAGCTGCCGCCCCACCCCCGTGTACAGGTGGGCCAGGCCGACCGGATGCCCGGTGGCAAGGATCATGCGCTCCCCTCGCGCACATGCTTCGCCAAGCCGATACCCAACCGCGTCACAGGCGTCGATCACGAGCTCGGGATCGACGGGGACGGGTCCCGTCGTCGCGTTCGGATCCGGCGTAAAGCCCGCGGCTCGGCCCACCAGCCCCAGCACCTCCGATGGGGTGAACGCCCCGGGCAGCCCGGACAACCCGAACTGCTTGTCAGGGTCCCCCTCGCGCAGCAGCCGGATGTTGCGCAACACGTTGTCGAGGGGATGGCTGAGGGAGGGACCGGCGATCCGACCGTCGAGGAGTCCGCGGATCAGCTCGTCGCGGTCGCCGACCCTGCCTGTCCACCGTTCGTCGATCGCGGGCAGCTGCGCCGCATGGGATTCGATAACGTCCATCCACCACCAATCGTAGGGGGCGTGCGGGTGAACGACTTCTCACTGGAGGGGCAGGTCGCTGTGGTCACGGGCGGGGGCAGGGGGATCGGGCGGGCCATCGCGCACGCCTTCGCCCGCGCGGGCGCCGACCTGGCCGTGGCCGCCAGGACGAAGGAGCAGGTCGAACGGACGGCAGAGGAGGTCGAACAGCTCGGCCGGCGGGCCGTGCCGGTCGTGGTCGATGTCTCGGACGAGGACGCCGTACGAGATCTGATCGAGCGGACCGTTCGGGAGCTCGGCACCCTCGACATCCTGGTGAACAACGCCGGCGCGGCGCCGTTCATGGCACCGTTCATCGAGACCAGGGCCGAGGGATTCGAGAAGTACTTCCGGACGAACTTCTTCTCCGCGGTCTACGGCATGCGCGCGGCCGCGCCGGTCCTGCTGGCCGAGGGCTCGGGCTGCGTGCTGAACGTCGCCTCCATCGACGGGTTCATCGTCGAAGAGGGCCTGACGTACTACGGGGCGGCCAAGGCCGCGATGATCAACCTGACCAAGGCCACGGCGCTCGAGTGGGCGCCGGCGGGTGTGCGGGTGAACGCGATCGCCCCCGGATGGATCGACACCCAGATGAACCAGCCCGAGCGGGACGACCCGAAGGCCGAGGTTCGGATCAGGTCCAACATCCCCCTCGGCCGTTGGGGGCGTCCGCAGGATGTGGCCGCGGCCGCGCTCTATCTCTGCTCCCCGGCGGCGTCGTTCGTGACCGGCGAGGTGTTGGTCGTCGACGGGGGTCAGAGCGTCACGAGCGCCAGGGAGCCGTGAGATGGAGCTCCGCGGTGCCGTGGCGGTGGTGACGGGTGCCTCGTCGGGGTTCGGCGAGCTCACCTCGAAGATGCTGGCGAAGGAGGGAGCGGCCGTCGTGCTGGCGGCGCGTCGTGCGGAGCGACTGGAGGCCCTCGCCGCCGAGATCGAGGGACTGGGAGGCCGGGCCCTCGCCGTGCGTTGCGATGTGACCGAGGTCGCCGACCTCCAGGGGTTGCGCAACAGGGTGGACGAGGCCTTCGGGCGATGCGACGTCCTGATCAACAACGCGGGCATCCCCGGCGGGGGACGGTTCGAGGACCTGCCGCTGGAGCAGATCGAAAACGTCATCCGGGTGAACCTGCTCGGCGTGCTGGTCTGCACGAAGGTGTTCCTTCCGATGATGCTCGATCGGAGGGCGGGCCACATCGTGAACGTGGGGTCGCTGGCAGGACGGTATGCCGCCCCCGGCACGTCGGTGTACTCGGCGTCCAAGCACGGCGTCGTGGCATTCTCGGAGTCTCTGTACTACGAGCTCGCCCCGCGCGGCATCCTCGTGACGAGCGTGAACCCGGGCTTCGCCGCAACCGAGGGGTTCCCTCAGAGGCGGTTGCCCTCGGCGCTCGTCATGCGGGCAGACAGGGTGGCCAAGGTCATCGTGGACGTGGTGAGGCGGGGGAAGGCACCCGAAGTCTCCGTGCCGCGGGGCATGAGCCTGTGGCAGGCCTTCCGGGTCCTCACCCCACCGCTCTATCGGTGGGGCGTGCGCACGGCCACGAGCCGGGTCGGAACCACCCCGGCGAAGTCGCAGCGGTAGGCTCCGCGCATGCCGAAGACCCGGTTCACGATGCAGGCCCTCACCGGGCGCGACGCCACATAGATCGGCAGCCGCGGGACGCGGCGCGCATCACCCGACGGCGCTACCGAGCTTGTGGATCTTGATCATGTTCGTGTGCGCCCGCCCGAACGGCGACGCCGCCACCAGGACGACGAGTTGGCCGTCTGCGGCGGCGCCGGCGGCCCGCAGCCCTTCGTCCATCAGCGCGATCATGTCATCCGTGTCGTCCGGCACCGCCGCCGGGAGGGGGCGCACCCCCCATCGGATTGCCAGAGCCCGGCGCACGGCCGGATCCGGGGCAAACGCGTAGATAGGGACGGGAGGCCGCTCGCTCGACAGGAAGGCGGCGGTGCGACCCGTTCGAGTGAAGCACGAGACCGCCACGACGTCGGCGTCGTCCCCCGCGATCTGCGACGCCGCATGAGCGGCGGCCGCTCCCTCATCGACATGCGTGCAGGACGTCCGAGCCTGTCGGAAATGCGACCCTCGCTCCTCCGCGACTTCGGCGATCCGCACGGCCGCCGCCGCCGCCTCCACGGGGAACTCACCGATGGCCGTCTCGCCGGAGAGCATGATCGCGTCGGCCCCGTCCAGGACGGCATTCGCCACGTCGGTCGCCTCCGCGCGGGTCGGTCGAGGCGCGTGCGTCATCGATTCCAGCATCTGGGTGGCGACGATGGCCGGGCGGGATGCCCCACGCGCCGCGAGCAGGATCTCCTTCTGAACCATGGGGATCTCCTCCATGGGGAGCTCGACCCCCAGATCGCCGCGGGCGACCATCACGGCGTCGGCCTCCTCCAGCACCTTTTCGATGACTTCGACCGCCGGCCGGGTCTCGATCTTCGCCACGATCGGGACCGCGCGGGCCCCCATCGACGCTCGGAGCCCGGCGATGTCGGCGGCGCTTCGGACGAAGGACTGCGCGATGAGGTCGACGCCGAGGTCGAGGGCGGCGGCGAGCCCTTCTCGGTCCCGGTCCGTGATGGCCGGGAGCGCCAGCCGCTCGGCGGGCACGTTCACGCCCGCCCGGGCCCGGATGGAGCCGCCCCGAACGACCTCGGTCAATACCTCGTCATCCTTCGTATGTCGCACGATCAACTCGACGGCCCCGTCGGCGAGGAGGATGCGATCGCCCGGTCGAACGTCGCGAGCCAGTCCCTCGTACGTGATCGAGGCGCCCCCCGAGTCCCCGGCCCGGCCACCCGTTCGGAGCACGAACCGGGATCCGGCCGCCAGCGCAAGTGGCTCGGTGACCAGGTCGCCGAGCCGGATCTTCGGGCCGGGGAGGTCGGCCATCACGGCGAGGTCGCTCCCCAGCTCGTCGCAGACCGAGCGCACGACCTGCACCCGCTTGGCATGGTCCTTCGCGTTGCCGTGGGAGAAGTTCACCCTGAACACATCGCACCCCGCCTCGGCCAGGGCCCGCACGCTGTCCCCCGACTCGGTCGCGGGCCCGAGCGTGCACACGAGCTTCGCGCCGGGGGCGCTCACGGCTCGAGCCCCAGATCTGGGAAGACCGTCGCTCGCACCAGGCGGATCACGCCTCGAGTCTCCGCGTCGGGACGCCCATCGGGCAGTGGGGCCTCGGAGAACGTGACCGGAACCTCGCCACGCACCGCGCGCTCCGCCTCCTCGATCCAGGACTCCGGAAGGTGATCCGGGAGCTCCGCCTCGCACATCTCGGCGAAGTACAGGGTCCACGCGCGGGGGACGACCCTGGCCCACTGGTACCCGCCGCCGCCGGTGGCCACCCACCGGCCGCCCGCGGCCTCGTGGGCCAACTCGTGCAGGACGGCGGCCGCCTCGCGGTAGGCCCGGGTGGTGAGGAGGAGGTGGGCGAGCGGGTCGGTCTGGTGCGTATCGCACCCGAGCTGGGTGACGAGCACATCGGGTCGCCACCGACGGACGAGCGGCGGCACGACCTCCCCGAAGGCCTCCAGCCAGGCGTGGTCACCGGTTCCGGGAGGCAACGGCACGTTCACCTTGGTCCCCTCCGCCCCACCCGCTCCGCGCTCGGAGACGAACCCGGTCCCGGGGAACAGGTACTCCCCGGATTCGTGGATCGACACGGTGAGGACCCGGGGGTCCGTGTAGAACACCGCCTGCGGCCCGTCGCCGTGGTGGACATCCACGTCCACGTAGGCGATCCGCTCGACACCGCGTCGCAGGAGCCAGGCGATGGCCACGGCCGGATCGTCGTAGACACAGAACCCGGACGCCCGCGACGGCATGGCGTGATGCAGCCCTCCGGCGGCGTTGAACGCGTGATCCAGCCTGCCCTCGGCCACCTCCTGCGCGGCCACGAGCGAGGCCCCGACCACCAGGGCGCCGGCTTCGTGCATCCGGGGGAAGATGGGGTTGTCGCCGGGCCCGTACCCGAAGCGCGACCAGTCGCCGGGCTCACCGTCGCCCGCTCGCTTGGTGGCGTCGATGAACTCGGCCGTGTGGACCAGACCGATCTCCTCGTCGGAGGCGATCCGGCACGAGAGGGTCTGCACCGTCGGCCGATCGAGCAGGCCGAGGTGGCGGATCAGATCCCACGTGAGCAGGACGCGTTGTGGGCGGAGGGGATGGCCCGGCCCGTGGTCGTAGATCCGGGCCTCCGGGCAGAGCACCAGGCCGGCCCGGCCACTCATGTCACTGGCTGGGTACGGCGGCGACCGCAGCGATCGCGGCCTCGGTCCGCTCCACGGCGAGGGCGCACTCCTCGTCGATGATGACGAAGGGCGGCCCGAGCATCACGAGGTCGCCATCGGTCCCGTCAACGTGTCCGGTACTCGAGTACAGGAGGAGTCCGAGCCCCCTGGCCGTGGCCACGACGCGCTCGGTGACCTGGTCGCTCCGAGGGAACGGAGCCTTGGTTGCCCGATCGGCCACAAGCTCGATCCCGATCATCAACCCGAGCCCTCGGACGTCGCCCACGCTCGGACTGTTGGCGAGGGCCGACGTCAGGTCATTCCGCAATCGCTCACCCTGGGCCCGGCTCGCCTCCACCAGGTTCCCCTCGCGGAGCCGCCGAAGCACGGCGTGGGCAGTCGCCGCGCCGACACCGTTGTGCGACCACGTGAATCCGTGAACGAAGCCCTTCGGCCGGACCGCGTCGAACACCTCCTCGCTCGCGGCGGCGAAGCCAAACGGGAAGTACCCGCTCGTCGACCCCTTCCCGCAGATCAGGAGGTCCGCCTTGACGCCCCAGTGGTCGAGGCCGAACCACGTCCCGGTCCTTCCGAAACCGGTCATGACCTCGTCGGCGATCAACAGGACGCCATGGCGACGGCACACCTCTGCCACCGCAGGCCAGTAGTCGTCGGTGGGAACGGCGGCGGCCAGGGTCGCGCCGGAGACGGGCTCGGCGATGAACGCGGCGACGTGGTCCGGGCCGATGTCGCGGATGGCCCGGTCGAGCGCGTCCGCGTGCCACGCGCCACAGGCCGCAGGGTGGCCGGGTATCGGACAGCGATACTCGTACGCCGCCTCGACGTGGGCGAACCGGCCGAGCCACGGCGCGTACGGCCGCCGCAAGATCTCCTTGCCGCCGGCGTCGAGCCCGGCGATCGTGCTCCCGTGGTACGAGGCCTTCCGGCCGATCACGACGGCTCGGTCCTCCCCCCTGGCCAGGTGATACGAACGCGCCAGCTTGATGGCGGTCTCGACGGCCTCGCTCCCACCTGAGACGGGGTAGATCCGGGCCTCGTCCACCGGAAGGAGCGGGGCCAGGTCCTCGGCGTAGGACTCGAGCGCCTCGGTGGTGAACGCCGTGCCGTGCACGTACGGGAGGCGGGCGGCCTGCTCGGCCATGGCCTCGACCACGCCCGGATCCCCGTGTCCCACGTTCACCACGATGGCCCCGCCGGCCGCGTCGAGGAAGCGCTTCCCGCCGGCGTCCTCGATCCATACGCCCCCTGCCCGGACGGCAACGGGAAGATCGCGGGACAAGACCCGATGGAACACGCGACTCCTTGGGCTCATGACGCGACGCCCTGAGGGTCGAGCTCCTCGCGGATCAGCCGGAGCTCCTCCACGGTGGGGGGAGCCGTCTCGGCCAGGTCGGGGGCGACCGTCGGCTCCCAACCCATGTTCTCCCGGACCTCATCCAGGGTCACGCCGGGGTGCAGGCGAGCCAAGGTCATCTCGCCCGTGCTCCCATCGAACCCGTACTCCGCCAGGTCGGTCACCACCACCGTGGGCCCGCTCCCCCACCACCCCCGCCGGCGATCGTGATCCGCGTCGCCTGAGTGCCCCGGGGAGGTTCGGAAGTCGAGCTTCTCGACGAACGACCGTCGTCCCTGCCGCATGATCACGAAGACCTTCTTCGCGTTGATGGCGATCTCGCACGCTCCGCCCGAGCCCGGCAGGCGGACCTTCGGCCTCGGGTAATCGCCGATCACGGTGGTGTTGATGTTGCCGAACCGATCGATCTGGGCGGCGCCCAGGAATCCCACGTCGACGAGCCCGGCTTGGAGGTAGAAGGCGAACAACTCGAACATGCTGCACACCGCGGTGGATCCGGAGACGAGCGTCGGATCACCGATCGAGAGCGGCAATCGCCTGGGAGAAGCTCCGAAAACTCCCGACTCGTACACCAGGTCCAGCTGTGGGGCGACCGTGCGCTTGGCCAGGTTGCAGACGATGTTCGGAAGGCCGATGCCCACGAAGCACACGCCCCCGCCGGACAGCTGACGGGCGCTGGCGACGATCATCATCTCGGACTTCGACCATCGAGGGTCCCGCTCGCCGGTACCGTTGTCGCCGACGCCGTCACCCTTCTCGGTCACGCGTACTCCCCGTAGTTGACCTGACCCGACAGCGCGTCACCGGGCCGGAGTGAGTTCCACCGTTCGACCCCCATCTTCTCCACGTAGTCCCGGTGGGTCTCCAAGCCGAACACCCACTCTTTCAGCCAGGCAGCCAGCGCCTCGGGATCCCGCGACGTCGCCTCCCAGCCGAGATAGAACCGATTGTCCCGGTCGTAATAGCCCTGCGCGTAGCTCGGATGGCAGGCGAACGGCTCCTCCACCACTGCGTCGACGATGAGCCCGGGGATCACGGTGCGGTTCGGATCCCCACGAACGACCGATTCGTCCACGACCTCCTCGCACACGACGACGACGCGCTTCGCCGCGAAGGCGGCCTCCTTCTGGCAGCCCAGCAACCCCCAGATCTGGGCGTTGCCGCTCGCGTCGGCCCTCTGCGCGTGGACGATGGCGACGTCTGGGTTGAGCGGGGGCACGGCGTAGACCTCGGTGTCGTCGTACGGCGAGGCGATGGGGACGATCCTCGGATTTACACTCGGGATGTCGCTCTCGTAGTAGCTACGGATGGGGAAGAACGGGAGGTTCGAGGCCCCGGCCACGTACCGGCACACCATGCCGAAGTGGCTGTACTCCTCGATCTCCAGCGGCGCGGGATCGCCGTTCTCGATGCGGCGCCGGATCGCGTGCAGTGATCCGACGCCCGGATTTCCCAGCCACGAGAACACGAGCTTCCCGGCAACGCCGGCTCCGATCATCTGGTCGTAGACCACGTCAGGGGTCATCCGGCAGAGCGTGAGGTCCCGCCGTTTCTGTCGGATGATCTCGTGGCCGGCGGCGAAGCAGATCAGGTGGGTGAACCCCTCGATGGCCACCGTGTCGCCGTCGCGGACGAGGTCCGCGACGGCATCCTTCATCGTGGCCACCTTGCTCACCCGCCACCCGCCCTCACGCCAAGTGCTCGGGCGACCACCCGTCCTCCGGGCCACGGAGGACGCAGAATTCGTTCCCCTCGGGGTCGAGCATGACCGTCCAGAAGCTCCCACCCTTCTCGACGAACCGATCGTCGGTGGCGCCCGCGTCCCGCAACCGCTCCACCTCGGCGGCCATCGATCGCGGGGGACGGAGGTCCAGGTGGACCCGGTTCTTGACCACCTTGCGCTCGGGAACCCGCTGGAAGTAGAGGCCGTTGCCGCCAGCGGCGGGGCCGATGAATGCCTCGTCGTCGTCGACGTCAACGGCCTCGTAGCCGAGAGCGACGCACCAGAATTCGGCGAGGCGCCGGGGGTCGGCGCAATCGAAGCTCACCGAGTCGATGGTGGACGCCACGGAACCTCCCCGTTCCGTTACGATCCGCCCGCCTCGGCCACGGCCTCCTCGAAGACCTCGAGCGCCGTCTCCGCCTGGTCCGTGCGAAACACGAGCGGCGGACACATCCGGACCACGTCGTCCCCCGCTCCGAGCACCAGCAGCCCGCGGCGGAACGCCGCTTGCTCCACCGCGATCATCGTGTCGTGGTCCTGGAACTCGATCCCGATCATCAGGCCCAGGCCACGGACCTCCTTGATCAGCGGCCGGCGCGCCTGGATCTCGCGGAGCCCGTCGAGCAGGAAGGATCCCATCCGCTCGGCGTTCTCGACCAGTCCGTCCTCGATGAGGTCGATGGTGGCCAGGGCCGCGGCGCACGACAACGGGTTGCCGCCGTAGGTCGAGCCGTGAGCGCCGATCTCCCAGGTCATCAGGTCATCGCGGGCGACCATGGCGCCGAGCGGCATCCCGCTGGCGATGCCCTTGCCGACAAGCAAGATGTCGGGCTCCGCCCCGAAGTGCTGGATGGCCCACATCTTCCCGGTACGGCCCATCCCGCTCTGGACCTCGTCGGCTACGAGGAGGATTCCGTGCCGGGAGCACAACTCGCGGAGGTAGCGGAACCACCCTTCGGGTGGCAGGACGTACCCGCCCTCGCCGAGAATCGGCTCGACCACGATCGCGGCGACCTCGTGCGGCGACACCAACCGCTTGAACAACACCTCCTCCAGGTACTCGAAGTCGCCGAAGAACGAGTGCAGGACGCCGGGCAGGAGCGGCCCGAACCCGGTGCGGTACCGGGCCTTGCTCGCTGTCAGCGAGACGCTTCCGTACGAACGCCCGTGGAACGAACCGAAGAACGCGATGACGTACTGCCGGCCGGTCGCGTATCGCGCGAGCTTGATGCCGGCCTCCACGGCCTCGGTGCCGGAGTTCGTGAGGAAGCTCCTGGCAGGCTTCGACATGCCGGCGATCCCGTCGAGCCTCTCACAGACGTCGGTGTAGATCGGGAGGAAGAAGTCGCTCGCCGAGTAGTGGATCAGCTCCTCCGCCTGCCGCTGGATGGTATCGACGACCCTGGGATGTGCATGGCCCGTTGAGGTCACGGCGATCCCGGCGTTCAGGTCCAGGAACAGGTTCCCGTCGACGTCCTCCACCACCGACCCGGCGCCTCGCCGGGGCACGAATGGGTACGCGCGCGGGAGTGAGGGGCTGGTGACCTTGCGGTCGCGCTCGATCCGGGCCACCGCCTCGGGGCCCGGGACCTCGGTGATCAACCGGGGGGCCTGGGCAGCCGCCAGGTCGGCGATCTCCGGGGCGCTCACTCCTCGATCACCGTTCGGGACTGCTCTCGTAGGTATTGCTGGACGTAGTAGGGGCCGCCGCCGGCCTTCCCGCTGGTACCGGATCCCTTCCAGCCGCCGAAGGGCTGGACCCCAGGCCACGCGCCCGTCGTAGCGCCAGCCCGGCGGTTCACGTACACCACGCCGGCCTCGATCGTGTCGAGGAACCGCTGGATCTCGCCCCGATCCTCGCTGTAGAACCCCGCGGTCAGGCCGTATTCGGTATCGTTCGCCAACCGCAGGGCCTCGTCCAGGTCGTCGTAAGGGGCGACTGATACGAACGGCACGAACAGCTCCCGCTTCCAGATCCAGGAGTCGAGCGGCACCTCGACCACCGTGGGCTGGACGAAATTCCCTCGGGCCAGGTCGCCCTCCTTCAAACGGTCGCCTCCGATGACGACGTTCCCGTTCTTCTTCGCTTCCGCCGATGCCTCCTCGAACGTGGCCACGGCGTTGTCGTCGATCACCGGTCCCAGGTACACGTCCTTCTCCAGCGGATCACCGATCCTGATCTTCTCGGTCTTCTCCTTCAGGAGCCGCACGAATTCGTCGTACACATTCCGCTGCACGTACACGCGGGAGTTGGCCGAGCACTTTTGGCCGCCGTAGCCGAACGCCGAGCGCAGCACGCCGTCCGTGGCCTTGTCCAGATCGGCCTTCTCGGTGACCACGGCCGGGTTCTTCCCACCCATCTCGCAGATCACCGGCTTGGGAAAGTCCTTGGCGAACCCCTTGTAGATGCCCATCCCCACTTCGTAGGAGCCGGTGAAGGTGATGCCGTCCACGTCGGGATGGTTCACCAGCTCCTCACCCACCACGCTCCCGGGACCAGAGAGGAACTGGAACGCGGCCGGCGGGATCCCGGCGTCCCGATAGGCCTCGTACAGCTTGAGGCCGGTGAAGGCGCCGAGGTGGGCCGGCTTGGACACCACGCAGTTGCCGGCCACGAGGGCGCCGCTCGAGGGGCCGGCGGCCAGGGCCATGGGAAAGTTGAACGGGCTTATGACGGCCCACACGCCGTAGGGCCGAAGCACGTCCACGTACTCACCCGGCGAGCCCATGGACTGCATCGGCGTGGTGA
The DNA here is from genome assembly GCA_035701505.1 of Actinomycetota bacterium. Classification (GTDB taxonomy): domain Bacteria; phylum Actinomycetota; class UBA4738; order UBA4738; family HRBIN12; genus AC-69. Next base: position 45,583 of record DASSSA010000027.1, read on the forward strand.
AGCCGTCGTGCTTCTCCATCTCGTTGCAGTTCCACCGGAGCAGGTCGGCCGACTCCTCCACGTCCCCCAGGGCCTCCAGTCGATTCTTCCCGACTTCAATGGCCATGAGCGCCGCGAGCTCGCTCCGCCGCTCGGAGATGAGGTCGGCGGCCCTGCGGACCAAGGCAACCCGCTCCTTCCACGGGGTCGCCGCCCACGCCGGCGCGAAGGCCGTGGCCGCCGCCACGGCGTCCCGCACATCCTCCCGGGTGGCCTGGGCGAACTCGCCGATCACGAGGTCGTGGTCGATCGGGGATCGTTCCTCCTTGGTTCCACTCCCCTGCCTGGCCTCCCCGTTCACGTAGAACGGATGCCGCTTTCCGAGCCAGGACCGGGCAACCTCGATACCTCGATCGTAGGCCTTGTGCAGCTCCTCGTTATCCGCCGACATCGTCGCGTAGGTGATGCGGAAGCCCTGCTCTGCCATGGAAGTCGCCTCCTGATCGAACGATCCCGCTCGAACGACGATCTGTATGGTAGTCGGGGGGCCAGATCCGTCCCAAGTCGCGCACGAGTGGGGCCGCGTTCGAACCGGTCCGCGGATATCGAGAAACGCCCCGGGCGGAGGCGTATCATCGGCCTCCCTTTGAGGCTCGTGACCTTCGACCGGAGGGGGCACCGGCGACTGGGAGCGTTCCTTGAGGGTGAGGTGGTCGACCTGCCCGACCTGATCGGGCACCCGGCCTTCCCCACCAGCATGGAAGCCCTGGTGGCGAGCAACGGGGGCACGGTGCTCGACGCCGCCCGGGCCGCCCTGGAACGGGACGAGGCAGCCGCCTTCGTCGTCAAAGGAGCACGCCTGCTCCCGCCCATCGTGCCGACGTCTCTCCGGGGCCGGGACGAAGTGGAGGGGCTGCGCCCGGTGGCCGGCCCCGGTGACGTCGTTCCGTGGCCGGAGGGCGCGGGGTGGCTCGAGTTCGAGCCGCGGATCGGGGCGATCCTCCGACGGCGCATACAAGGGGCGGCCTCCTCCCGAGACGTAGAAGATGCCGTGTTCGGCTATACGCTGGTGAGCGACTTCGCGGTGCGCCAGGGGTCCGGTGACCCGACGCCTCGGGCCCAGGGGCTGCCCGTGGCCATGGGGCCGTGCATCCTGACGGCCGATGAGATCGACCCCCAGACGGTGTTCGTCACCGTGCGGGTGGACGGCGATCAATGGGCAAAGGGCAACCTGAACGGCACCGCTCGCAACCTGTTGGAGGAGGTGGCTGCGGCCTCGCGCCTGGAGGCACTGGAGCCCGGCGAGACCTTCGCCGCATGCCCCCTCGACGTCCCCGAGCTCGACAACCGGATCTGGCCGGGGGCCGAGATGGAGCTGGAGGCGGAGGGGATCGGCGTGCTTCGCAACCGGATCGACCGGCAGGGTTGAGAGGGAATCGACCCTACTTCCTCTTCTTCTTGGTTGCTGCGAGCTCCGCCGCCTTGCGCTTCTCCCGAGCCTTCTTCCTGCGTTCCCGGTCGTGCGCCCATCGCACCCTGGCCCTGGCCCCCCGCCCCACGCTCAGGCGTCCCCTTCCTCTTCGCCGCCCCGGGCCAGCTCGGCGCTCCGGTGGCGGGCGGCATCGATGGCGTTCAGGAATGCGGCCCTCACACCCGCCTCCTCCAGGTGGCGGATGGCCGCGATGGTCGTCCCGCCGGGCGAGGTCACCATCTCCCGGAGCTCCACGGGGTGCTTGCCCGTGTCGCGCAGCATCTTGGCCGAGCCGAGCATGGTCTGGATGATGAGCTCGGTGGCCACGTCCCGCGACAGCCCCAGCAGGATGCAGGCCTCGATCATCGCTTCCGCCAGCAGGAAGAAGTAGGCAGGACCCGAACCGCTGGTGGCCGTGATGGCGTCGAGGTGCACCTCGGGGAGCCGGATCACCTTCCCCACGTACCCCAAGAGCTCCTCGGCGACCGAGAGGTGCTTGTCCTCGGCTTGGGACCCGGGCGACACCACCGACATGGCCTCGTCCACAAGCACGGCGACGTTCGACATGACACGGACCACCGGCACACTGGAGACCAGATGCTTCTCCACGAACGAGGTCCGGACGCCGGCGGCGAAGCTGACCACCAGGTGCTCCGGCGTCACGTGCCCGGCCACCTGCCCCAGGAGGGCCTCGATATCCTGGGGCTTGACCGTGAGCACCACGGTCTCGGCCCACTCCACGGCCTCTGGGTTGGACAGAGTGGCGGCCACGCCGTGTTCGGCCAGCTCGCGGACTCGCTCCTCGCGACGAGCCGTGACCATGATCTCGTCGGGGTTCCGTCCACCCGAGCGGATCAGCCCGGACACCAGAGCCTCGCCCATCTTGCCGCCACCGAGGAACGCGACCCGCCGAGTCATCCCCCCGTCCTTCGTCGACTCATCTGCCTCTCCTCACCAGGTTCGACAGGAAGAACCACATATTGGCAGGTCGTTCAGCCAGGCGCCGAGTCAGGTAGGGATACCATTCGGCGCCGTAGGGGATGTAAACCCGCACCGGGTATCCGCCCCGCGCCAGGCGATGCTGGAGGTCACGCCGAACTCCGAACAGCATCTGGAACTCCACGCGAGACCACGGCACGCGGCGACGTTCCACGAACCGCTTCGTCCCCTCGATGAGCCGGGGATCGTGGGTTGCCACGTGCACGCTGTGGCCCCCCTCGATCAGCCGGACGAAGGCCCGGGCGAACGCGACATCCACCTCCCGCCGACGCGCGAGCGCGATCTCGGGCGGTTCCAGGTACGCCCCCTTCACCAGCCGGATGATCGAACCCATGGGAAGGGCCCGGATGTCGGCCTCGGTCCGGCGCAGCGAACACTGCAGGCACAATCCGATCCGATCGTGACGGGCTCGCAGGTCACGGAAGATGGCCAGGGTCCGGTCGACGTACGCGCTGCTCTCCATGTCGATCATCACCACGGAGCCGGCGGACGATGCGGCGGCCATCACCCGTTCCATTTGTGAGACGCAGAGCTCGGCTGAGAAGTCCAGGCCGAGTTGCGACAGCTTGACCGAGACCATGCAGTCGAGGTCGCGCTCCTCGCGGATCCGGTCGAGGGCCTGAACGTAAGCGTTGGCCGCCTCCGATGCATGCTCGGGGGCCCGCACGTTCTCCCCCAGATGATCCAGCATCGCCCGGATCCGGTCGTTGGCCAGCGCCCGAGCGGCCATGATGGCATCGTTCAGGCGCTCGCCGGCCACGAACCGCGATGCGAGGGCGCGGCCCGGGGGGGTCCGGGTGGCCAGCCACCGGAACCAGCGGGCCTGCGTGAGCCGAAGGACCGGGGCATTCATCGGCCCGAACCGTACAGCCCGAACCGTAGAGAAAGACAGAACCCGAGGGACCTTCGGCTCGCCGGAGGCCGGAGCCTCCAACCACCGTCAGCCCCTCGGGCTCAGGTGCTCCGAGCAACCCCTTGCAACTGTCTCGGTTTCCGAGAGGTAGACGCCTTTCGTTGGGCTTTGGGGCCTCCCGAGCCTCCCCGGCCGCACAGCTAGTTAGCTTTCCCAACCGTACGACCAGGTGCGCCCAGTCGGCCTTACGGCTTTCCCAGGGCTCCCCGCTTCGGTTCCCTGACTCAGCCACTTCGGCTGCTCGGAGCGAGGCGAAATGTATCGGTGGCCCCATACACCGTCAAGCGGGGGAAGCCGCAGGTCACGCAACATATCCGCAGGTAGCAGCATCGCGAGAAAGAGTGACAAACGCTTCGGCGGTCTGACAAAAGAAGAGCTAGCCCTGGGAATCGCTGCGCTGCAATCGAATTCGGCCGAACTCCTCGCGCGTGACGCTCATGATGACTCGGTCGACGAATCCACCGTCCTTGAACGAGCGCTGGCGAAGCGTGGCGTCGACGGCGAACCCACACGCCTGGTAGGCGCGGAGCGCCCGCTCGTTGGGCGCGAGCGACCACAGCTCCACCATGTGCAGATCCATGCGGTCGAACGCGTACGACAGCAGGGTCGTCACGGCGTCCCTGCCATAGCCCTTGCCCCATGCGCTGGGCTCACCGATGTAGATGTACAGCGAGCAGATGCGGTCCCGGCGGCGGAACTGATTCAGCCCGATCTTGCCCACCGGCCTTCCCTCGGCCTCGATGATGAACGGGTGCCCCTCCGCGCGCGAGCGTTCCTCCGTTTCGGCGATGTCCTGCTGGGAGAAGGGCCGTTCGTAGTCCATCCACCACCAGACCTCGGGCTGGTTCTGCCACTGTTGGATGAGCGGATGGTCCCATTCCTCGACCGGCCGGAGCGTCACGGCCCGTCCGTGGATCACCCGGCCACTCTCACTCCGGCCACGCGCCCACGGGGTCGCGGCCGGTGGCGATCCGCCCCTCCAGCACCTCCCGGTACACCGACAGGATCTCCTCCGCGGTCGATTCCCAGGAGAACCGGAGGGACATGGCAACCGCGGCCCGGCCCATCCGCCTCGCCATCCGGGGGTCGCGGAGGAGCTGGAGCACCCGCTCGGCGTGGTCGCCGGGGTCGTGCCCCTCCACCAGAAAGCCCGTCACGCCGTCGACGACGACGTAGCGGAGCCCGCCGACGGCGGCTGCGACGGGCGGGGTCCCGCAGGCTTGCGCCTCCAGGGCCACCAGGCCGAAAGACTCGGAGCGCGACGGGACCAGGACGGTTTCGGCGGCGGCGTAGAAGTCGGCCAGCCGGCTCTGCGGTTGCGGGGGGAAGAACATGACCCGCTCGCCCACCCCGAGGGCGGCGGCCAGCTCCATGAGCCGGCCCACCTCGATACCGTGGCCGGCTCCGCTCGGCCCTCCCACCACGGCGAGCACCACGTCGACGGTGCCCCCTGGGTCGCGAGCCACCGCCTCGGCCAGGGCCCGGATCGCGATGTCCGGCCCTTTGTGCGCTTGGAGCCGGCCCACGAACAGCAGCAGGCGAACCCCCGCCAGGTGCAGCCTGGCCTTGGCCTCGTCCTTCGGCCGGGGGAAGAAGAGCTGGTGATCGACCCCCGGCGGAACCAGGCTGATGCGCCCTGGGTCGGCGGTGTACAGCCCGACCAGCTGGGCCGCCTCGGCGGGGGTGGCAGCCATGATCCGGTCGGCGTCACCGATGACGGCCTCCTCCCCGGCCAGGCGGGCCGCGGACTCCGGGCGCTCCCCCGGGGCCAGCGAAGAGTTCTTCACCTTGCCCAGGGTGTGGAACGATGCCACCAGCGGGATACCCCAGATCTCCTTGGTGCTCCGTCCCACCCATCCCGAAAGCCAGTAGTGGGAGTGGACCAGGTCGTAGCGCGACGACTCGGCCTCTTGGCGGCGCAGGACGCCGCCGAGGAACTCCGGAAGGAACCGAGGGAGCTCCTCCTTGACTACGGGAGCGCATGGACCCGCCTTGACCTGGATTATCCGCGACCCCGATGCGAGCTCCTCGATGTCGGGCCCGCCCCTCCCCTGGCATCGGGTGAAGACGTCGACGCCCACTCCCCGTGCCGCAAGGGAATCGGCCGCCGCCCGGATATAGACGTTCATCCCGCCCGAGTCACCCGTGCCCGGCTGATCGAGGGGCGAGGTGTGCAAGCTGACGAAGGCCACACGGGACCGCGCCGGAGGAGCCATCGAGGAGGCCATGCTCACGATGCTACGCGACCTTGGCGAAAGGGCTGCACCCGCACCTTTTCCTCCCCAGGCAGAGCCGCGTTACGCGTCGCTGCGGGCCCGGCGGAGACGGAACTCGGCGACGACCTCGCCCACCCGGGCGCCTCCGCCACTGACCGGGCGGCGGGCAAACCCGTTCAGCTCGCCGAGCTCGGCATCGGAGAGCGCGCCGATCAGCGCCAGGGCCCGGACGAGCGCCGGTCCCGACGCTCGCTCGCCCCCGTCGGCGACCTTCACCGCAACGCCGAGGCCGGCTTCGGGGACGGCTGCGCAGGCCAGCCCCTCCGCGCCGGACTTCACCACGAGATCCGCCGAGCCCTCCATGACTGCCGTATCGGTCCGGTTCCTGCCGGCGACGAGGTACGGGTGGGCTCGCATCGCGGCTGAGCATTCGGCGATCCGCTCGCCAAGAGTCCCGAAGGGCTGTGGCCTACCCAGCCGGGCATACAGCGCGGCCATCCGCAAGAGCGGCATCCCATGGACGGGGACGCCGCAGCCATCCACGCCGACCGCGATGTCGTCCAGACCGGTCAGGCCACGGACGGCTCGCGAGATCCTTCGCTGGAGGGGATGGGTGGCCGAAAGGTAGCCCTCGAGGTCCCAGCCCCGCCCCTCGCAGCCGGCCACCATCCCCGCGTGCTTGCCGGAGCAATTGTGGAGGACCCGGCGTGGCCTCCCCGCCTTGGCCATGGATCGGGGATCGAGCGGCCACCCCGGCGGGTTGCGGAGGGCGGACAGCCCCAGGCCGGCCGCCCGAAGCAGGCGCCGGACCGCCGCCACGTGGACCGGCTCACCGTTGTGCGAGGCGCACATCACCGCGACGAGGTCGTGGCCGAGGCCACCGCCGATCGCGCCGAGCGAGACGGCGGCCTGGACCGGCTTCATGCACGAGCGGGCGAACACCGGGCGGAGGGGATCCCCCGCCCACGCCACCAGATGCCCGTCGACGTCGCACACGGCGACGTGTCCGAGGTGGACGGATTCCTCCAGCCCGGAGCGGAAGACACGGACGAGGACGGTCCCCGACGCCATCCCGTCGAAGCCTAGGGGGAGCTACCCGACGTGCGCGAGCCGGTCGGGGTCGTCGCCTTCGGTTGCGGTGAACGACTTCTCCTCGACGAGCGAGACGAATGCGTCCACGACCTGGGGGTCGAACTGGGTGCCGGCTCCGTCCTCGATCTCCTCGATGGCCACCTCGATCCGGCAAGCACGCCGGTACGGTCGGTCGCTGATCATCGCGTCGAAGGAATCCGCCACGGCGAAGATCCTGGCGGGAAGGGGGATGGCTCGACCGGCCAAGCCATCGGGGTAGCCCGTGCCATCGAAGCGCTCGTGGTGGTGCCGGATGACCTGCGCAGCGTCACCGAGGAACCGGATGGGGGCCACGATCTGGGCGCCGATCACGGGATGGCCTCGCATGAGCGCCCATTCCTCCCCCGAGAGCGGTCCCGCCTTGCACAGGATGTCCTCGGGAATGCCGACCTTGCCCAGATCGTGCAGGAAGAACCCGTACCCTAGCTCGATGGCCTCGGCCAGGGCGGGGTCGACCCGGTGAGCCAGCGCCATGCCGAGGACCTGCGTGCGCTCGAGATGTCCCCGAGTGGTCCGGTCCTTGGCCTCGACCACCAGGGCCAGGCTCTTCATTGTGGCGATGTAGGACTCCTGGAGGCTGGACAGGACCGCCTCGAGCTCGGCGCTCCGCTTCCGCTCCACCTGGTAGAGCTCCCCCAGCTCGCGGGCGAACACCTTGAGCTGCTCGTGGACGGTCGGGAGCTCGGGGTCCGGGACCCCGAGAACCGGCTGGGGAAGGTTCTCCTCTGTCATCGGCGCGGACGTTATCGCAGCGGGATGGCCGAAATGCCGGATTAGCCTGCCGTTCTCGATGGACGGGGTCCATAGGGCCTCCGGCCCAAAGACCTATCCCCCGGATGAAGGGGAGGAGAGACGAAAGGCTTGGAAGGTTCCCCCGACCGAACCACAGGGCAGGGCTCAGGACAGGACGAGGGAGGGGTCCTCCTTGTACCGCCGTTTCAGCTCGTCCTGAACCCGGTCCAGGACCTCGATCACGGCTGAGCGGTCCCGTGAGACCTCCTGCTCCTCGGTCTCCAGCACGTCCACGGCCCCGCTCAGCTGCCGATCATCCAGCGCGGTGGGGTCGGACAGGCCGGCATCCATGGCCAGGCGCTCCACACGCCGACGTGCCTGGAGCAGCTCCTCCTCCGGGAGCCCAACCTTCACCGCTTCCCCTCGTGAGGTTCCGTGGCCCTCGGAGGAAAGGACCTTCGACAGACGCTCCACGAGCGTGCCCTCCTGGCCAGTCCCGCCGCGCCGCTCGACCTCGGCCTTCAGGATCTCCGCTCGGCCCTGGACCAGTCGGCGAAGCAGGGACAGGTACTCTCGCTCCGCAAGGCACTCGTCGTGGCGGCTCCGCAGTTCGTCGAGGGACATCGCACCAAGCCCGTCCGCGTACTGCGGGTCGAGGATGCGATCGATCCGGCGGCTACCGCCTTGGACTGTCACCATTACTCCATCGGCCGTGGGGCAAGGAGATTGTAGGGCCGGGAGCCCACGTCCGCCCCCCCCGTTCAGCAGACGGCGAGAAGCGCGAGGTAGGGATTGACGGCGGCGCCACCGCCCGGGTGGTACTCGAAGTGGAGATGGTTCACGGAGGTGTCCCCCGTGCTTCCGACGTGTCCGATCACCGTTCCGACCCCGACGCTCCCGGTCGTACCGTAGGAAGACAGGTGCGCGTAGTAGGTCCAGTCGCCGCCCGGCCCGTACACGATCACGGCGAGGCCTCCGAGGCTGTTCGCCGTCTGGACCGCGTTCCCGGGCTGGACCGCGACGATCGGCGTGCCGTACGGCGCGATCAGGTCGATCCCCTCGTGGACCCGGCCTCCCGAGCGAGGCCAGCCGAACGAGTCGACGAAGGAGTTCGGTCCCTGGACCGGGCAGGTGGAGATCGGCGCGCCCGGGATGGTGCGTAGGCCGAGGACCGCGGCCAGCTGGTACTGCTTGCGGATCCGGTCTACCTCGGCCTGGAGGTCCGAGACGTCGGATGAGATCGCTTGCTGGCTCGCCCGGAGCTGCTGCACCTGGGTGGCCTGCTGTTTGGACAGATCCGCCAGATGGACCTCGGTGCGTCGCAGCTGCTCGGTGGTCACTCGGCTCTCAACGACGAGGTCGGAGTCCGCCTGTGCCAGGTTCCCCAGGAACTCGATCCGGTCGGAGAACTCCGAGAAGGAGTTCGACGACAGCAAGAGGTCCAACGTGCCGGCCGGCCCGGTCTCGAAGGCCAGCACGGCCCGTCGCTGGAAGCGGAGCCGGATCTGGTCGATCAACCGCGCCAGACGATCGTGTTCCGCCTGCGTGGCGGTGAGCTCGTCCTGGGTTCGAGACAAGCGGGTCACGGCGGCCTGCCAAGCCGCCGTGGCCTGGTTCAACCGGGCCTGCGCCGCCGCGAGGCGGGCCTTGGCCGAGTCCAGATCGGACTGGGCGCGAGCGAAAGTGGAGGAGGTTGCCAGGAAGCCCGCCACGAGGGCGAGCGCGACCGACGATCGAAGCCCCCTCCTGAGAGCGC
>DASSSA010000028.1:0-8775 GCA_035701505.1 Actinomycetota bacterium
GCTTCCATGCAGAGCCTCTTACCCGTCTGGCCGTTCCGTCCTTCCTCCGGGGCCGACCCAAAGGGGTCAAGACCGCTGGGAGGGGCGGATGGGGAGGAATCGTGGAGTGTGAGACCCGATTCTCGAGTAATGGCTTGCGGGCGCTTGCGACGTTCCTTCGGCATGCTCCATCGGGGTCGTCTATGGGTGAGCACGGTTTGACCGCCGCCGCGCCGAGGGTGCATCCGCATAATGAATTTCGGCCGGATGAGGGCTGCAAGCCGCCAGATAGGGGCAGTGCTGGCACTGGCCGTTGCGGTTGGGCTCACGGCTTCTCCCGGCTGCACAGCGAGGCACCGTGCTCCGCTCGTACCGGAGCCCGTCGGGGCCCCAGTCTCCGTCGTCTCGCGTGGGGCGTCCAACCGTGACATGTATGGCGCCGCGGACTTACGGCCTACCCGCTTTGGGCCGTTCGGCCCTGGATTGTCCTTGGGGGCGGAGCAGAGTCTCTGGTATCCGGTGCAGGGCCGGACGTGCCGAGCCCCCAGCGCCGGCGCGGGAGGAGATGGCGATGACGACCATCCTCGTGACAGCCGCTGTGGTGGCCTGCTGCGCTCTGTGCGCCTACGGGATCAGCAGGGTGGTTCGTAGATCGAGGGAGCGGCGGACTCAGCGCGCATAGGCATACCCGGAACTCGGCACCACGCCGGGTTCGTCCGCCGAGTCGGCATCGCGGCGGGCACGAAACCAGGAGGTAGCCCGATGTCCCACACACATGTCGCTCATGTTTCGATGTCTCATCGCCATCCTATGCAGCTGACGAGCGAGGGCCACGGATCCGCCGAGGTTCATCGCAAGCACCACCTGTCGCACTTCTGGAAGCACTACCTGCAGATGGCCGCGGTGATGGGCGCGGGGATGTTCGTCGCGGGAGCCATCTTGACATTCGTCGTGGGCCTCAAGTCGTGGGACGAGGTGACCATCCAGTACCCGAACCAGGCCCTGCTGGCGATGGTGGCCGGGATGAGCATCCCGATGGTGGCCTGGATGCTGTTCCGGGGGATGGGGTGGAGGAACTCCTACGAGATGGCCTTGGCCATGGTCCTCCCGGTGATCCCATTCCTGTGCCTCGTCTGGTTCGGCATCACCAAGAGCGCGTGGTGCGGGCCGTACTGCGTCTCGACGTTCGTAGCGATGTACGCGCTCATGCGATACCGCCGGAGCGAGTACTCCATGCAGATGTAGTGGAGGCCGCGGGGCGAGGAGGGATCGGGGAGCCACTCCACGATTTTCCCCGGGCCACAGAAGTCATGAGTTGAGCCGCCACAAGCCCAACCTTGACCCCGGGGGTTTGCCGCTCCGCTCTCGCGGCCGTTGGCGCCATGAAGGTCGAGCCCGTCACTTGCCTCCGCCCTTGCGGTAGCCCTCGCGTCGAACCTTCGCGTGACGTGCTCTGAGCGAGAGCACATGCCCATCTACCTGCGGACATTTCTTCGACTTCTGTCCAGTTGGGTTTGCACTACCCAAAGTCCCAGATCAGCGGGAATTCACCGCTTGGCTGAAGAGCTGTTCAGATTGACAAAAGGCCGATGGGTCCCGTATGGGTCCCGTCGCGGACACGAGCCCGTCACGCTCGCCTCGGTGAGCGAACCCACCACCGCCGTTACAACATGAACGGCAGCAGCGCCGGGTCCTGCTCGCGAATCTCGCCGTCGTTGACCCCATCGACCTCCATGTGCCGAACAAGGATCCGCCGGGTCCAGGGGTCGAGCGGTGCTTCGGCTGGCGGCAGAGACTTGGCCATCTGGTCATTGTGCGCAGCGGTCTGCATGGTCCAGCGGGTGAGCGGTCTCCGGTCGGCAACACGCCGTGCAATGGGCGCGGCGCAGCGGGAGCCCGCGAGACGACCGTGACCGCTACGTCGTCGCGGCGCGGGCCCGAACCTCGATCCGGACGTCGGGGTTGGGCGTCAGGAACGCAGCGAGCCGCGCGGCCTCTTCGCGGACCTCGGCACGCTCCTCGCGCGAGAGGCGGCGGAACGGCTCGATGCGGAGGGTCGCGTCCTGCTTCGTCTCGACGAGGCGCCACCGCGCGGCCCCCGTCCCGTCCACGAGCACAGAGCCCCACCCGACATCGGTCCACCGCGGGATGCCGTCGGGCACGATCCTGGTCCGGTCCTTGTGGCCGATCACAACGTTGTCGTACTCGGGGAGGAAGCGGACCGGCGCCGGAAGGTCCGGGTCGGGGAGCGGCGCGCGAAGGTCGTCGAAGAGCTCGCGGCCGTCCTCGTCGCGGACGATGCGGAGCCGAGGCCGAAGCCGCTCGAAGACCTCGCCCAGGCCGGGGACGTTCGACCAGTATTGGGCGTCGGCGGGCGTCGCGGGCCCGAACGCCGCGAGGTACCGCAGCACGAGCGTCTCGACGTCGGCCGCAGGATCCGGCAACGCGCCGAGCCACGCCTCCATCGTCGTGAACGCCGAGCGGCCGCTCCGTCGCCAGAGCCCGCGGGGCGTCACCTGCAAGGTGGGCAGGGCGTACATCGCGTAGCCGAGCGAGTCGGCGTCGGCGTCCGGCCAACGAGTCGCGATCTCCTTCACGAGCTCGGCCCGGGTGCGCGGACGCTCCTCGAGCCACCCGCGGAGCGCCGCGAAGAGCTCGTCCATGTCCACGCTGCCGACGGCCTTCCGCAGCGGACTTGAGCCGTAGATCACCCCGTCGATCCCAGGCTGGACCAGCGCGCGGAGGCCGATCGCGTCGCGAGCTGTAACCAGGTGCAGCGTGCCGCGGAGCAGGGTCATCCGGACGGCCCGGCGCTCCTCGAGCGCGTCGGACAGCGTCTCGGCGCGGAACAGCTCGACCCGCGACCAGAGCGCCACGTATGGGTCGCGCGGCACCTGCGACTGGAGCGCGACGAGCCGTTCCACGGCCTTGAGCGCCGGCAGGCGGCGACGTCGCAGGAGCAGCTGGCGCTCGAGCAGGGCTCGATTCAGTCCGCGCTTCGTCAGGACGCGAGGCGAGGCCACGCGGTCACGATACGTGTGCCGACACGCCGGGCGGCAGGTGCGGCCGTCCGACGCCCGCCCGACGGGGTTCGAACCACTGGCCGCCGATGTCGACCATCGAGCCGTGCCGCTCGCCGGAGCAGGCGACCGCCACGACGAGGATCAACATCAGGCCGAGCGGTGGTGGCCTCGTTCCCACGGTCGACTGGAGGCTATCCGCTCGCCGGTTCGGCCGCCAGGTCGCTGAGAGCCCGCGCGTACTCACTTCCTGAGAATGCCCTCCTGGTCTGCGTCTGGTCTGCGTCGATTTCGACGGTGCGGGCTCCAGGGGTGCCGGGCTCATCTCCTCGGAACCAAACGGCCATCGCGTGAACGACCATCTCGTGCCGTGCGTGGGGACACGCGGCGCCGACGAACCGAACCGCGAGGCTCCTTGACTGGTTCAGCCCACGGTCAGAGAATCGTAGGCAGTCGTCGACTGCGGAGGAGTCGATGCGTATGGCTTGGCCCTGATGACTCCCTGACGTAATTGCGAGGGCTCGGTCTCCGCCTAGGAACCGAGCCTTTGCCTTCCCCCGCGTCAAGCGATGTCCCCAAGCCGGAACCGGGGCCCGAATCCGCGCGGCGGGCTGTGCCCTTCACCCATTCTTTGGCGAGGATCGATGGACTACGCAGCGCGCGCCCGCGTCCTCAGGTGAGCTGCCTGACGCCCGAACTATCGGCATCGGCGATGAAGATCCGGGTTCCCTCGGGAGTGTCTCGGTAGAACGTCAATCTCGTACCGTCGGGCGACCACGACGGCTGGGTCCCCTGGGTAACGCACGCCGCGTCCGAACCGTCTCGCCTCATCACGCAGATGTGAGGCACGTCGTTCCGATGGCTGGTGAAGGCGATCTTCGATCCGTCCGGTGACCACGCAGGATCCGCATCGTGCACCGGATCGTCGGTGAGCCTCGTGACGCGTCCGCTCTCTACGTCGATGAGGTATACGTCCGAGTCACCCGACCGGTTCGACGCGAACGCCACCGTCATCCCGTCCGGCGACCACGACGCTTCGATCTCGAGGCTGGGGGACTCGTCACCGAGGAGCCCGAGGAATTCGCCTGATGGCGAGAGCAGACACAGATCCGACTCCTCGTAGGAAGGCCGTCCGCATGAGTACACGATCACGTCGCCGTCGGGCGACCATGAAGGGAACGTCGCCCACCCGTCGCGAACGTCAGAGATCGGCTGGCTCTTACCTCCAGCGGAGGAAACCAGGTGAAGTTGGGCGAACCCGTTCGGCGATGTCTCAAACAGAACGTGGGTGCCGTCCATCGAGAACACGGGATCGAGATCGTAGTCCGAAACATCGGCCAGGCGGCGGCTGTCTCCGCTTCGCACGTTGACCACGTACAGGTCAGAATCCCCTTCAGTCTCCCGAACGAAGACGATGTCTTTCCCATCCGGTGAGAACCGAGGCGTCGTGTCGTCGAACACCGATGGCGGCGTCGCCTGTTCAGGAGCTGCGGAGATCAGAACACACGCCGCAGCCAGCATGCTCATCACAGCGGCCGGTAGAGTGAAACCCAGGATCTGTGGAAGTATCGGACGGTGCTCCTTCGCATTTCGTCCGCCCCACCCGAAGATGATCACGTCGAGACCTCCACGTTGTTGGTCTTCCATGGGTGTCGACAAGCACAGAGCCGCCCTTAAGACCGGGAGAGGGTCGTGGTCATCCCTGATCGCCCCTGTTTGAGCGCCTAAATCACATCCAGGGCCGAGAAGCGGTCCGCTTCCAGGTCGTTGAGAAGCCAATGAATGTGCGGGCATCCGGCTGACCGCTGGCCGCACAACGTGAACCATCGATGTCGCTTCCCGCCTGACCGACATCGTAGAAGTGATGGGTAAGTATCCACGCCTTCGGAACTGGGCTGGAATGTCCGGTTGCCCAGGTAGAGCTTCCCGATACCGCTTCTCCTGAGCCTCTCGTCTAATCCCTTCCAATCTTTTGGTTTGGGTCACCGCTGCGGGGCGAACTGGGGTTCGACTGCCCGGGCCAAAAGGTATGTACAACGAGCGAGACAACAAGAACGAAGCCAAAGACCACCGGGACACCAATGATGGGAAGGAAAGTGCGCCCTACGCTGCTTCGAACCGGTCTTCCGGATTCAAACCGTATGACCACGAGGCCCAAGCGAGCACTTCCTGGGATCGTGAAAGGCGCCGCTAGCGCCCCCAGTGATCGTAGAGAAATTCGGCTCATCTTCCGGGTTATCGCTGTTGCTGCGACCAACAGGATCGCTGACAGGCCGAGCCACCACATGACTGCTTGGGGTGCGCAGTTGTCGATGTAGCAGTTCAGATCCCTCCCGAGCCACGACATGAGCGACACCCAGCCGGCCGCCGCCAGCCCAACCGCCAGATACAAGCTCCAGCCCGGTTTCACGGGAGATCCAAGTAGGAGTAGTAGGAACTCGATGCGACGAACCCCAGCGCGCCCGAGCAGGTCCTGCTCCTGCGGGGGCAGGCGCAGCTCGGAGACGAGGAACGGGACGATGCGAGGCTCGGTCACGGGTGCGATCGGGTCCACGATAGCTCGGCCCTTATGCCCGGCGAATCTCACCCAGTTCCGCGAGAAGTGGTCCCTCTGAGGAACAGAATCGTCCCGCGGTGGTCCCGCGTGGTCCCGCGAAAGGCCGGAAACGTCGCGTAGCGAGGCGGTGCTGAAGAGACGAAACGCGCTGGTCAAAGCCCCAATTCGAGCCGCCCCCGCAGGTCAGCGGATAGGGCCGAATCGAATTCCTAAACCGGCGTGTCGCAGGTTCGATTCCTGCCGGGGGAACCGGGGAGCAATCGTGGAGTCAACGGGGAGTCGTCCCGGACTCCACGATCTCTCCTTCTGGCCACTTCCTTTCGCCGCATTGCTCCAGGCGGCCCCTGTGCTCCGGTCCCTCCGAGACTTCGAGTTGACCGGTTCGATGTCGTTGCGTATGGTTAGCCACATGCCTAAGTATGCTTCGCTCGACCGGACGTTCGGCGCGCTGGCCGACCCGACCCGCCGCAGCATCCTGCAGCTCGTCTCCACGGGCCCGGCGTCGATCAGCGAGCTGGCACGGCCCTTCGGGATCGCCCTTCCCACGGTCCTGGAACACGTGCGCATCCTCGAGGAGACGCGGCTGCTGACGACGGAGAAGGTGGGCAGGGTCCGGGAGTGCACGCTCGGCCCAGAACGCCTCGACGAAGCTCGGCGCTGGATCGAAACGTATCGCATGTGGGAACGGCGGCTCGACGGGCTGGACCGCTACGTCTCGACTCGCACGGGGCGACGGGGGTGAGCCCAGACATCCGCCTCCAGCGGTGGTTCGAGGCGCCCCCGGACGTCGTGTTCGACGCGTACACGGATCCCGATGCGCAACGGGCACTCAGGGCCGGGGAGCTCGATTGGGTCGTGGAGTCCGAGTGCGATCTCCATGTTGGAGGCGAGTGGATCATCCGGTTTGGCCCGGCCTCTGCGCCCTATATCGAGCGGAACGTCTTCCACACCGTGGAGAGGCCACACCGTCTCGTCTACGCGTCGACCACCGAGTGGCCGGATGGATCGCGCGTCGAATCGCTGATGGAGATCAGCCTGCAATGGCTTGATGGGCAAACGCTCCTCACGCTCACGCAACGAGGGCTCCCCTCCGGCGACATCGAACGAGGGTACATCGACGGCTGGAACGAGTTCCTGGACGGGTTCGTGGCCAGGATCCAGACACGGTCCGTGACTTGAGCGGGCGGAGATGAGAGGGATGCGTGAGACGAGGAACAGGCCTGCACGCGATGATGGACGAGTCCAGATGGTCTATGCCATATCCATGCTCTCGCTGCCTGGCCCGCGACCCGCCGAACGATGAGTTCGGAGAAGGGGCATCGTCTAACCGTTCAGGGACGATCTGCTGAGGAGGGAGTGATGGGCAAGGTCACGTGCGAGATCTCGATGTCGCTCGACGGGTTCATCACCGGACCGAACGTGCGCGTCGGGAATGGGATGGGGGACGATGGGGACCGGCTCCACGATTGGAAGTTCGACGCGAAGACCGAGACCGATGACGCGATCGTGGACGAGATGTATGCCTCGACCGGGGCGGTCCTGATCGGGAAGCGGATGTTCGACGTCGGGTTCGAGCCCTGGGGCGATCCTCCTCCCTTCGGGATGCCCGTGTTCATCGTGACGCACGAAGCCCGAGAGCCTCTGCCCATGCAGGGCGGCACGACCTACACCTTCGTCACGGAAGGGATCGAGGCCGCTCTCGAACTGGCCCGTGCTGCCGCCGGCGACAACGACGTCGGCATCTGGGGCGGAGCGAACATCATCGAGGAGTATCTGAAGGCGGGTCTACTGGAAGAGATGCAGATCCATCTCATCCCCGTCCTGTTCGGCGACGGCACCCGACTCTTCGAGGCTCTCGGCCGCCGACGGATCGAACTGAAGAGGACAAGTACGATCGACACTCCGGGAGCGACCCACTTTCGATTCGAAGTCGTGAGATGACACAAGTGATCCCCTGCATGTTGACTTGTAGCGAGCACCCACGGATCGCACGGTGGTGATCGGACCTCGAGGTTCGTCGTCGCGCTGGACCGGTGCACCGCCAATCAGGCTCCGGGTATCGGCCGAAGAGATCGCGAGACTGTTGTCGATGCGCCTCCAGAGCCTCCTTCGCCTCGGGGTCCATCGGACTGGTTTCCTGTCCCAGCCGAGGGCGATGAGGTTCTCTCGACCTCGCTCGGATGCCGGACTCTGAGACGTTGCTCGTCGCGTATGGCCGACCCACCACACAGCGCGCTTTGCGAAGGCGTTCGGCCACATCGGGCTCGTGAACGCCGCCGCGCTCGTGAGGGCGGAGCGGGCCGAGTAAGGTGACAAATGGGCCCCTCCAGGGGCGACCGGCAAGCGTTCGCACTCGAGCCCAGTTCGGCAGGGCGGTCGTCGTCGGTCCATCCCGGCACGCCGTCGACCGTGGACTCGACGGGCTGAGATCGACGTGGTCGCCCGGGTGACACTCGATGGAAGCAGGCAACCTGCCGGCCAGGCGTATCCGCGGGTCGGCTTCCTCCCAGGCCACTCCTTTGTTCGCTCTTCCATACAGAACGACAACTAGCCCGAGCCTGAGGTAGAGGCCAGCTCCATCAGCCGGCGTTCGAGGAAGCGCCGCTCGGCACCCTCCTCGGTAAGCTCCTTCGCACGTCGATAGGCGCTACGGGCCTCGTCGGTCCGCCCGAGGCGTCGCAAGAGCTCGGCCCGGGTCGAGTGCAGGTAGCGGAAGTCGTCGAGACCGAGTTGGTCGACGATGCGCAGGCCGGCCTCGGGCCCTTCGGTCTCGGCGACGGCGATGGCCCGGTTCAGCTCCACGACGGGCGAGCCGGTCAGGCGGGCGAGCTCCTCATACAATGCGGCGATCTGCGCCCAGTCGCACGGGATCTCCGCGTGCAATGAGGCGATGGCGGCCTGCAGGACGTAGGACCCCCGGCCACCCAGGGCGAGCGCGCGATCGAGCTCGGCGCGTCCAGCGGCAATCTGCTGGGGGTTCCAGCGGGACCGGTCCTGATCGCCGAGCAGCACGAGCTCGCCGTCGCGGAACCGGGCCTCACGACGTGAGTCGTGCAAGAGCATCATCGCCAGCAGCCCACGAACCTCGGGGTCGTCGGGAAGCATTTCGGCCAGTGCGCGTCCCAGCCACAGCGCCTCTGCCGCCAGCTCGTCGCGCCCGCCATAGCCCTCGTTGAAGATCAGGTAGACGACGGCGAGAACGGCGTCGAGACGCTCGCG
>DASSSA010000029.1:0-5919 GCA_035701505.1 Actinomycetota bacterium
CGGGACATCACGATCCAGGACGTGTTCGAAGCGGTGGGCACCCACGCGAAGGGCTCGATGAGCGACGATGAGCTGCTCGCCATCGAACGCGCCGCGTGTCCCACCGCCGGGTCGTGCGCCGGGATGTACACGGCGAACACGATGGCCGCCGCGGCAGAGGCGCTCGGCATGTCGCTCCCGGGCGCCGCCTCGCCACCTGCCGTGGATTATCGGCGGGAGGTGTTCGCCCGCGAGTCCGGGATAGCCGTCACCCGACTGCTGGAGCCGGGCATCATCCTTCCCCGCGACATCATGACCAGGGAGGCGTTCGAGAACGCCATCGCGGTGGTGATGGCCCTGGCCGGCTCGACGAACGCCGTGCTGCACCTCCTGGCCATGGCCAGGGAGGCGCGGGTGGAGTTGGCCCTGGACGACTTCGACCGTATCTCGCGGCGGGTCCCGCACCTCGTGGACGTCAGGCCGGCCGGCAAGTTCGTGATGTCGGACCTGGACCGGGTGGGAGGCGTGCCCGTCATCATGAAGGAGCTGCTGGACGCGGGCCTCCTTCACGGCGATGCGCTCACCGTCACCGGCAGGACCGTTGCCGAGAACCTCTCGGAGGCCGCCCCGCCGCCTCCCGACGGGACGGTGGTGCACGCCATCGGCAGTCCCATCCATCCGACCGGCGGCACGGCGATCCTGTACGGATCGCTCGCGCCGGAAGGAAGCGTGATGAAGATCGCCGGGGCGGCGAGCCTCACGTTCAGCGGCACTGCCCGGCCGTTCGACTCCGAGCAGGAGGCGTTCGAGGCGCTCACGTCGGGGAGGATCAAGGCCGGCGACGTCATCGCCATCAGGTACGAGGGGCCGAAGGGATCGCCCGGCATGCCCGAGATGCTCGCCGTGACTGCCGCGGTCGCGGGGGCGGGTCTGGGCAAGGACGTCGCGCTGATCACCGACGGCCGGTTCTCCGGTGCCACGAAGGGGTTCTCGGTGGGCCACATCTCGCCGGAGGCGCTGGTGGGCGGGCCGATCGCACTGCTTCGCGACGGCGACCGCATCGAGATCGACGCCGACAACCGGCGCATCGACGTGCTGGTAGACGAGGCCGACTTGGCCAGTCGTCGCGCCGCATGGAAGGCTCCAGCTCCCCGATACGAGAGCGGTGCGCTGGCAAAGTACGCGCGCCTGGTCTCTTCCGCATCCGAAGGGGCCGTCACCTCGTGAGTCCTCTCGAGATCGGCAACCCCGGTGCGCTCGAGTGCCGGGAGTGCCACGCCCGGTACCCCGTCGAACCTCTCACGATCTGTGAGGAATGCTTCGGCCCGCTCGAGCCGGCGTACGACCTGGAGACCCTGGACGGGGTGGACTTCCGAAAGCACGTCGAGGCGGGGCCGGCCACCCTGTGGCGATACGAGGGTCTGTTGCCCGGCGGACCGGGCATCGACCGGGTCGACCTCGGCGCGGGCTTCACGCCGCTCCGCCGGGCGGATCGGCTGGGGGAGCGGCTGGGCATCGAGCGACTGTGGATCAAGGACGACTCGGTGAACCCGTCGAACTCGTTCAAGGACCGCGTGGTCTCGGTGGCCATCACCATGGCCGGGGCCTTCGGGTTCGAGGCGGTTTCGTGCGCCTCCACCGGAAACCTGGCCAACGCCACCGCGGCCCATGCGGCGAAGGCGGGCATCCCGGCGTTCGTGTTCGTTCCGGAGGACCTGGAGCCGCCCAAGATCCTGGCCACCTCGGCCTATGGTGCGAAGGTCGTGGCCGTGAAGGGGAACTACGACGAGGTGAATCGGCTGTGCACGGAGGTGGCCGAGGCCCTTCCCTGGGCCTTCATCAACGTCAACCTGCGCCCGTACTACGCCGAGGGCTCGAAGTCATTGGGATTCGAGGTGGCCGAGCAACTGGGATGGCGGCTCCCGGACCACGTGGTGGTGCCCGTGGCATCCGGTGCGCTCATGACCAAGGTCCACCGGGCCTTCCGCGAGCTCGTGGGCATCGCCGCCGTTGAGGACCGGGCGTGCCGGATCTCCGGCGCCCAGGCCGAGGGGTGCGCTCCGGTCGCCGAGGCGTTCCGCTCCGGCGCGACCGAGGTCCGTCCGGTGAAGCCGAACACCATCGCGAAGTCGCTTGCGATCGGCAATCCGACCGACGGGTGGTACGCCATCCAGACCGCCAGAGATACGGGCGGTGCCGTCGAAGCCTGCCGCGAGGACGAGGTGGTCGAGGGGGTGCGGCTGCTGGCCGAGACCGAGGGGGTCTTCACCGAGACCGCCGGTGGGGTGACCGTTGCCGTCTTGAGGCGCCTCCGAGAGCATGGGGTGATCGGCCCGGAGGACGAGACCGTGGCCCTGATCACCGGCAACGGCTACAAGACGGTGTCGGCCCTGGAGGGTGTCGTGGAGCCGACGTATCGGGTCGGGCCGTCGTTGGACGAGTTCCTCGCCGCCCTCCGCGGCTGACCGCTGCGCTCGGCCCGCCGTGCGACCCCGGCGCTCCGGCTCGACTTGCGCTGAGCGTTGCGGGGGAAGAGACTCCGGCGAGGGTTTGGGAGGAGAGGGGGCACCGGATGGACCCTGGCCGTGGAACCGCGACGCAGGCCGAACGTGATGCAGCCGACCTGGGGGAGTTCGGCTACAAGCAGGAGCTCAGGCGTACCCTCGGGACGTTCAGTTCGTTCGCCGTAGCGTTCAGCTACATCTCCCCGTCGACCGGCATCTTCACCCTCTATTTCCTGGGCCTTGCCGCTATTGGCGGCTGGCTCTTCTGGACATGGCCGCTCGTGGCCGGCATGCAGTTCATCGTGGCGCTGAACTTCGCAGAGCTCTCAAGCCACTATCCGGTGGCCGGCTCGGTGTTCCAGTGGACGAAGTACCTCGCCGGGCGAACCTACGCGTGGTACACGGGCTGGATCTATCTGTTCGCAGGCGTGCTCACGGTGGCCTCCGTCTGCGCCACTCTCCCGATCGCTCTACTCCCGGCGCTCAACAACATGTTCGGGTGGCATCTCAACACACTGCTGGGGAGCAAGGATCAGATGCTCGTCGCGGCCATCACGCTCGTCGTCATCACGGTCTTGAACATCTACGGCGTGAGGCTGGTGGCCGTCGTCAACAACACCGGCGTGATCTTCGAGATCCTCGGCATGGTCGTCTTCGCCGCGATCTTGGCCATCATCCACGACAACCAAGGGGTCGGAGTCATCTTCAACTCCGACGGGATCCATGTGACCCCGGCCCTCTTCCTCGTGGGTATGGCCATGAGCCTGTACGTGATCTTCGGGTTTGATACGGCGTCGACCCTCTCGGAGGAGACCAGGAACCCCCGTTCGGAGGCGCCGAAGGCTGTCCTTGGTTCGGTGATCGGCGCCTTTGTCATCGGCGTGGTCTTCCTGTGGGGAACGCTGATGGCGATCCCGGATCTGAAGGAGGCCATCGCCGGATTCTTCGGCCCGCCGGCCATCATCGGTGCGGTGACGCGGCAGTGGGTGGCGACCGTTTACCTCCTTGTGGTCGCGGCGGCCATCTTCGTGTGTTGCATGTCCATCTTGACCTCGACCATCCGGCTGGCGTTCGGAATGGCACGGGACAACCAGCTGCCGCTGTCCCGGTGGATGTCGAAGGTCAACCCTAAGCTGCATACGCCGATCGGCGCGTGCATCGGCGTTGGGCTGCTCGCGGCGCTCCCATTCATCCAGTTCGCTGGGGCCACGATCATCGCTGTTGCGGCAACGGCGATGATCTACCTCAGCTACTTGCTTGGGAACCTCGCGGTGATGCGCGCCCGTACGAGGGGTTGGCCGCGGACCAGGGCTCCGTTCACGCTCGGGTCGTGGGGGAAAGCCGTCAACGTGGTCGCCATCCTGTGGGGGGGATCCATGTTGATCAACTTGCTGACGCCAGCGCCCGGCAACACCGCCTGGCCGTTCGACCGCCTGAGGATCTTCACCAACCCCACTGCCCAGCAGTCCGATTACCTGGAGCAGGGCAAGCAACTGGTCAACTTCCACGTCGACTTTCTGAACAAGATCCCGCTGATCGAGCTGGTCATGATCGTCGTGATCGTGGTGGGGGCCATCTACTACGTCGCCGTGCAGCGCAACAAGCCGTTCACACCGGTGGTCCCTCCCGATGAGGAGGTCCCACCCACGGCGGGAATGATCGCGTGAAGGTCGTCGCTTCCGCTCGAGCCGCCGCACACATCCTCGACCGCGGGGGCCGCGTGTGGGTGTGGTTGGATCCGCGCCGCGGCCTCGTCGGCTCGTACGTGTGGCTGGAGGCCCACACCGAGCCACCGGGGAGCAGCCGCCAGACCCGGTTCACCAGGAGCTCGCGCCGGCCCCATCGGTTCCAGATCGTCGCCGCGGACGGCATCGAGGTGCACGCCGATTGGGGCTCGCTCGATCCTCCCGAGGAGCTCCATCTGGACCTCCGGGGCTGGGTGAACAAGCGCGTCGAGGCCTACTGGAACGGCTGCGTATTCGTCGGATCGGACGTGGCCGCCCAAGCGAGGAGCGAGAACCGCTAGGACCGGATCCGGATCCCCGTAGGGTCATAGAGAGGATCGGGGGCCACCTCGGCATCGACGCGCGCTCCGAACACCTCGACCGCGAGCGACGTTCCGGCGGATGCCAGTTCGGTCGGCAGGTAGGCGAAGGCGATGCTCCTGCCGATGGCGTAACCGACGCCGCCGGACGTCACGCGGCCGACCACGTTCCCGTCGGCGAACACGGGCTCGTTCCCCAGGGCGACGGACCGCGGATCGGCCAGGACCAGGCATGACAGTCGTTTCCTGAGGCCCTGCACTGCGATCAGCTGCAACGCATCCCGGCCGGTGAACTCGCCCTTGTCCAGTTTCACGGCGAACCGCAAGCCCGCCTCCAAGGGGGTCTCTTCCGGCGTGATGTCGGCCCCCCACGCCCGGTAGCCCTTCTCGAGCCGGAGGGAGTCGATCGCCCGGTACCCCGCCGGGACCAGTCCGAACGGTCGCCCCGCCTCGAGCACCACGTCCCACAGCCTGAGGCCGAATTCGGTCGGCGGGTACAGCTCCCACCCCAGCTCCCCGACGTAGGTCACCCGAAGCGCGAGGCAGGGGACGTCGCCGACGACGATCTCCCGCTGGCTCATGTAGGGGAACCCCTGGTTGGACAGGTTCGCCGGCGTGACCGAGGAGAGGATGTCCCGCGCCTTCGGTCCCCACAGGGCCACGCAAGCGAGGCTCGACGTGACGTCGCGGACCTCCACGTCGTCCTCCGGCCCGGCTCTTCCGCGGATCCATGCGAGATCGTGTGGGCCGAAGGCCGTACCGGTGATCAGGAGGTAGCGACGAGGGGCC
The DNA here is from genome assembly GCA_035701505.1 of Actinomycetota bacterium. Classification (GTDB taxonomy): domain Bacteria; phylum Actinomycetota; class UBA4738; order UBA4738; family HRBIN12; genus AC-69. Next base: position 5,317 of record DASSSA010000029.1, read on the forward strand.
AACCGCGTCGCTGTGAGGTCGCACTCGATCCCACCGCGATCGTTCAACAGCTGCGTGTACGCGACTCGGCCGGGCGAGACGTCCACGTCGTTCGCGCAGATCCGCTGAAGGAACCGGCACGCGTCCGGGCCGCTGACCTCGATCTTGGCGAAGCTCGTCTCGTCGAACAGGCCGGCCCGCTCCCTGGTGGCCAGGTGCTCCGCGGGGATGGCCGTCGACCAATGCCGGCCGGCCCATCCCCGAGGGCGGAGCTCCTCGAACCGCTCGTCCTCGTTGGTCCGGAACCAGTTCGGACGCTCCCACCCGGCCTTCTCGCCGAACTCGGCGCCGAGGCCGGCCAGGCGGGCGTAGGTCGGCGCCATCTTCAGAGGGCGCCCCGCCCGTCGCTCCTCACCCGGGTAGTGGATGTCGTAGTAGGTGGCGTAGACCTCGGACGACCGGTCCCTGGCATAGATCCGGCTCCGGTAGTGCCGCCCGAACCGGCGGAGGTCCATCTTCCACACGTCGAGCTCGGGGCGGCCCCGGACGATCCACTCCGCCATCACCCTTCCCACGCCGCCGGCTCCCGCGATGCCGTGCGCGCAGAACCCCGCCGCGACGAAG
>DASSSA010000030.1:0-4112 GCA_035701505.1 Actinomycetota bacterium
AGCCGCCTCGCCGACATTGTCGGGCTCACGCACAGAAGGTGGCCCGGCCGCCGCGCGGCGGCCCTTTACCCGAACTCACCGACCTGGTTGAGACGACCCGGGTGCCCAAAGGCGTTTTCGTACCCGACGGGATAGTCGGGCCTGTTTCGGAACTCCTCCTCGAGTGCCGCCATGAGCGCCAGGACGATGTCCTCGCGCCAATGCGGGGCGACCACCTGCACCCCCACAGGGAGCCCGGCGCTCCCCCGTTCGACGTTCGAGGCGGCCTCGAGGGCCCTGTCCTTGGTGGGTGGTCGGTCGGTCTCCTCGTCGACCCCGACCCTGCTCAGGGAAACCATCCCGGCCGGCATGCCAAGCAGGTTGTAGAGGGTCGCGTAGATTCCCCCCGTCCCCAGGTCGTAGGTCGCCCCGTGTGTCAGCGCCGGCAACGGGTGAGGCGGACAGAGTATCGCGTCGATGCCCTGCTCGGCCATCGTCGCGAGGAACCCCACTCGATACCGCTCGCACCGTTCAACGAGCTCCCAGTAGCCGGCGGCCGAACGTTCACGCATGCTCCCAACGACCATCGCCAGGCCCGCCTGGCCCAAGGCCCTGGCCAGCCCAACCGCGAGCGCCCTTACCGGTCGGGGCAACGCAGCTACCATGAGGAGGGCCCGTACCCTCCGATCGATGGGTCCCCTGCCGACGAACTCCCTGACCCACCGAACGCCGCCGGCACTGAGCAACCCGTAGTAAAGGGTGAACGCCTCCTCCGGGTCGGGAGGCGAGTACTCCTCGACTTCAAAGCCTCGCCCGGCGAGGGCCCGGCCGGATTCCTCTACAACTCGCCTCACCGCCGGAGCAGCCGGGAACAACCCATCGTAGGTGTAGAAGCCAACACGCAGCCGCTTCGCCCCGATCCGCGCTTGATCCGCCAAGGGAACCGGGGGAATGGACGCGTCCTCCGGCTCTGCATCGCCGACCAAGACATTCATGGCCAGGGCCAGATCGGCCACGGAGCGACCGAGCGGACCCGCTTGCCCGACGATCGCTGATTGGCCCGGGAACATTCGCCTATCGAAGCCTCCTCGACGCGTCAGCCGGTTCGCCGTCGGCTTGAGCCCATGGATTCCGCAGAAATGGGCTGGCACCCGAATGCTGCCCCCGATGTCTGATCCGAGCCCGAGCGGCGAGCCTCCCGCCGCGATGATGGCAGCCTCCCCTCCGCTGCTTCCGCCCGGCGAGCGGTCCAGGTCCCAGGGATTCTTGGTCAAGCCATACAGGGGATTATCGGTCTCGTGGTAGAGGAGAGCCTGGGCGACGTTCGTCTTCCCAAGCACGATGGCCCCGGCGTCGCGAAGCCGCCGGACCAACGGCGAATCCTGGGATGCAAGCTCCCCCACGCGCCGGGTCGCTCCGGCGGTCGTCGGGGTCCCCGTGACGTCGAAGGATTCCTTGACGGTGACGGGGACTCCGTGGAGCCGACCCAGGAGATCCCCACGCGATCGTGCCGCGTCGGCCTCCGCCGCCCGCGCCAACGCCTCCTCGAACAGCGGGAGGACCACCGCGTTCAGCCTGGGATTCACCGCCTCGATCCGCTCCACGTGGGCCTGGAGGAGCTCCAGGGCGGAGACCTCCCCCGCGGCGATCAACCGAGCTATCTCCCTCGCCGAGAAGGTGACGAGGGACCTGTCGTTGACGCGCGGGTCGAGGGCCTCCGCCCCGTCGCTTATCTCTTCACGCCCAGCTTCCACCGGGGAGCGACCGTTCTTGGGCACCCCGACTACCCGCCGAGGCAGGCGTCGATGTACTGAGCGATGAGAATCGCCGCCGCCTGATCCGACATGTGCTGCTCGCCCGTCAGGAAGTTCAGGGCCCGGTCGGGGTTCGTCAGGATCGACTCACATGCCTGGGCGACGTTGTCCCCCGCCTGCTCCGGAAAGTTCGTTCCGGGTCCTGAACCGGCGCTGGCGGATCCAGCCGCGATCGGGACGAGCGCCGCGGCAGCCGACGCGGCGACGACCAGCTGCCGGACTCGGGAACGGATGGATCCCTTCATGCCAACCCCCTCCTCCGTCGCAACGAACCGTTCGTTGCAGGCCGCAAGCGTGCCCCCTGTGTGTTGGGTGCGAAACGGAAGGCGGCCAGGCTGGGATTAGATGGCGGTCAGCCGGCGCCTAACCTGTCTGGCCTCTCGCCCCCTAGGGAGGTACGGTGAGGCCCATCCTCGCAGGAGGGGCCATGGAATTCCGCATACTCGGCCCGCTCGAGGTGTTAGGGCACGGGGAGCGGCTGCCCCTCGACAGCCCGAAGGAGCGGGCACTCCTGCTTCTCTTCCTACTTCATCCCCGCGGTGTCCTGTCCGCCGACCGGATCCTCACGGAACTCTGGCCGGGCGGTCGCCCGGGAAGCGGTGTCAAGACCGTCCGCTATCACGTCTCGAAGTTACGCGATGTCCTCCACGATGAGGCTGACCAGCAGATCCTTGTTACGGGGCCAGGCGGCTATGTGCTTCAGCTCGATCCCGAACAGATCGACGCGTTGCGGTTCGAGAGGCTGGTCGACGAGGCCCGGGGTCTCCTTCCCGAGCAGCCTGATCGTGCTTCTCGCCTTTTCCGTGATGCGCTGAGTCTCTGGCGGGGCGATGCGCTCGCCGACGTAGTTGACTACCCATTCGCCTCGGTCGAAGCGGCTCGGCTGGAGAACCTGCGGCTGGATGCCCTCGAGGACCGGATCGAGGCCGACCTGGCCTGTGGACGGCACTCCGAGGTAGTGACGGAGCTGGAGAAGCTGACGACACTCCATCCCATGCGGGAACGCCTGTTCGGCCAGCTCATGCTGGCGCAGTACCGGCTCGGAAGGCAGGCCGACGCTCTGCGCACGTGCCAGAGGCTTCGAAAGACCCTAGCGGAGGAGCTCGGCGTCGATCCCGGTCGCGACATTCAGCAGCTCGAGGAGCGCATTCTGGTGCATGACCCGAGCCTAGTGGTTGGTCCGCCCCCTTCAGAGGAGATGAGAGTGGGGCGGGCGCCCGTACTCACGTCGGTTGTCGTGCTTCCCTTCGAGAGCCGCAACCCGGGCGAGGATGAGCGGTTCTTCGCTGATGGGCTCACTGAGGACCTGATCTACTCCCTGGCCAGGGTCGAGGGTCTGCGGGTGATCTCTCGAACCTCTGTGTTCGCCCTTCGGGAGCGCGTCGAGGACATCCGGGAAATCGGGCGCCAGCTCCGCGCGGAGGCAGTGGTTGACGGAAGCGTACGGCGAGCTGGCGATCGCATCCGCATCACGGCCGAGCTGGTCGACGTGGCCGACGGCTACCAGCTCTGGTCCGGTCGGTACGATCGTGACCGGCGGGACATCTTCGCCGTTCAGGAGGAGGTGGCCCAGGCCATCGCCTCGGTGCTGAAGAGCAAGCTCGACCGTCGGCCGGTCATCGCCGTGCCTCGTCAGACGACCAGCATGGACGCGTACGACGCCTTCTTGCAGGGCCGCTACCACTGGCATCAGCAGTCCGCGGACGGCTTTCGGCAGGCCATGGAGCTGTTCGAACGAGCGGTGAGCCTCGATCCCGACTTCGGGAAGGCTTCCGCCTGGTTGGCCATCGTTCGTACCTACCTGACGATCTTCGGCTACGTGCCGCCCGCCGAGGTCATCCCTGCCGCCAGACGGGAGGCCCAGCGGGCGATCGGCCTGGAGCCCACGTTGAGTGAGGCCCATCTCGTCCTGGGGCTCATCGCCCAATACGCCGACTGGGACTGGGAGACAACCGAGCGGCACTACCGGCGGGCCATCGAGCTCAGCCCTGGGAACGCCACTGCCCGAGCCTGGTTCGGGCTGTTCCTGGCCCGGCTCGGGCGCGGCGATGAGGCCGTGGCCCAGTCCGCGGCCGCGCTCGACCTCGATCCCCTAGCCCACGAGTCGTCCTGGCTGTACCTGATCGTGCTCACGCATCTGGGACGACACGCGGAGGCCGTGTCCCTCGGCCACAAGGCCGCGCAGGTCCACCCTCGGTCGGCGCACATCCACTGGCCAACCGGCGTGGCGCATCTCGGTACAGGGGAGCCCGATCGAGCCCTCGAATGGATCGGCAAAGCGTTGGAGTGCGACCCCGCCAGTCCATATGCTCGGGCATT
>DASSSA010000031.1:0-9204 GCA_035701505.1 Actinomycetota bacterium
CGAACTCCCCGAACACCCCGACGTGCATCTCCCGGAGGATGCCCAGGGTCGGTTGGCCCGTCCGCACGTGCAGGTGGAGCGCCACGAGCACGGTGTTCACCCCGTACCCAATGAACGCGCAGAGGAGGACCGCCGGCCCCAGTTCGAACCAAGGTGATTTCAGCGACCCGAGCTGATGGAACAACAAGCTCTCGATGACCACGGACCAGGCGATCTGGGACCGATTCCACACGCCCTGGAGCAACGGGATCTCCCGACGGAACTCCCTGCTGTCGCTGCTCCCGAGTAGCGTCACCAGGCCGGCCACGGGAGCCGGGTAGATCAGGGCCACCGAGAGCTGGAGAGGGAAGCTCAGGCTGAATGGGAAGCCGATCGGCGTCGGGACGGGCAACAAGTCCACGATGGCGATGGCGATGAGCCACTCGAGCAGGAATTCCGGATCCGTTACGTCGATGGGTGTCCGGGTGAAGGACCAGCCGAGCCACCCGAGCAGGGGGAGGATGACGGCGAGCTCGTAGAGGACGATGCGGATGCTCCGGGTGGGCGGGTCGGCCTGCACCGAGTCCAGGACCCCGGACGAGCCCTTCGGCGAGGTCGCGTCAACCAATGTCGTGGATGCTCTTGGGGAGTACCGCCACTCCCACGGATCGTTCCCTCGAGGACGCGAACCGGCCGAGCATCGCCGAAACGACGAGCCACACCACGCCGCCGTACGCGATCAGGTCACCCGGGCTCGCAACCATCCGGATCGGGAGGATGGGCAGGACATCACCGAGGAACAGCAGCCGATCGTCCGGCCCTGACACGTGGTGCTTGGCTCCGCCGTCATGCAGCAGTACGGCCAGGGTCTCGCCCTGACCCGAGGCCACAAGGGCGTCGCGGGTCACCGGCATGCCCTGGTTCAGCCCGATGACCGTGAAGTTCAACGCGATGCCGATCAGGATCAGCAATGATCCCGGCACCCTCGCCGCCACGTTGGCGAGGCCAAAGGCGATCAGCAGCACGAACGAGACGTAGAGCAGTCCGAGTGACAGGGCGCGCCCGGGGACGGGGATCACCTGGAGCGCGAGCCCCACGATGGCGAGGGGTTGCCACCTGACCCGCAGTGATGCCACCGATGACAGCCGTCCCCCGAGCAGATAGCCGATGGCGACGGCGAGAGCGAGGGAGGCTGCGATCAGGCGCATGGCCGCTCGTGGGGGGCGAGCATCAAGGCCACCAGCGTCTCCCGTTCGTCTCGTCGGTCGTTCGTCGGAGGCCGTCGAGTGGATCGCCCCCGGCACGTCCCACGTACGGGATATGCCGGGGGCACCTGTCCAGATGTCCCGTTAGACCTTCCAGCCGGCCCCGACCGCGAGAGCGAGGGCGACGAGCCAACTGAAGGCGTACAGGACCCGGCGCACGCGCACGGTGATCCTCCTTTTTTCCATGACCGGCTCTACACCTTCCACTTCGCGCCCGCAGCCATCAGCAGTGAGGCCAACGTGGCACCGGAGAGCAGGATGCGACTTATCTTCGCCCGCATCGAACCACCTCCGGGCTGGAGTGTTGCCCATCCGATGGGTGGGGTACATCGGTCGGGGGGATGGAATGTCGGTCGGCTGGGGTGACGCCTACCCGTCCCCCGGGGCCTCTAGCCGCGTAGGTCGAAAGGTGTAGTCCCTAGTCATTCGACCTCGGTCCCGACCGGTTGTATCGGTCCTGAGTAGGGGACAGGCCGTGCCTGGCGAGCGATAGCGCGGCATCGGCGGCCTGGTCCACCAGGACCACGACCACCTCCTCTTCCTTCTTGGAGAAGAGCCGGAGGACGAAGTCGAGGGGGTCCTGCCTCCCGGGAGGCCGTCCGATCCCCAGGCGCAGCCGGTAGAAGTCGGGTGTCCGAAGGCCGGCCACCAGCGAGTCAAGACCGTGGTGCCCGGCCGTGGAGCCCCCGAACTTCACCCGCAGCGACCCGAAGACGAGGTCGAGGTCGTCGTGCGCCGCGATCAGATGGTCCGGTCGGATGTCGTGCTTCCCGGCCACCGAGGCGTACACCGGCCCCGACTCGTTCATGAACGTTCGGGACTTCACCAGGAGCACGCGCTCGCCTTCGGCGGTGATCTCGGCGACGTCGGCGGGCACGAACCGGGCCTTTCGGAAGCGCCCACCCGCACGGTGCGCCAGCTCCTCGACCACCATGGCACCGACGTTGTGCCGGGTCCTCGCGTAGCCGCGGCCCGGATTGCCCAGACCGGCGACGAGCCAAGTCATCGGACGCAGAGCGGGGCCGGATCGCTCGGCATGGCCGAGCTAGCCCTCGCCACCCTCCTCGGTGGGAGCCTCTTCAGCCGGAGCGGCCTCGCCTTCCTCCGCCGCGGCCTCCTCGCCCTCCTCCGCCACTGCCTCGACCTCCTCGACCACGCGGACCTGCGGGATCACCACGGCGACCACGCTCTCCTCGAGCGGAGTGAGGACGGTGACTCCTCGGGGAGGGAGGAGGTCGGCGACCCGGAGTGAGTCGCCCACCTGAAGCTTCGATACGTCGGCCTGGATCCCATCCGGCACGTCGCCCGGCAGGCATTCCACCTGCAGCTCCCAGAGATGATGTTCGATGACGCCCCCCGCCTTCACCCCGGGCGACTCGCCGACGACGTGGACGGGCACCGAGACCGTCACCGTTTCGTCGCGGCGGACGGCCAGGAAGTCGACGTGCAGGTACCGACCCCTGACGTGGTCGCGCTGGATCTCACGGGGAAGCGAGAGGTGCTGGGTGCCGTCGACTTGGAGGTCCACCAACACGTTGGTTCCGGCGCTGCCGTGGAGGACATGGAACAGATCCTTGGCGTCCACCGACACGGCCACCGGCCCCACGCCGTGGCCGTACAGCACGGCGGGCACACGACCGGCCGCTCGGAGCTTACGCGCGGCGCCCTTTCCGCTCTCCCCTCGCCTCTCCGCCTTGAGCTTCAGCTCCATTGGTTCTGTTCGTCTCCTCGGCCGTCCGGTGCTTCGCGCTTCCCTCGACAGCGAATCGTACCAACGGCCCGGTCATCTCGACCGAGGCCGGCGCCTCAGAGCTGGTTCTCGCCCCGGAAGATCTCCGAGACCGAGGTGTCCTCGAACACCGCTCGAAGCGCGCTGGCGATGAGGGGAGCGATCGACAACACTCGCAGCTTGGCGAACTGCTTCTCCTCGGGGATCGGCACGGTGTTCGTGAGCACCACGCCACTGATGGGAGCCTCCTCCAGCAGCTGCACCGCCTTGCCGGAAAGGACCCCGTGCGTGGCCGCGGCGTAGATGGGGCCGGCGCCCTGCTGGGCTAGGGCCTCGGCGCCCTTGGCCACCGTGCCGCCGGTGTCGATCATGTCGTCCACCAGGATGCACGGACGTCCGTCGACCTCACCGACGACCGCCATCTCCTCGATCTTGTGGGCCTCTCGACGGGACCGCCGCTTGTACAGGAAAGCCAGGTCCGCATGGAGGTGCTCCCTGAGCCGTTCCGCCGTTCGGATCCGGCCGGCGTCGGGGGCCACGACCACCACGTTCTCGTCGTGCAGCCCGAGCTCGCCCGAGAGGAAGTCGGAGAGGATGGGGAGCGCCGTCAGGTGGTCGAACGGGAAGTCGAAGTACCCTTGCGTCTGGCCGCTGTGCAGATCGACCGAGACCACGCGCTGCGCCCCGGCGACCGTGACGAGGTCGGCTACGAGTTTCGCCGAGATCGGCTCCCGAGCCAACCCCTTCTTGTCTTGACGCGAGTAGCCGTAGTACGGGATCACGGCGGTGGTTCTCTTCGCCGACGCCCGCTTCATGGCGTCGAGCATGACCAGCTGCTCCATGATCGATTCGTTCACGGGTTCGGCGTGCGTCTGGATCACGAACACGTCGGTGCCCCGCACGCTCTCCTCGGACCGGAAGTAGATCTCGCCGGAGGCGAACCGGGAGATCTTGCATGGGGATAGCTGGATGCCGAGGTGGCCGGCGATCTCCGCGGCCAGCGCGGGGTGGGTGGTCCCCGAGAACAGCATCATCTTCTTCTTGGTGACGATCTCCACGGGGTCCCCCTTAACGCTTCCCCTTCGCCTTCGATCCCGCACTCCCGCCGGACCGGGCCTTCCCCCCGGCCGCTGCGTCGGCGTCCTTCCGCTTGCGGTAACCCTTCACCACGCGCTGCTCCGAGCGCTCGACGGCGAGCGAGCCGCCGGGAACGTCCTTGGTGATCGTCGATCCCGCACCCGTGACCGCGCCCTTCCCCACCCTGACCGGCGCCACGAGCATCGTATCCGACCCGATCCGTACGTCGTCATCGATGACGGTCCGATGCTTACGGTACCCGTCGTAGTTGACGGTGACGGTCCCCGCACCGATGTTCGTGCCCTTGCCGATCCTGGCGTCGCCCACATACGACAGGTGTGGGACCTTCGATCCCGTGCCCACCTCCGATGCCTTGATCTCGACGAAGCTGCCGGCCTTGACACCCTCCCTCAGCACCGTCCCCGGACGGACGTGAGCATAGGGGCCGACGACGGCCCGCCGACCGATCCTCGACCCCCGCACCACGGAGAACTGGACGGCGGCCCCGTCGTCGATGCGCGAGTCGACGATCCGCGTGGCCGGCCCGATCTCGGCTCCCGAGCCGATCCGGCTGTCGCCCTCGAGGAACGTCAGGGGGTGCAGGACCGTGTCCGGCCCGATCCGGACGTTCACGTCGATGAACGTCGTCTCCGGGTCGAGGATTGTGACCCCCTTCGCCGTGTGCCGAGCGTTGATCCGTTCGCGCATCATCCGGTCCAGGGCGACCATGGTCTCCCGAGAGTTCACCCCGGCCCAACCGCCGAAGTCACCCTTCACCGCCGAGACACGCTCGCCCTTGTCCATCAGGATCCCCAACACGTCGGGGAGGTAGTACTCGTGCTGGCGATTGTCCCTCCCCACGAGCGGCAGGGCCCGATACAGGTCATCCCTGCGGAACGCGTAGACGAGCGTGGACATCTCGCGGACGGCGCGCTGCGCAGGCGTGAGGTCGGCTTCCTCGACGATGCCGATCAGCCGGGCGCCGTCGCGGATGACGCGCCCATATCCCCCGGGGCTATCGACCTCTGTCGTCAGGATCGAGGCGGCCGCCTTCGTTCGACGGTGCACGCCGATGAGCCGTCTGACGTGCCGTCCCTCGACCAGGGGATCGTCGCCCGCCATCACCAGGACCTCCGCCACTCGGCCAACGGCCTCCTCGGCCGATCCCACCGCGTGGCCGGTCCCGAGCGGTTGGGACTGGCGGACGAAGACCGGCTCGGGGTCGAGGCCCCAGGACCGCACGGCTTCCTCGACCCGCTCGGCTCCCTGCCCCACCACCACGACCAGCCGACGCGGCCGTACAACCATCGCCGCCCGGGCGACGTGCCACAGGGCAGGCCGGCCTCGGATCGGCTGCAGGACCTTGGGGAGCCTGGACTTCAATCGCTTTCCCTTGCCCGCGGCGAGCAGGACGACGGCAAGTGAGGGAACGGTCTTCTCGGGCACGGACATCCTTCGTCGTTCTACGGCGAATCCTTTGTACCGGGGCCCGGGCACTCTGGCAAGGCCACCTCTCCGGGACAAGTTCCGGGGGGAGGAGTCGAACCTCCATCGAGGGCTCCAAAGGCCCGCGTCTTGCCGTTAGACCACCCCGGACCGCCTCCCGATTATCGCCGACGGAGCAAGGCGAAACCGGCACCCGATCCCGTAGACGCTCAGGGCGGCCCGGAAATCACCCGCGCCGAGGCCCACCGCTTGGCCAGCGACCCCGCGTGGGCCTCGTCGCGTGCCAGCCCCACGATCGACGATCCGCTCCCGCTCATCACGGCGCCCAGCGCTCCGGCTCGAAGCAGCGCGGCCTTGGCCTCGGCCAGGTCGGGGTGCCGCTCGAACACCGGTCCCTCCAGATCGTTGAACAGCATGGGCCCCAACGTTTCGGGGTCGCCTTTCGTCGCGGCCACGAGGAGCGAAGCTGGGTCAGGCCCCGACGAAGCCCGGTCCTCGTCCCACCAGCGGTACGCGTCGGGCGAGCGGACGCCGAAATCGAATGAGCGCAGAACCCACCACAGCCGATCCACGGTGGCGGGATCGATCACGTCACCTCGACCCTCCACCAACACCGGGCCGCCGGCCAGCATGGCCGGGACGTCGGACCCCACCCGCGCGGCGATGTCGACGAGCGCTTCCATATCCAAGCGGCACCCCCACAGTTCGTTCAGCGCTCCCAGGGTCGCTGCGGCGTCCGCGCTCCCGCCGCCGAGCCCCGCGGCCACGGGGATCCGCTTCTCGATCTCGACCTCCGCTCCGCCCGCGTGCTCGCATTCGTCGGCCATGGCGAGCGCGGCGACCAGGGCGAGGTTCAGTCCGCCGACCGGCACGGTGCGAGCAAGATCGTCGACGCCTTTCATGGTCACTCGCAGCTCGTCGGCGGGAAGGGCGGTGATCCGGTCCGCCAACGAGACCGGCACCACGAGGCTCTCGATGTCGTGATAGCCGTCCTCCCGAGCTCGAAGGACGCGGAGGAACACGTTGATCTTGGCGTTCGCCCCGCGCCGGACGGCGGACCGCCGGGTCACCGGAGGACTCCCTCTCGCCGAAGGGCCTCCGCGATCCGGGCGAACTCTGCGAGTCCCAGCCGCTCGGCCCGGATGCCGGGCTCCACACCACTTTGGGAAAGGATGCGCGCCGCCGATGGCGCGTCGAGGCCCAGACGCCGGAGGGCGTTCCCCATCGTCTTCCGCCGTTCCGCGAACCCCTGCTCGATCACGCGGAAGAGCGCGGCCCGGTCGGCGTCGACCGGCGCGGGCCGAGGGGTGAGGCGCACCGTGACCGACTCCACCTTCGGCCGAGGCCAGAAGACGTCGACAGGGATCCGCCGAACGAGTTCGGCGCGGGCGCGGTACGCCACCCGAACGCTGGCGGCGCCGTAGGCGTCCTCACCCGGTTGGGCCGTCAGGCGTTCGCCCACCTCGCGCTGCACCATCACCAGGTACTCGATGATCCGCGGGGCCCTGTCCAACATGTTCACCAGCAGTGGTACCGCGACGTTATAGGGAAGGTTCGACACCATCGTCCAGTCACCGGAAGGAAGCGCGGCGTCCCAGTTCATCTTCAACGCGTCGCCCACCTCCAGTCGAACCAGGGGGTAGCGCGCCAGGACCTCCCGCAAGGCCGGAACGAGCGCCCGGTCGAGCTCCACCGCCAGCACGTGGGCTCCCGTCGCCGCCAAGGCTACGGTCAGCGAGCCGAGGCCCGGACCGACCTCCAGGACCCGATCGCCCTCCCCTATCCCGGCGTCGGCCACGATGGCCCGGGCCAGATTGGGATCGGCCAGGAAGCTCTGCCCCAGCGCCTTGGAGGGATGGATCCCGTAGCGGGCCGCGAGATCCTTCAGGGCCGCGCGGCCCAGCCCGGAGCTACCAGGTGAGGCGGACGTCCATGACCCCTTGGCCGAGCGGCGCGAGGGCCTCGAAGGCCTCATCGGAGAGGTCGATGACTCGTCCGCCGAAGGGTCCACGATCGTTGATTACCACGTCGATGCTCCTGCCGGAAGCGAGATAGGTCACCGTGACCACCGTCCCAAACGGGAGCCAGGGATGGGCGGCGGTGAAGCCGGAGCCGGGCGCGAAGCCGTACCAAGAAGCCTCGCCCGTCTCCGAGCCATGAACCACTGAGACGGCCCGCCCGACCACGCGGACCGTGGGGACAGCCGTCTCAAGCACCTTGCGCGCAAGGACCATCTTTCGCGCTACCCGCCCGTCCACCACCTTGACCTGGTAGGTCACGAGCATGCTTCCCGTCGATCCGGACTGCGTGACCTTCTCCGCTCCCGGGGTCAAGCTTGCCGAGTACGTGGTCATGGTATGGAACGGGATGGGAACGACGACGTGTCGCATCCGAACATCGATGTCGACGAACCGGACGGACGCACCGTCGAGGAGGGGGGTCCTGGGTGGCGGAAGAACGCGATCGCTCCTGTCGGGCTCGATCCCCATGGCCGAGAGGAGCTCCCGGACGGTGGCCGCGTTCGTGAGCACGTCGTGAGTCTTCCCTTTCACGACGACCCGAGCGTCCACGATCCGGGTCGGCCCGACCGGTCCTCCCGCGGAGAACCAATTCTCGCGCTGGACAGCCAGCTTCGCCGACGATCCAGTCACCCCATCCACCACCCAGACCCCCACACCGGAAGCGGCCTGCCGGAGACCGCTGGTGTCCACCACGACCGTCATGCCGTCGGCGAGGGGAGTCGCCGCCGGCGGGGCCACGGAGCCCTCTACGTCCATGACGATGCCCCGCGCGCTGAGGAGCTGTCCCACGTTTGAGCTAAGGGTCCGAACGGCCTGCGGGTGGCCGTCCACGACCAGGGTCACGTTCTTCTCGAGAGCCAGATAGAGGGAGCCGACGGCGAGGACAGCGACGATGAACGCGACGTTCCCCGTCGCCTTGCGGATCCGCAATCGGCGGACCCGAGTCGGCCGGACGTACATCCTTCCCCCCAACTACAAGAAGGCCTCGGGGGGAACGCCGGCGATCAGCCGGGCCGAAGCCTCCATGAGCACTGGCGGCACGCTATCAACCCTCAACCCTCACTGCAAACTTGAAAGCGAACGTCTGTTCGAGGGTCCTCGCGCCGGCGAACGCTTATTCAAGCCGGTGGAAAACCGCCCGCGCGTTCGCCGACGTCGCGTCGCGAACCGATTCGAAAGTGGTTCCGCGAACATCGGCGATCTCCCGGATCACTTCGACGACGTTCGCCGGTGAGTTGTCGCGGCCCCGTACGGCCTGCGGTGCCAGGAACGGGCTGTCGGTCTCGACCAGAAGTTGACCGAGCGGGGTGGCGGCGGCCGACTCTCGAAGTTGCCGGTTCTTCGGATACGTGAGGTTGCCGGCGAAGGACAGGAACCACCCCCTGGCCGCGCACTCCCTGGCGATCGACGCATTGCCGCTGAAGCAATGAAGGATCACCCGTTCCGCCGAACCCTCGTCCAGGAGCTGCAGGGCGGCCGGCCACGCATCGCGAACGTGAACCACAACCGGAAGCCCGGTCTCACGGCTCAACGAGATGTGGAAAACGAAGGCTCGTTCCTGATCCTCCTTCGGCGATCGCATCCGATAGAAGTCCAACCCGCATTCACCGACGGCCACGACTTTGGGCATGGCCACCATCTCCCTGATCTGCTCCCGCCCCTCGTCGTCCAACTCCGAGGCGGTGTG
>DASSSA010000032.1:0-8667 GCA_035701505.1 Actinomycetota bacterium
CGAGATCGGGTCGGCGATCGACCTGGCGATCCTGGCGGTGGGGAACCCGCTCCTCGAGGAACAGCTACGCCTGGCGGCCGACGCCGGCGCTCGTTCGGCCGTCATCTTCGCCAGCTGCTACGAGGCCCCGCGCGAGGACACCCCACCCCTCGCCGATCGGTTGGCGGCCATCGCCCGCGGCGCCGGAATGGCGGTGTGCGGAGGCAACTGCATGGGGTTCGCCAACCTGGAGAAGGGCGTGCGGGCCCTGGGGTTCTACGAGCCGAAGGGGCTCCGGCCCGGCCCCATCGCGTTCGTCAGCCATTCCGGCTCCGCCTTCTCCGCGCTGCTGCACAACGATCGGGGTCTGTCGTTCAACATCGCGGTTTCGTCGGGGCTGGAGTTCGCGGCCACGGCCACCGAGTACATCGGCTACGCCCTGTCGCTCGAGAGCACGAAGGTGGTCGGGCTGTTCCTCGAGTCGATCCGCGACCCCGCTGCGTTCGTCGACGCGCTCCGAGCGGCGAACGACCGGGACGTCCCAGTGGTCGCCCTGAAGGTGGGGAAGGAGGCGCTGACCCGGCGCATGGTGACCGCCCACTCCGGAGCGCTTGCCGGAGAGGACGGAGCGTACGAGGCCCTGTTCGAGGCCCACGGGGTGCTGCGCGTCGAGAGCCTGGACGAGATGGCGGACGCGCTGGCGCTGCTCGGCTCGGGTCGGCGCGCCGGCCCCGGCGGGTTTGCCAGCGTCCACGACTCCGGGGGCGAGCGAGCCCTCATGGTCGATTCGGCGGCGGCCGTGGGGGTGCCGCTCGCGAGCATCTCGGAGGCGACCACCAGGAGGTTGACCGAGCTGCTCGAGCACGGGCTCCTGCCGGTCAACCCCCTGGACTTCTGGGGGACCGGTCGTGACGCGCACGAGGTGGTGACGGGGTGCATGCGCGCGCTGCTGGATGACTCCGACACCGCGGCGCTGGCGTTCAGCGTCGACCTGACCACCGAGGACCAGCCCTTCGAGGGGTACATCGGGATGGCCGAGGAAGTGTTCCCCGAAACGAGGAAGCCCTTCGCCATGCTCTCGAACTTCGCAAGTGGGATCGACCGCGGCGACGCAAAGCGGCTCGAGGAAGCTGGGATCCCCGTGCTGGAAGGGACGGTGACCGGGCTCGCGGCGTTCCGCCACCTGTTCGACCTTCGAGATCATCGCGCTCTTCCGGCGCTCACCGGAACCTCGCCGGCCGACACGAAAACCCAAGAGCGATGGAAGACGCTGCTGTCGGCCGAAGGACCCTTCTCCGAGCCGGAGACGCTCGGTCTCCTGTCGGACTACGGGGTTCCGACCGTCCGCTCCCAGATCGCGAGCTCCCTCGACGATGTGATGGCCGCGGCCGGGGACATCGGATATCCCGTGGCCCTCAAGACGGCGATGCCCGGGATCGAGCACAAGTCCGATGTCGGGGGGGTGAGGCTGGGTCTGGTCCGCGCGGCCGAAGTGGCAGCCGCCTACCGGGACCTGGCGGACAGACTTGGGCCCCAGGTGGCGGTGGCGGCGATGGCAGCGCCGGGCGTCGAGATCCACCTGGGGATCGTTCGTGACGAACAGTTCGGGCCCCTGGTGCTCGTGGCCGCGGGCGGTGTGCTGGTCGAGGTCCTGAACGACCGGCGGTTGGCCCTGCCGCCGCTGGACGCGGCCCGCGCCACGCGCCTCATCGACCGATTGAAGGTCCGGCCGTTGCTCGGCGGCGTCCGTGGCCAGCCGCCGGCCGACCTTGCCGCCCTGGCCGAGGCCGTGGTCGCGATGTCCTGGCTGGCCCACGACCTCGGTCATCACATCGAGGCCCTGGACGCGAACCCGGTGATCGTGGGCGTCGACGGCTGCGTCGCCGTCGACGCCCTGGTCGTCCCCCGGCGGAACTGGACCTTTCGCTAGAGCGGGCTGGTCACGGGGGTCGTTCCGGGAACCCAGCCCGGATAGCTTTCCGGGAAGTCGAAGGCGTTGCCGTAGCACTTCAGGTGGCCGAGCGGCTCGGCGTCCGTTCGGGGGTTCGTGCCGAAGTCGAAGACGTGCTCGAAGTTGTGGGTTCGGTTGATGCGTGGGGTGAGATGCGGAAGGCCCCAGTTGTCCTCGATGAACTTGAGCGGCGTGGAGAACTCGCCCACCTCGTGGTCGATCATCCCGCGTTGCGCGTACGGCGAGATGACCAGCGCCGGGACGCGGATGCCCAGGCCGAGGCCGTCCACCTCGGGCGGCACGACGTGGTCGTAGAACCCACCCCATTCGTCCCAGGCCAGGAAGATGGCCGTGTGCATCCACGCGTCGCTCCTCATCACCGCGTTCACGATGTCGGTGACCCAGTTCTGGGCGAAGCACGTGGAGAACGGGGGATGGTCGGAAAGCTCGAAGCGCGGCGTGACCCAGGTGACGGCGGGAAGCCTGTTCGCCTCGATGTCGGCGAACAGCTTGCCCACGGGCCGCGTGTGCTCGTGGAACGAGTCAGTGTGGAAGATCGGGCCGATCCCGTTCAGGGCGTTCCAGAAGTACCCGGCCTGCCCGGGCACGGCGGCGTAGTAGGCCCAGTCCACACCGATCTCCGACAGCTGCTGCGGAACCGTGGGGAAGTCGAAACAGGAGTCGTGCTTCGTCAGGTTCCCCTTGTCGTCCAGGACGAAGACGAAGACGTCGTCGCCGACGGCGTCACACCCCCAGCTCTTGAACTTCTTCTCCCCGACGACCGTGGTCTCGATGTTCTCGGGGTTGTCGATAGCTCCCCCGGACTGCCCGGCGACGAAGAAGAAGTGGTTCGGGTACGAGGGCCCGCCGACAGAGGCGAAGAAGTTGTCGCACAGTACGTAGTCGTGCGCCAACGCGTAGTAGTTGCGCACCTGGTCCGGCTCATATTGCGAATAGGCGTACACGGGCCCGTAGATGCCGCCGTCGAACGCGTCTAGCCCCCCCCCGTTCAGACAGTTCAGGTGGGCCGCCCGGTCGTGAGGAAGGTCGCCGGGGAGCCATTCAGGGCACCGGATCAGCGGGATCTCCTTCCCGGCCAGCAGCCCGACGGTGGCCCCGTCCGCACCCGGGTACTGCCCGAACATGTTGTCGAAGCTCCGGTTCTCCATCATCAGGTAGATCACCCGCTTGATGGGCCATCGCGTGTCGATGGTCGGGGTGGTGTCGGTGACCTTCGGGATGATCCTGCCGCCTGTGCAGGAGAACAATGTCGCTCCGGCGATCCCCATCGCCGACCGGGTCAGGAATCGGCGGCGCGACAACCTTTCGTGGAGTACGCGCTCGAATCCGGATCCCCCGTGCGGCTCCGCGGCGGGCGAGTCATGAGGGGGTGGCATGGGTGCCCGAGGCTATCAAGGAACGTGAGGAACGATATCCTCCGCTGATCCCACCGAATGGAGCTGGAGTGACGACGCGCCTGGTCCGCCTCGCCGTGCCCATCGTCGTGGTCGTCCCCCTGGTCGCGTGTGGCGGGGCAGACGGCGTCGACTCGCTCTCGCCCACCCCTCCGCCACCGGTGTCACCGACCGTCATCGGTCCGACCACCTCGATGGTCCCCCCGCCGCAAACGCCTGTCACGGCACCGCCGACGGCCGGCCCCGCCGCAGCCACCTGCATCGACGGATGGGTCACCCCTTCCCGAAACTCGAGGCCCTACCTCCAGCCGCTCGAGATCATCCGGCGGACCACGGGGATCGAGGGTCCCCTCGTCGTGGTGGACATGCGGCAGTTCACCGGTCCGGAGTCCCCACCCTCCGAGCAGGGCTACATCGCGGAGGTGGAACGGTGGTACGTCAAGCTGTACGCGAAGGATGACCCGGCGTTCCAGGGCCGCTTCCTGGTCGAGGCCCGCCGGTTCGGGCGAGGCATCTCGGCCGTCGCATCCTATGGATCGCGCGGGTGGCGGTCGCCGAACTGGATCGGCTTCCAGTGGAACAGCGCGGACACCACGCCGAAGGCCTATCCGGGCCTTCCGGGGGTCTGGGAGGGCATCCCCTACGACTTCGTGAAGGGGGGCGGCGGCCTGACGATCCCGGGATTGCCTCGCGACGTGGCCGGTTGCCTGAACGGCACGTAGGCACACTTGCCATCCTCGTCCGCCGGTCGGCAGTTGGGTTCGGGCTCTCAAGGTCCACGGCCAAGGTCCCGATGGCTGGATGAGCGGCCCTGCCGCTGTGACCACGCCGCCGCGAGCAGGATGAGGGATGGATCCGACCGACGCGAACGAGAAGTGGGCCCCGCCGAGCAGTCTCCCGGACTTCGCTGCGGCACCCCGCGTCCGGTTCACACCTCCGCCTCCTGCCTGGGAGCCCTCCTACGCTCCTCTCGGCATGCGGGCCAAGGCCCTAGCCGTCGACTTGCTGCTCGCCTTGGTGGTCGTTATCCCTCTCGCCCTGCTCTCCGACGGCTTCAACTCATCGAACGGGCTCCTGCGGATCAGGTTCAGCGCCCCGCCGATCCTCCTCGCGATGGTCCTGTGGATGGCCTACATGACGCTGATGGAGGGCAAGTACGGGGCGTCAGTGGGCAAGCGGGCTACCGGGCTCATCGTGGTGACCGAGGATGGATTGCCCATCGAACTCGAGGCAGCGCTGATCCGGAACGCCCTCAGGTTCCTCGATGCCTTCCCCTACGTGGTCCCCTACTTATTGGGATTCATCGTTGCCAACCGATCGCCGAAGAGGCAGCGATTCGGCGACCGCGTGGCGGAGACCATCGTGGTTGTGCACGTGGTGGCCGAGCAGCCTGGGGGCCCGGCGCCGTATCAACTACCCGTTCCTTAGGCCGCGTGCACAGGCGGTACCGCGAGCTATACTCCGCGAACTCGCTTCAGGCGCAGGTCACCGATCCCCGGCCGATCAACGTAGCACGGCGGTTGGCGGTGTCGCGGTAGCCGACCGCCCACACCGATCCGTCCGGCGCCGCGGCCGCGCCCATCAATACATCGGAGCCGGGGATGCCGGGTCCCTCAACGATGGACCATCCGGCGCCGTCGTAACGCTGGACAAGTGCCCGGTTGACGCCGTTCCTCGTGCCCGGGCTGGAGCCCACCGCCCAGGCCTCCTCGGCCGAGACCGCGGCGATCCCCTGAAGGACCCCTTGGCGTCGGGCTGCTCCGGCGTTCCTCCAGGCGGTCCCATCCCATCGAAGGATGGACGAATCGACCGCCCACGCGCCGTCGCCGAGCCCCGGCGCGATGGCCACGAGCTGACCGCGCCCGCGGACGGGGATCCGGCGCCATCGCTTGCCGGTGAACTGGAGCGCGAGCGGACGATCCCCTTGCGCTCCGATAGCCCAGACGTCATCGCGGGAGACGGCCGTGACGGCCCGAATGACGCTCGGCACCGGGAGGGCCGGCAGGGTCTCGGCGCTCCATTCCTTTCCGTCCCATCGCAAGATCAGCGCCTGCTCCGCGCCGAGGTCGCCGCTCCGCGACGCGCCGACGGCCCACACCGTCCTGCCGGCAGCCGCCACCCCGTACAGCGCCGCACCGCCCTCGATCACCGGAACGGGGGACAGGTTCCACTCGATCCCGTCCCATCGCTCGATTAGCGGAAGGTCCTCGACGCCGTCCGAACTCCGCCCGACGGCCCAGACGTCCTCGGGCCCCGCCACGGTCACCGCGTTCAGCACGTTCACGCTCCCGGCATTCGGCGTCGGGGTCACCACCCACAGCTCGCCGTCCCACCGCTCGACGAGGGTGTATGCGGGCGCCTCCGGGGGGCCGAAGCCACCGACCGCCCACATCTGCCCGTCGGGTGCGGCGGCCACGGCCAGGAGCTGGTTACCGTCTTGGTCCGGATCGATGCTCGGGAGCACGTCCCAGCTCACCTCGCATGTCGGGGAGGGGGAGGCCGTCTCCGACGGTGGCGTGGCCTGGGGTGGGCTGGCCTCGGGGCGAACAGCCTCGAAGGCGAACAGCGTGACCGCCGTGATCGCTGCGGCCACGACGCCGTTTCGGATGGCCCGCCGTTGGATGGGATCCACGTCGACAAGACGCTAACCCGGCCGGGCCCGGTTCGCCGCCAAGATTGCCGCACCGAATCGCCGGACAGTACCCTCCGCCCGTCTTGAGCGCGTTCGAACGCGACGTCGTGCTGATCGGCGGTGGCCACAACGGGCTGGCGTGCGCCGCTTACCTGGCCCGGGCAGGCCTCGACGTCCTGGTGCTGGAACGCCGGGATGTCGTGGGCGGCGCGGCCGTGACCGAGGAGCCCTGGCCGGGCTATCGGATCTCAAGCGCGAGCTACGTGGTGAGTCTGATGCCACCCCGGATCGTCGAGGAGCTCGACCTCGAGCGGCACGGTTACCGGGTCTCGATCATCTCCCCCGACTACTTCGTCCCGTTCCCCGACGGGACCTCGCTCACGCTGTGGGGCGATGTGTCCCGCGACGCCGAGAACATCGCGCGCTTCTCGAAGAAGGACGCCGACGCGTACGTGGAGTTCGACCGATCCTTCGACCGGGTGGCGGGGCTGTTGAAGGACTTGCTGTACGCCGTGCCTCCGAACGTGCGCATCCGGGACATGGCGCGGTGGGTCCGGACGGCCGGGAAGATCCGAAGCTGGACGGGCAGGGACGTGCACGAGATGGTCCGGCTGTTCACGATGAGCGCCGCCGACTTCCTCGACGAGTGGTTCGAGGACGACCGGGTCAAGGGCGCCCTGGCCACCCAGGCGGTGATCGGCGCGTGGGCCGGACCGATGTCTCCGGGATCCGCGTACGTGCTGATGCACCACTGGATCGGCGAGGTAGCCGGCCATGCGGGCGCTTGGGGGTGGGTTCGAGGTGGGATGGGCGGGGTCGCCACAGCCCTCGCCCGCGCGGCCGAGTCCGCCGGCGTGGAGATCCGCACGAACGCCGAGGTACAGCGGGTGGCCATCGACGCAAGCGGCCGATCGGTGGGCGTGGAACTCTCGGACGGCTCGCTCGTTCGGGCCCGGCGCGTGGTGTCGAACGCGCATCCAATCACCACGTACCTGGACCTCGTCGGGGAGGATCGCCTGCCCGATGAGGTCGTGCGCGACATCAAGCGGTATCGAACGCGGAGCGGGTCGGTGAAGGTGAACGTCGCGCTGTCCGAGCTACCGTCGTTCCCGTCGTGGGATCAGGAAGGCCGGCTCCACATGGGCCTGTCGGCCGTCTCGCCGTCCATCGAGTACCTCGAGCGGGCATGGGACGACGCGAAGTACGGGCGCCCCAGCGAGCACCCGTACGTGGAGGTCGTGTTCCCCACGGCCCACGAGGAGGGCCTGGCCCCGCAGGGCAACCACGTGATGTTGGCGTTCTGCCAGTACGGGCCGTACGAGCTCCGCTCGGGCTCGTGGGACGACGAGCGCGAGCGGTTCGGGAAGCGCGTGATCGAGACCGTGGGGCAATTCGCGCCGAACCTCGCCGGCGCCGTGGAGCACATGGAGGTCCTGGCCCCGCCCGACATCGAGGCCCGGTTCGGGCTGATCGGCGGGAACATCATGCAGGGCGAGCTCTCGCCCGACCAGATGTTCTCGTTTCGACCCATCCCCTTCTACGGCGACTACCGGTCGCCGGTCCCCGGCCTGTACCTGTGTGGCGCCGGAACCCATCCCGGCGGTGGCGTCATGGCGGTGCCGGGGCGAAACGCGGCGACGGTCGTGCTCCGCGACCTCAAGCGCGGGACCGTCGTGGACCGCCTGCGGTTGCGAGGCCGTTCCTAGATGCTCGCGGAGCTGGCGGGGGCGGTGCGCGACGCACGCGTGTCGGCGAACCCGTGGCCGCGAACCGCTCCCGGCTACGAGCCGTTCCAGGTGCCCGGCTAGGGGCCGAGGTTGTAACCGAGGCGTCGGGGAAGGTGAGCGAGGAGGTCGACAAGCCCGTTCGGCCGCCGGTTGTCGTCGTCGGCGTCGTCCTTGCGCATGATGGCCCGAGTCACCAGGAGCGCCCCGGGCGAGCGGAGCGGCTCCGTGGGGAACGGCTTGGGCTCGGCACCGACGATCGGCAGCCGAGTCAAGTCGTCATCGGCCCCGAGAGCCAGACCCGACAGGATCCGCCCGGCGAGGTGACACGGCCCCACGCCGCCGCCGGTGAACCCCAGCGCGTAGTGGAGGTTCCCCGACGGAAGCGTGCCGAGGACGGGCAGGTGCAGCCCGGTCACGTCGATGGGGCCACCCCACGCGCACTCGACCGGCACGCCGCGGAAGCCCGGGAACCATCGGTGTAGATCACTCATCAACCGCATGGCTGCAGCCTCGTCGAAGTCCATGCGCGGGCCGAGGCCCGTGCCAAGCCCCGTGCGCGCGCCGGCGCCCCCGAACGCGATGCGGCCGTCGCGCGTGGTCCGCAGGTAATGCAGCGTGGAACGGTAGTCGTAGACCCCCTCGCCGCCCGTCCACCCGGTGTCCTGGAGCCTCTCGGGAGCCGGCGCGGTCAGGACGATCGTGCTGGACCGAGGGAGGATGGCCCGGCGGAACCTCGGGAGCGAAGCGGCGTACGCACCGAGGCCGATGACCGCGCATCTCGCCGTCACGGCGCCTCGGGGCGTCTCCGCCTCGGCGCGCGTGCCGCCACGGAACCGCACCACCGGCGTTCCCTCGAAGATCCGGACGCCTCGCTCCAGCAGGACGCAGCGGAGTCCCCGAGCGAGGCGAGCGGGCTGGACATGCGCGGCACCGGGCATGAACACGCCGCCCCGCGCCACCGGC
>DASSSA010000033.1:0-9438 GCA_035701505.1 Actinomycetota bacterium
GTGCTCCGCCGGCGCCGACCGGACCTCGACGAGGACCAGGACCTTTCGGCGCTTCCTCCCGACGACCTGGGCTTCGTCGGGTCCTTCGACGGCACGAGGCTCGCCGTGCGGGCCAGCGGGGATCCCACGAACCCCATGCTCGTGTTCGTGCACGGGTTCAGTCTGGACATGACCACATGGCACCATCAGTGGACCGGCCTGTCGGACCGGTTCCGATGCGTCCTGTTCGACCTGCGATCGCACGGCCGGTCCGAGCCCGCGACATCGGGTGACCTGTCGCTCAGAGCGATGGGTCTCGACGTGGCAGCCGTCATCGAGGCGACGGTCGGAAGGCGCCGAGCGGTGGTGGTCGGACACAGCCTGGGCGGGATGGCGGTGCTCGCCGCTGCTGAAAGCCACCCAGAGCTCTTCGGCGGCAAGGTTCGAGGCGTGGCCCTGATCGGGGCGGCCGCTTCGAACCTCCTGCAGGGAGTGATGGGCTCGGTGACCGGTCTGCACCGCCCGCGCCTCGGGTCGTTGTCGCAGGCCGCGGATCGTGTCAACCGCCTCCGACGCCACGTCGTAGCCGGCCGGGGAGACGTGGGAGCCCTGATCGCCAGGGCAACGCAGTTCGGGCCGGACCCATCGCCGGGGGTGGTGAACCACATCGTGGGACTGGCCGCCAGGGCACCGTCGCAAGTGTGGACCGACGGGCTGGCAGGGCTCATGGCCATCGACGTTCGACACGTGCTGGCGAACGTCACGGTGCCGACCCTCGTGGCGGTGGGCGACCACGATCGAGTGACGCCTCCCGCGGCGGCGATGATCCTGGTGGGCGATCTCCCCAACGCGCGCCTGGAGATCGTGAAGGGCGCCGGGCACCTGCCGATGCTGGAGCGGCCCGATGCCGTCAACGACATGCTCGCCCGGTTCTCCTCGGAGGCCCTGGCCCGACGAACCACACGGAAGCGGCGGGGGGCGACGACATGATCACCGCGGTTGTCGGCATCCGGGTCGGTCACTCCACCGATCGCCGCGGCCTCACGGGCTGCACCGTCGTGCTGTGCCCCGCCGGGACGGTGGGGTCGGGCGAGGTCCGCGGCGGAGCGCCGGCCACCAGGGAGACGGATCTGCTTCGGCCGGGGATGTTGGTGAACGAAGTGCACGGTGTCCTCCTCGCCGGAGGAAGCGCGTTCGGCTTGGGCGCGGCCGAGGGCGTCATGCGATACCTGGAAGAGCGTGGGATCGGGTTCGCAGTGGGGGTGGCCGTGGTGCCCATCGTGCCCGGAGCGGCGCTGTTCGACCTTGGGCTCGGGGATCCGAAGGCCCGTCCCGGCCCCAGCGAGGGGTATGAAGCGTGCGACGCGGCCACCGATCAGGTGGAGGAGGGAACGGTCGGGGCCGGGACCGGGGCCACGGTCGCCAAGATCCGGGGGCCGGAACGGCAGGTGAAGGGGGGGATCGGCTCGGCCTCCGTCACCGAGGGCTCTGTGGTCGTCGGGGCGCTGTTTGCCGTCAACGCCGTGGGCGAGGTCCTGACCGAGGACGGCGCGGTCCTCGCGGGGGTTCGCCCCGGGGCGATGGGCGATGAGGATGAGGAGGAGCCGGAGCCAAACACACCCTGGCCCGACGGGCCCGGGACGAACACCACCATCGGGGTCGTTGCGACCAATGCCCGCCTGAGCAAGGAGCGGGCTCACCTGCTGGCGGGGTCGGCGCACGACGCCGTTTCGGGCGTCGTGCGCCCGGCACATACAATCTGGGACGGCGACACGGTGTTCACGCTCGCGACGGGCCAGGTGGACGCCCCGCAGGACCTGCTGGAGCAGATGGCGGCCGAAGCCGTGGCGGAGTCCATCCGCCGAGGGGTCCTTCGGGCGACGGGCGTCCCGGGAGCGCCGTCGGTGGGGGAGGCGAGATGAGGACACTCCAGGAAGCGGGACATGAAGCATCGACCTGCACGAAGTGCCGGTTGTCCGTCGGCCGGACCCAGGTGGTCTACGGGACCGGCAACGCCGACGCGGATCTGATGTTCATCGGGGAGGGCCCGGGCTACTACGAGGACAAGCAGGGCGAGCCCTTCGTGGGCGCTGCCGGACAGCTCCTGAACAGGATGCTGGAGGAGATCGGCGTCCGGCGAGCTGACGTGCGGATCACGAACGTCATCCTGTGCCGGCCTCCCGGTAACCGCGATCCGATGCCGGACGAGGTGGAGACCTGCACACCTTGGCTCCGGGAACAGATCGAGCTGGTGGATCCCCGCGTGATCGTGACGCTCGGGAACTTCGCCACCCGATTCATGCTGGACAAGCCGATATCGATCAGCCGGGTCCGAGGCCAGCGGTTCCCGCTCGAGGGGCGCACGGTCATCCCGACGTTCCACCCGGCGGCCATCCTCCGCGGGGGCGGCGAGGCCTCCACGCAGATGGCCGCCCTGCGCTCGGACTTCCAGGAGATCAAGCGCGCGCTGGCCGAGATGCCCGAGCCGGTCGAGGAACAGCTCGGCCTGTTCTGATGCGGCTCGAGCTCACCGCCCGGGCACCGGAGGACACGATGGCTGTGGGCGAGGCCGTGGCCTCGCTCCTTCGGGAGGGTGACGCCATCGCGCTCACCGGTGAGCTCGGGGCGGGCAAGACCACGTTCGTGCGGGGGGCGGCTCGGGCCCTCGGGTTCGAGGGGGCGGTCGCCTCGCCCACGTTCACACTGGTCCGCGAGTACCAGGGCCGGATCCGCATCTACCACGTAGACGTGTATCGACTGGAGCGGGTGCAGGACGTCCTGGACCTCGGGCTGGACGAGATGGTGGCAGAGGGTGGTGTGCTGCTCGTCGAGTGGGGTGACGCGGTCGAGGGCCTGCTGCCCGACGACCACCTGCTCGCGGAGATCACCCTGAACGGCGGCGAGGACGCGAGGCGGATCGTGGTAACTGGGCAAGGCCCGTCATGGGTCACTCGATGGGAGCGCCTGGAGCGGCTCACTGAGCCGTGGGGGAGGGCGGCGTGATCGTCCTCGGCATCGAGACCTCGACCCCACAGACCTCGGTGGCCCTCGGCTCCGAGCAGGGCGTGATGGCCTCCACGCAGCTCGCATCCGAGGCACGGCAGGACCGGGTGGCCCCCATCCTCGAGCATCTGCTGGAGTGGACGGGCGTCGAGCTGTCGCACGTGGGCGGTGTCGCCGTGGGCGTGGGCCCCGGCCTGTTCACCGGGCTTCGGGTGGGCGTGGCGACAGGCAAGACCCTGGCCCAGGTACTCTCGGTCCCCATCGTGGGCATCACCTCGCTCGACGTCCTGGCCTTCGGGGTCCGCTACACGCGCCGGCTGATCGGGGCCGTGATCGATGCCCGCCGAGGGGAGGTGTTTCACGCGCTGTACCGGGGAGTACCGGGGGGCGTGATGCGGTTGGGCGAGTACGGGGTGGCGCCGCCGGGCCATCTGGCCGCCGAGCTGGAAGCGGCTCGGGAAGAGGTGCTGCTCGTGGGCAACGGTGCCATCCTGTATCGGAAGGAGCTCGAGGCTGTCGGGGCGGGGGTAGAGTTCGCCTCGCCCCCGCAGGCCTACCCGCAGGCGTCGGCGATGGTCGAGCTGGCCGTCCCGCGCTTCATCCGGGAGGAGACCGACCGGTCGTTCGAGGTGTTGCCGCTCTACCTGAGGAAGTCGGATGCGGAGATCGCTTGGGATCAGCGAGCCCGAGGCGCCACGGCTTGAGGTGACTCGGATGCGCCGCCGCCACCTGCGCGGCGTGATGGCCATCGAGCGCCAGGTCTACCCTCGCCCGTGGAGCCCCAACCTGTTCCTCTCGGAGATGGCCGAGAGTCGGAACCGGTGCTATCTGGTGGCCCGGATGAACAAGGAGATCGTGGGGTACGGCGGCCTCATCTCCTATGGGGAGGAGGCCCACGTCACGAACATCGCCGTCGACCCGGAGCACCAGCGGAACAAGATCGGGATGCGCCTGCTCCACGACCTCATCCAGAACGCGGTCGTGGAGGGTGCGCAGTCCGTCTCCCTGGAAGTCCGCGTCTCGAATTACGGCGCGCAGCGGCTGTACGGAAAGTTCGGCTTCCGACCCGTCGGCGTCCGCAAGAACTACTACCAGGAGGTAAACGAGGACGCCCTGGTCATGTGGGTCGACGACGTGAACGGGCCCGAATACCAGAAGCGATTGCGAGGGCTGGCCGAGCAGCTCCCCCACGGCGTTCGCCCGTGAGCGTGCGCCCGTGAGGGTCCTTGGCATCGAGACCTCGTGCGACGAGACGGCCGTCGCCGTCATCCAAGATGGTCGGATCGTCCTGGCCAACCTCGTCGCCAGCCAGGCGGACCTGCATGCCCGGTTCGGGGGCGTCGTGCCCGAGGTGGCTTCCCGAGCCCACGTGCAGACCCTGAACCCGCTGATGGACGAAGCACTCGACCGGGCGGGATGCCGGTTCGCCGACCTGGACGGAGTGGCGGTGACCGTGGGGCCTGGATTGGTCGGGGCCCTGCTGGTGGGGATCGCCGCGGCGAAGGCGGTCGCCGTTGCGACCGGGGCCGACCTCATCGGGGTGAACCATCTCGAGGGGCACATCTACGCCAACTTCATCGAACACGGTCCGCCGGAACCGCCGTATATGTGTCTCGTGGTGTCGGGCGGACACACCATGCTCGTGCACATGCCCGAGGAGCACCGTTACCGGGTCCTGGGCCAAACGGTGGACGACGCGGCCGGCGAGGCGTTCGACAAGATCGCAAGGTTCATCGGCCTGGGGTTCCCGGGTGGGCCGGCCCTCGACAGGTTGGCAAAGGAAGGCGATCCCGGCGCCATCGCCTTTCCCCGGGCCATGATCGACACGGGGAACTACGACTTCTCGATGTCCGGACTGAAGACCGCCGTGCTCCGCCACGTGAAGGCCGAGAGGGGTGCCGGCCGCGAGGTCGACACCGCCGATCTCGCGGCCTCCTTCCAGGAGGCCATCGTCGATGTCCAGGTGTCGAAGACCATCGCCGCCGCCAGGGAGCACGCCGTGAAGGCGGTGCTCCTCGGGGGCGGCGTGGTGGCCAACACTCGACTCCGGGAGCGGATGGAGAAGGCCGGGGCCGAGGTGGGGTTCGGCGTCCAGTTCCCGTCTCCCGAGCTGTGCACCGACAACGCGGCGATGATCGCAGTGGTCGGGGCTTCCCGCCTGGCCCGCGGCTACCGGTCCCCGTTGGACGTGAGTGCCGATCCCGGGCTGGAGCTTGCGTGATCGCCTACCTCGTGACCGGAGGGGCCGGATTCATCGGATCGCACGTGTCGGACCGGCTCCTGGCCGAGGGCCACCGTGTGTTGGCGGTGGACGACCTCTCCACGGGAAAGATCGCCAACCTCGCAGAGGCCCGGAGCTACGGGCCAGAGTTCACGTTCTTCAACATGGACCTGCGGTCCGACGGCCTGCTCCAACTGTTCGAGCGGCACCAGCCGGAGGTCGTCATGCATCTCGGGGCCCAGGCCGGCGTACGCCGATCGCTCGACGATCCGGCCTTCGACGCCAGCGTGAACATCATGGGCCTGCTGAACGTGATGGAGTGCTCCGTCAAGATCGGCGTGCGGAAGGTCGTCTACGCCGCCTCCGGCGGCACGCTGTACGGCGATGCCCGCCGGCTTCCGGTGAAGGAGTCCTCGGCGGCCGGATCGCGCCCCGGGTCGCCCTACGGGATCAGCAAGAAGGTCGGCATCGACTACCTCGAGCACTACAAGCGGTCCCGGGGGATCGACTTCACCGCGCTCGCCCTGGCCAACGTGTACGGCCCCCGGCAGGACCCGTTCGGCGAATCCGGGGTGGTCTCGATCTTCACTTCCAAGATGCTGGCCGGCGAGACGCCCACGATCTTCGGGGACGGGAACCAGACCAGGGACTACGTGTTCATCGACGACGTCGTACACGCCCTGGCCCTGGCGGCCGACCGGGGGAGCGGGCGGCTGGTCAACATCGGGACCGGCCTGGAGACCTCCGTGAACGGCCTCTACCGGATGCTCGCCGAGATCATCGGGTTCACCGGACAGCCGGCCAGCGGCCCATTACCTCCTGGGGAGGTCCGGCGGAACGCCCTCGACGTCGAGCTCGCTGCCGAGGTCCTTGGCTGGCACCCGTGGACCCACTTGGTCGACGGTCTGTCCGAGACGGTGGCGTATCTGAAGGGCGTCTGAGGGCCCGAGAGCCTGGAGCAGCGCGTCGTGGACCTCCTCGAGGAACTCTTGGGGTTGTCGCCCAGAAGCCGTCGCGAGGATCTCCAAGTCCCCGGCACGAAGCGTGATCGACTCGGGCCGAGGCTCGCCGCGGAGCTCCAGGATCTCTGACACGAAGTCCGCGATGAGACGTGCCTCAGGCCCACGGAGACCTTCCACGCGAGTCGGATCGATAGCGACTTCGGGGCGCCCTCCCCATCGGCGCAGCGCGTCCGCCAGCAGTCGGTCCGGTGGGATGCCGTACATGGCCGATAGCTCACTGAATCGCTCGACCGAGACGCTGCGTTCACCACGCTCATATCCCGCCACGGATGTGGGCTTGAACCGGTCGCGCGATCGCTGCCCGACTTGCCGAAGGGTGAGCCCTCGCTCCCGACGAGCCCGTCGCAGGGCTCGACCGATTTCCGCGGCAAGACGCTCCATGCCTTCCTCGCTCCGATTGGGCCGTCGCGCAACGACGAGGGAGGACTACCGGGCACTATGAACAACAACTCGATCCGACGGGCGAGCACAGTCTAGGGGCGGGCGCAGCCAGTCACTAGCGCATCCAGCGAGGTTTTGGCGAAAGTTTCGGATCGATTCCTTGTCAGCCCATGACCTGGCCGCCCTGCCATCTACCCGGCTACGGCTCGAGCGCGCTCCGCGTTGGGTCATCTTCCGTACACCTTTCGGCCTACTTTTGGCCTACTTATGTACCCCATTTGGCCTCCCCCATTTACATGAACGCGGTCCGCGTTCTATCCTGTGCCCTTGTTTTGCCGGCACGCAATCTTAGGAGGGGGGTTCGATGTACCTATCGGTCTGGACAGTTGGTTACTTCCATGGGCAAGTCATGCGCCATCTGTCTAAGGCCTTCATAGCGATCACGGACCCCCGCGATGTTGTCGGGTCGGTAGACGGCTGGATCCAGGCGGCCCCCCGGACGGATCGGGTGATGGCGTGCCTGGCTAGAGGGATCTCAGACTAGGGCGCGGTGCTCGGCGGTTCCAAAGGAGGGGGAAACTTGAAGCTTGGATCTGGGCTAGGCGATCTCCAGGTCGTCCAGACCCTGGAGGCCGGTTCGGGCGACCATGAAGTCGTTCAGAGGTTCGACGGCGGCTTTGGGCTGAGGACCGACCACAGCCCTTTGGCCACGGTCCTTGGAAGGGACAGGCTCCTTGGGCGGCTGGCCATCGGGGACGCTCTGTGCGTCGTCTTTGCCTTGCTTCTGGCGAACTATCTGGCCCTTTCCGGGCAGCCAATGGACCCCACATACGCTCTTGTCTCTCTTGCCGCCCCTCTCCTTTGGGTGTCCGTCTTTGCGGCCTTCCGCCTCTACTCCGCCCGCCACCGTTCCATGTTTGAGCAGCTCAAAGGGATCGTAGGCGCACGATCCTTGAGTCTGAAGTCCCGACAGCTCTCCGCGGCCCTGCCGACAAGCGCAACCTTCGATCGGGCCAGTCGTTATCTCCACCGCATCAACAGGCACGGCCTTGCCACCCGGGGCAGTGGTGGCTCGCCTACCTCGGAACCTGCGATCGCATCACGCCGCCCGACCAGGACGAGTCCCCCGCCCTTCACGGTGGCACATTTGACTTCACCGTCGACTTCTTGGGGGGGCGAGACGAGCGTTCACCAGGCCCATGTGGCGAGCGCTGTGGGCGTACTCCTGCTCGGCATAGCCACCGTTTGGTGGCTCCCTGGTCGGTCGATGGGGTGGCTTCTTGCCACATGGATGCTGGTCCTCGGACTCGACTTGCCCACTCGCATGATCCAGAACCCAGGGGGAGATCTGACCGGGTTGCCATTGGACGGTCCATCCATCGTGGGAGCGAATGCACCCGGAACACGCGTTGCGGAGTTGGGTGCGCGCCTCTCCGGCCTGTGGCTCCGCACCAAGGCCCTCCTCAGGGTCTCGCCTCCGAAACCCATTCAGCTCCAGTCGGCGGTGAAGCGAGGGCTGGACATCATGATCGCATCGCTCTTGCTGATCGCGACACTTCCCGTCTCGATCACCATCGCTACCAGCATCGCCATCAGCTGTGGTCTCCCGGTTCTCTTCAAACAGAAGCGAGTCACGAAGGGGGGCCGCCCTTTCACTATGCTGAAGTTCCGGACGATGCGGAAGAACGCGAATCGTCTACTCCCAGAAGGGCACGCTGATCCAACGGTTCCCTTTTTCAAGGTAAGGAGCGATCCCCGCATCACAAGGATCGGAGCCTTCCTCCGGAAGTGCAGCCTGGACGAACTGCCCCAGCTGCTGAACGTCCTCCGCGGAGACATGAGCCTCGTGGGACCGCGCCCTCTTCCCGTTGAGCAGGTTGAAGCCAACCGGGAATTGCTAACGGCCCGGCATGAGGTGCGAGCAGGTATCACAGGATGGTGGCAGGTGAATGGAAGGAACAACGTCACCCCGGACCAAGCGCTGGCCCTGGACAGGTTCTACGTCGAGAACTGGTCACTCGCCCTCGATCTGCGCATCCTGCTGAAGACTCCGAGGGCCGTCCTCACACGGAGGGGCGCGTACTAGTGGCCCTCGTGCTCGAGCACCGCTACATCGTTGGGATGCGGGTGGATGCCTCGGACTACGAGGAGGCGGCCGAGCGCATTCTTGCCTGGGCGCGAACCGGGGAGTCCCGGTATGTGTGCGTTGGAACCGTCCACATGGCAATGGAGGCCAACGACGACCCCGCTTTCCGGGAGGTTGTGAACGGGGCCGACCTCGTGACCTCCGACGGGATGCCCCTCGTGTGGGGTCTCCGCCTGCTGGGCGTCCCCGGCGCGACGAGGGTCTACGGGCCGGACCTCACCCCCGTGGTGTGCCGAGCCGCGGCTCGGGAGGGGATCCCGGTAGGCTTCCATGGCGGAACCCCGCAAGTCCTGGAGCGCCTTGTGGCGCGTCTTCGGGCGGACCACCCCGGGCTCCGAATCTCTTACGCGTACAGCCCGCCCTTCCGTCCCTCGAGCGCGGAAGAAGAGGCGCGACAGGCAGAGGCCATTGCTGTCTCGGGCTGTGGGGTTCTTTTCGTTGGAACGGGCTGCCCGAAGCAGGAGTGGTGGATGGCCACGATGCGTGGGCGGATCCCGGCCGTGATGATCGGCGTCGGGGCAGCCTTCGACTTCCTGGCTGGCGCCAAGCGCCAGGCCCCGCAGTGGATGCAGGGTGCCGGCCTCGAGTGGCTCTTCCGCCTCGCTGCGGAGCCGCGTCGCCTATGGCGGCGGTACCTCCGCAACAACCCTAGGTTCGTCTTGCTGTTCTCCAGGCAGCTCATCTCG
>DASSSA010000034.1:0-2474 GCA_035701505.1 Actinomycetota bacterium
ACCGGGTTCGTCCAGGTCCCCGGGGGCAAGGGGTTGAACGTGGCCCGCTCCGCGCACGCATTGGGGGCGGAGGTGACGGCGACCGGAGTCCTGGCCGGGCACGCGGGACGGTGGATCGAGGAGGCCCTTGCCGCGGAAGGGGTCCCATCCCGCTTCGCCTGGGTGGAGGGCGAGACCCGGGCCTCCCTCTCCGTCGCCGATCTGACCGGCCGTGGCCTGACCGAGTTCTACGAACGTGGATGGGACATCGGCGCCGCGGGGTGGGAGCAGCTGGAGGGGATCGTCCGGGACCTCCTGCCCTCCTCGGCCTGGATGACCCTTTCGGGAAACCTCCCCGTCGGCGCGCCCGACGACGGCTACGCTCGCCTGATCCGCCTGGGTGCAAAGGCGGGGGTCCCGGTTGCCCTCGATGCCCGGGACGAAGCCCTGCTCCTCGGGGTCTCGGCGGCGCCCCAGGTGGTCAAGGTGAACGCGGAGGAGGCGGGGACGCTCCTCGGTACCAAGATCGACACGATGGAGGACGCGAAGGCAGCGGCTGAGGAACTCCGGTGGCGGATGGACGGCGATGGGCGGGCCGCCATCGTGACCCGCAGCGCCGAGGGAGCCGTCGTGGTGACCCCGGGCGGCGCCGCGCTCCGGGCTCGGTTGTACGAGCGAGGTCCCTACCCCGTGGGAAGCGGCGACGCGTTCTTGGGCGGGTTGGTCACGGCGCTCGACCGCCGCGCTACGTGGGCCGACGCGCTGGCGATGGCCCTGGGGGCAGCGGCGGCGAACGCCGACATGCCCGGAGCCGGGCGGCTCGACCGGGGCTGGGCCGTCGAGCTCTCGAAACGGGCCGAGGTCCGGACGCTCGGTTAGCAGATCGTGAATTTTGGGCGGCGCGAACCGTCACGCAGAGGGCCCTTGCCTACCTCCCTCTCGCAGACTCGGGCCTGCTACCGGCAGGGGGTCCAGGGTGTGTCGAAAAGGTCGTACGTCTTCTTGATCGCGTTCCGGTTCTCGCTATTCGCTTGTGGGCAGAACTTCGAGAGTCCCAACTTGTACTCGACCTGGAAGACCGCCTTCCCGTTGTCCATGAAATACGTCGTGTAGCCACCGCACTCGTTGTATTGCTGACACTGCTCGTTGATGGCGTAGTCGAAGTACGGACTCAGATCGGCGAGCTGCTCGACGTCGTTCTTCATCGCGACGGTGAGCCCGTAGGTGTGGGCCAGGTTCGCGAGGCTCGCGTTGTAGAAGAGCTGGTCCGCCGCCGTGAGCGGGAAGCCGGTGCGGTTCGTGTAACCGTCGACCGTATCCCACTCCACGCCGTCGAAGCCGGCCTGCTTACACTTCGCGACCCTGGCGTCCATGATCGGCAAGAGGATGCTCGTCTGACGGATGTCGACCCACTTCTCGTCCTTGAAGCCGCCGACCGACCGTCCCTTGATCGAGTCGGGATAGGAGGCCGCGTCTGGTCGCCAGGGCTCGAACGTCCCCGCACTCAGGTAACAGATCACCCTGCCGCCATTGGCGTGGATCGCATTCAGCGCGGCCGTGTTGATCGTGGTGTTGTTGCCGGCCACCGCGGGGTCGACGTAGAGGTCTATGTCGAACACCGATGGGCTGACCGCCGCTCCCCCCGTAAACGGCACCCCTGAGATGTTCACGTTGATGCCGCCGGTCGAGACGTAGGCCGCCACCCCCTGAAGCTGATACTGCCATCGGCTGTTGAGAGTGGGATACCAACACGAGGCTCCGGTGCACGGAGTTGGCGCGGGCGGCGGCGCTGCCTTCGCGATTCCGCTTGGCACGAGGCTTCCCGCAACGATCAACGCCCCTGCGGTCAGATACCGGGCAATAACAGCCCGCCGAAGCATGGTCACCGCCTCCCCTCGGCCCGGAGCTTCCTGCCGGGCAACAGGGCCGAGTCTAACAAGCTTGCTGTGTAGGACGGTCCGTCAGGGTCACATACGCTCCCCGCCGGCGGTGCGCGCTTCCTCCGTCTCAGCGGTCGGGGGCTCAGGGGACGAGCACGACCTTGAAGAGTTCCGCGCCGTCCACGAGTTGCTCGAACGCGCGCTGGCCCTCGGCGAGCGGCGCCGAGGTCAGCCAGCCGTCGGTGTCGATCTCTGCGGCCTCGATGAGGCCAATCGCGCCACGGAAGTCCTCCTCGGTCCAGCCGAACGAGCCGGTGATCTGGATCTCCTTCCCCGCGACGGCGAAGAAGTCGACGAACCCCTTCTGCGCGCCGAGGCCGACGGCCTCGACGCGGCCTCCCGGTCGGACGGCACGGAGCGCGAGCCCCCATGTCGTCTCAACCCCAACCGCGTCGATCACGACGTCGACGCTTCCCCCGGCGGCGCGAGCCAGCGCACGTTCCGGATCGTCGGGATCGAGGGGGAGCGCGCCTTGCCTCCGGGCGAGCTCCAGCCGCGGGGCGATCGGGTCCGCGGAGAACACCGCGCCTGCGCCGCGCTTCAGCGCCATCCCTG
>DASSSA010000035.1:0-35734 GCA_035701505.1 Actinomycetota bacterium
TCGCGCCGACGCTGGCGGTCGCGCGCGAAGCGTGCGACCGCCAGCTCCCGGACCTGATCCTCCTCGACGTGATGCTTCCCGATGGCGACGGGCGCGACCTGGCTCGAGACATCCGCAAGTTGTCCGACGTGCCCATCATCATGCTCACAGCGCGGGGCGAGGAGATCGACCGAGTGCTCGGGCTCGAGCTCGGGGCTGATGACTACGTCGTCAAACCCTTCTCCGTCCGTGAGCTCACTGCGCGGATCCGAGCCATCATGCGCCGCGGCAAGTCACCGGAGCGCCGGGCTGCGATCGAGGTGGGCACGATCCTCCTGGATCCGGCCTCACGTTCGGTGACCAAGGCAGGCCGGGCCGTCGACATGGCGGCCCGCGAGTTCGACCTCCTCCACTTCCTCATGGCCAATGCGGGGGAGGTCCTCCGCCGAGAGCAGATCATGGACGAGGTCTGGGATCAGCACTGGTTCGGCCCGACCAAGACCCTCGACGTCCACATCTCCTGGCTTCGCAAGAAGCTCGAGAACGACCCGGCCCGACCCCAGTACATCACGACCGTCCGGGGTGTGGGGTTCCGCTTCGCCTCGACTGGCGATCTGTCGAGCGAGGACACGAGCACGGGATAGGAGGGGTCACGAAGCTCCGCACCCGCCTGGTCATCGCCTTCGCCTACATCCTGGTCACCGTCATCATCGTGCTCGAGGTCCCCCTGGCCATCAACTTGCAGCGCCGGGTGCAGTCTGAGGTGAAGTCCAACGCCGAGGCGAGCGCACTCCTCGTTGCCGCCAACGTCGGCTCCGAGCGGACGGCCCACCCTACGATCCTTCAGCGCTACGTGACCCGGCACTTCCCCGATCAACAGAACGGACGGGTCATCGTGATCGACCTCGACGGGGTTTTGATCGCCGACTCGAGCGGTAGCCAGAACCTCGGAGAGAAGTACGCTACGCCCCGCCGGCCGGAGCTCATGCGCGTGCTCCAGACCCCCGAGCCCACTTCGGAGATCCGGCACAGCGACACCCTCGGGCAGGACATCCTGGTGGCCGCCGCGCCCATCGTCGACGAGGCGACGTCCTACGGGGCGGTCAGGGTCTCCCAGCTCATGGGGGAGGTCCAGAACCGGGTGCGAAGAGTAATCGCCGGACTGGCCATCATCGGGCTCGCCGCCCTCTGCGCAGGCCTCCTCGTGGCGTTCGCCCTCGCCGGATCGTTCTCCCGGCCACTCACGAAGCTTGCCGCGGTGGCCAAGCGCCTCGGAGGAGGAGACCTGTCCGCCCGCGCCGAAACAAGTCAGGGGGCGAGCGAGATCGTGCAGCTCGCTCGCTCCTTCGACGACATGGCCGACCGGCTGGAGGCGACGGTAAAGGCCCAGCGCGAGTTCGTGGCCAACGCCTCCCACCAGCTCCGCACTCCACTCACCGGTATGAAGCTCCGCATCGAAGCCGCCATGGCCGGCGACCCCTCGGAGGAGGTCCGCCGCCAGCTCGAGGCAGCCGACAGCGAGGTCGACCGCCTCGCCGGAATCGTGAACCGGCTGCTGGTGATGGCTCGGCGGATCGAGGAGGGCGGTCCGTCGGAGATCGACCTCGACGATGCGGTTCATCGCGCTCTCGAGCGGTGGGACGAACGCGCTTCGCGCCAGGGCGCCACCCTCACGGCGAGGGGCGAGGGCGGCCGGGCCCTCGGCGAGGGGGCTGACGTGGACCAGATCCTGGACAACCTGATCGACAACGCGGTGGCGTACGCGCCCGGGCCGGTGGTGATCGAGACCGGTCGGGCCGATGGACGAGCCTTCCTCGCCGTCGAGGACGTTGGGCCCGGTATCGCCGCCGACGAGCGACATCGAGTCACCGATCGGTTCTTCCGGGGGAGGACAGCGCCCAAGGGTGGGACCGGCTTGGGCCTGGCTATCGTCCGGGAGCTGGCTGAGAAATGGGGTGGCACGGTGGTCGTGGAGCCGGCCGATGGCGGCGGAACCAGGATCGAGGTTCGCCTGAACACCGCGACGTAGCCTGTTCCTAGCGAATGCCGGACTAGGCTGGGCGCACGATGAATCGCACGCTCCATATCCTGGCTTGGGGGGTGGCCGGCGTGGTCCTCACTGGCGCGCTGATCGGAGCCGCCATCGCGGTGGCCGGTAACGGCATCGCCACGCCGGTGAGGCCGTTCAGCCTCCGGAGCGATCGCCTGGAACAGCCCGATCTGGAAGCCTCCAAACCACATGAAGGCCGGGGGCACGATCGAGGCACGGACGGCGGTGGGGGCGGCCAGCCCGGTGACGACGTCGGTGGTGACGGCGCGTCGGGCTCGAACTCGGGCCCGGGATCCGGATCGAGCGGCTCTGGTTCCGACGAGGGGTCCGTGGATCCGGGGGCAGACCACGACGGAGACGGTGGGGACGACGACTGAGTCGCATCCATCCTTTCCCTCGTCTTAACCATCGTTTGGAGAGTCCGTAACCCTTCCCTCGCCATCCTGTTCGCAAGCAGAGAGGAGGCTCATGCGATGAAGACGAAGCTGCTGCTCAAGATCGCCGCGGCGATCGGGGCGTTCGTGCTGGTGGGTGGGATCTCGGTCGCCGCCCTGGCCAGGAGCGGAGCAGGCTCGAGCACACCGCCGAGGCTGCCCGTGGTGAGCACGCCAGCGGTGGAGGTCGACGACCAGGGCGAGAACGAGGCCGACGACCAGAACGAGGCCGACGACCAGAACGAGGCCGACGACCAGAACGAGGCCGACGACCAGAACGAGGCCGACGACCAGAACGAAGACGCCGACAATCAGGGCGAGGACGCCGACGATCAGGGCGAGGACGCCGACGATCAGGGTGAGAACGACGACGATCAGGGCGAGGACGCCGACGATCAGGGTGAGAACGAGGACGGAGACGACTAGCCAGACCCACTCGTAACAGCGAGACGCCCGCCGAACAACTCCCCGGCGGGCGTCTCGCTTTGCGTTTCCGACATTCCCCCAGCAGGACGGGCGCTAAGCTGCTCCGATGGGCAACGCTTTGGTCGGGATCTCTAGCTGGACCGAGCGCACGCTGATCAAGGAGAGCGACTTCTACCCGGCGGGGGCGAAGACGGCGGAGGGCCGACTCCAGTTCTACGCAAGCCAGTTTCCGATCGTCGAGGTGGACTCGACCTACTACTTCCCACCTTCGGAACGGAACGCCATCCTGTGGATCGACCGCACTCCGAAGGACTTCACGTTCAACATCAAGGCGTACTCCCTCCTCACGAATCACCCGACGAAGCGCGAATCGTTGTACGCGGATCTTCGCGACGAACTCCCCAAGGAGCTCGAGAAGAAGCGGAACCTGTATCGGGAACAATTGCCCGACGAGGCCGTGGAGCAGGTGTGGCAGCGGTTCCACGACGCGTTGATGCCCCTGCACTCGGCGGGCAAGCTCGGCGCGGTGCTGTTCCAGTTCCCCCAGTGGTTCGTGATCGCCCGGAAGAACAAGGAGTACCTCCTGGAGTGCCGTGACCGGCTGAAGGACTTCCGCATCGCCGTGGAGTTCCGACACAAGAGCTGGCTCGAGGAGCGCAACCGGGAGGAGACGATCGGGTTCATGGAGGACAACGGCCTTCCGTTCGTGTGTGTGGACATGCCCCAGGGTTTCGACTCGAGCCTACCTCCTGTCGCCGTGGCGACGTCAGGAGATCTGGCCATGGTCCGGTTCCACGGGCGGGACCCCAAGGCCTGGAAAACGAAGTCGGAGACAGCCGCGGAGCGGTTCCGCTACGAGTACAGCGAGCCGGAGCTCCGCGAATGGGTCCCGAAGATCAAGGAGCTCTCCGATCAGGCCCGTGAGACCCATGTCCTGATGAACAACTGCTACCGGAACTATGCGGTGAACAACGCGCGAGAACTGCGTAGTCTCCTGGACGAGGAATAGGGTCTGGCCCGGACCCGCGGGCACGCCCGCGTGGAAGGGAGGGGTGGCCCGGGCCAGACGCGCGTCCCAGCGTAGCAGCGTCCGATCCATTCATCGCACCTGCTGGTACCCGGCCACGTTCGTTCGACCACGCGCCGGGTAGGCTCGGAGCGGCGAACGGGAAGGCGAGAGGCATGTTCGGACGGTCGTGGCGCATCGGGACCATCTGGGGCATCCCGGTGAACGTCGACTCGTCGTGGATCTGGATCGCCGTGCTCGTGACGTACAGCCTGTGGGCCGAGTTCAACGTGGAGTTCGAGAACATCCGGGGCGGAACCGCCCTCGGGCTTGCCGTCTTCGCGGCGGCCCTGTTCTTCGGCTCGGTGTTCCTCCACGAGGTGGCACACGCCGTTGCCGCTAGGCTCCACGGGATCAAGGTGTTCGGCATCACGCTGGTGGTCTTCGGAGGGTTCACCAGTGCGAGATCCGACGAGAAGGGTCCCGGCCCGGCTTTCGTGATCTCCGCCGTCGGCCCGTTGACCAGCCTGGCGCTCGGCGCGCTCTTCTGGGTGTTGTCAGTGGCCACCGGCACGAGCGGAGCGCTTTCCGCTTCGTTCGGCTATGTGGGATGGGTCAACCTGCTGATGGCCGGGTTCAACTTCCTTCCCGGCCTCCCGCTGGACGGCGGCCGCATGCTCGAGGCGGCGGTGTGGCGGATCAGCCGGAACCGCGAGCTCGGAACTCGGATCGCCGCGTGGTCCGGGATGGGTCTCGGCGGCCTGCTGCTGGCGGGTGGACTGTTCGAGGTGGTCCAGGGCGAACTGTTCCCAGGCGTATGGTTGGCCATCATCGGGTTGTTCATCTTCCAGGCGGCCCGGGCCGCGGAAGCGCAGATCGGATTGCGGCGGCGACTGGCGCAGGCCACCGTGGCCGAGGTGATGGAGGCGCCCCCGCCTCCCATCCCCGCAGACCTGTCCCTGTCGGAGGCCCTCGACCGATACCTGCGGGGACACGAGGGCGAGGCCTTCCCCGTCGTGGACGACGGCCGGGTGATCGGGATGCTCACCTTCGGCTCCGCCCGGGACGTGGGGATGGTGGATCCCCTCCGTCCCGTCCGAGACGCCGTGATCCCCCTGTCCCAGGTGCTCACGGTGGACCTGTCGGAACCCCTGGAGCAGGCGGTCGCTCGTCTTGGGGCCGGGAGATCGGCGCTGGTGCTCGATGACGGTCGCCTGGTCGGCGCGATCACTGGAGGCGCCGTGGCTCGGTGGGCAGGTCGCCGTAGTTTCTAGCTGGGCTGTCGCCCCTCGGCGGTAGCATCGCCGCGTGACCAACCCTCCCTTCCAACCCGACCCGGCGCAGCAGCGGATCCTCGACCACGATGTCGGTCCCCTCCTGGTCGTTGGCGAAGCCGGCACCGGCAAGACCGTGGTCCTGCGGGAGCGGTTCGCACGTCTGATCGAAGACGGCGCCGATCCGGAACAGGTGACCCTTGTGGTCGGGTCGCGTCGGGCGAGGGACGAGTCCAAGCTCGCCGTACTCCGACGGCTGAAACGGTCACTCCCCGGCGTTCGCGTGACCACGATGCAAGGCCTGGCGCATCAGCTGGTCAGCAGGCACGCCGATCTCCTCGGGTACGCCAAGCCGCCCAGGATCCTCGACGCCACCGACCAGTTCGCGCTCGTCCAGGACTTGCTCCACGGCGAGCGAGCCGAGGAGTGGCCGGCGTACGGCGAGATGCTGTCGCTCAAGGGCTTCGCCGACGAAGTACGCAAGTTCGTCCTTCGGGCTCAGGAAGCATTGCTGGATCCCGATCGGATCCTTCAGGAGGCGAGCGAGGCCGGACTCTCCGGCTGGCGAGACCTCGCGGGCTTCTACCGTCGCTATCTCGACGTCCTCGACGCGCAGGGTGCGGTGGACTTCGCGGGGCTGGTGGTCCAGGCGGCGGTGGCGGCTTCCGCCGCCGACCGACCGTTCGCCCACGTACTGGTGGACGACTTTCAGGACACGACCGTGGCGGCGGAACGACTGCTAGCCCGGCTCTCCCCGCTCAGCCTGGTGGTGGCGGGTGACCCCGAGGCGCACGTCTTCTCCTTCCAGGGCATGACCGACGCGCCCATCGGGAGGTTCGTCGAGCGATTCGGGGCGGGCCTGGTACGCCTGCCGAACCGCCATCGCGGGGTCGCATTCGTCGAGGCTTGGCGTCTGCCGCACACGTCGGAGGAGCACGCGGCAGTGGCGGGGGAGCTTCGGCGGATCCACGTGACCGAGGGCATCCCGTGGAACGAGCTCGCCGTGATCGTTCGCCGAAACGGGCCGCACATCGGCGGGCTCGTACGGGCCCTCGACGACGCGGGCATCCCTCGCAGCCAGGCCGGGGGCGGACTGTCCGCGTCCGCGGCGCCGGCGACCTTTCCGTACATCCTCGCCCTGCGGTGGGTCGTGGCCGACGCCGGTCGGCGGGACGACATGGTCGAATCGGTCCTCACTTCCGAGCTCGGCGGCGTCTCTCCGGCTGCCGCGCGCTCGCTTCTGCGCCTGACGCGAGCCGGAGGGCACCCACCGGCTGCCGCCCTGGAGATCGACGAGGGACTCGCCGACCCCGAACGAAGCGCTCTTGCGGATCTGCGCGAGATTCTGCGGCAGGCGAGCGAACGGCGGAGGTCGGTCCTCGATGCGTTCGGCGTGCTGTGGCGGGGCCTCTCGTATTCGCGGCGACTGGTCGCCGCGGCCGAGACCTCGATGCAAGCCCGGGTGGACCTGACAGCGGTCCTGGCCTTCTCTCGGCTGGTCGCAGAGGTCGGCACGTCCTCCAGCCCCTCGATCGAGGAGTTCCTAGAGCTCGCGGAGGTGAGCGAGGGGGCCCCGGCTACCGGCGCCGAGGGTGACCGGGGACGCGACGAGGTACGCGTGCTCACGGCACACGCCGCGGTCGGGCTGGAGTTCGACACCGTGATGGTGGCGGGTGCGGTCGAGGGCGACTTCCCCAGCCTGACCCGTCCCGAGCCCATGTTCGACCTCTCCACCCTTCAGGGCGTCCGCTCTCGATCGGAGGTCAACCGGCTCCGCCTGGCAGACGAGCGTCGGCTGTTCCGCTCGGCCGTCGCACGGGCTCGGCGGCGGGTCGTGCTGACCGCGAGCGATCCGCACGGGATGGAGTCCGAGGAGGCCGTGGTGTCCCGCTTCGTCGACGAGCTCGGCGTGGCGTGGACCCAGGCCACGATGAGCAGGGGAGCGGATCCGGTGTCGGTGGGAGAGGCGGCGGCCGCGTGGCGTCGCATCCTGGGCGACGCCACGGTCGAAGCGCCGGAGCGGCTCGCGGCGATGGCCGGGGTCCTCGCCCTCGGCGAGGACCCCGGCCGCTGGTGGTTCCAGCGCGAGTGGACGGCCCAGGATGCCCCGCCCAAGGAGCACTTCTCCCTCTCGTTCTCGCGCCTGGATCGCCTGGAGAACTGCGAGCTCCAGTTCGTGCTGGGCGACGAGCTCGGCCTGGACCCCGGCGGGGGGTACCAGGCCTGGGTGGGCCGCCTGATCCATCAACTCATCGAGGACGTCGAGAACGGCAAGGTCGAACGGACTCAGGTGGCGTTCATCGAGGCGTTGAACGAGCGATGGCAGGAGGCCCGGTTCCCGTCGTACGCGGTGTCCGAGGCAGAACGGCGCCACGCCATCCGAGTGCTGATCCCGAACTGGTTCGAGCGCTACGCGGACCTGCCGGCCGAAGTCACCGAGCAGGCGTTCCGCTTCGAATACGAGGGCGCGGTGATCAAGGGGAAGATCGACCGGATCGGACCGGTGCCCGAAGGCGGTCGCAGGATCACCGACTACAAGACCGGCGCCGCCGACAACGCCGACAGGCCGGCCGAGAGCTTGCAGCTCGGGATCTATTACCTGGCGGTGAACGAATGCGACGACCTGGCCCCCTACCGACCGGTCGACGCCGTGGAGTTGGCCTACCTGCCGGGCAAGAAGGGCAGGTGGGAGCTCGTCCCGCTGTCGTGGCAGGTCTCGGGCGCGGAGGAGAGGTACAAGGGGGCGATGCGAGAGCGCCTGTCCGGCCTCATCGAATCGGTCCGCCGGCTCGACCGTGAAGGACGCTCCGCGCCGAGCACCACCGCGAACTGCTTCTTCTGCCGGTTCCAGACGATGTGCTCTCGCTATCCCGAAGGGGGCGAGGTCTTCCCCGTCACCGCGCCGATCTCGCTGAACGCAGCCGCGGAGGCCACCCCATGACCGGCTACCCCAAGGCCATCGTGGACTTCCTGGGAGCGGAACCCACCCCCGAACAGTGGCGCGCCATCTCCATGCCGTTGGTCCCCTACGTCCTGGTGGCAGGAGCTGGCTCGGGCAAGACATCGGTCATGGCCGCTCGGGTCATCTACCTGGGGATGGCCGCCACGCGACTCATCGACGGGGGCCACGAAGGGGTCATGCCAGGCAACGTGCTGTGCCTCACCTTCACCAACAAGGCCACCGAGCACCTCCTCCTCCGGATCAGGCGTGCGCTTCGCACCCTCGATCTGGAGGAGGGCGAGGAGCCGGAGATCCTCAAC
The DNA here is from genome assembly GCA_035701505.1 of Actinomycetota bacterium. Taxonomy (GTDB): domain Bacteria; phylum Actinomycetota; class UBA4738; order UBA4738; family HRBIN12; genus AC-69. The sequence goes on from DASSSA010000035.1 coordinate 8,431, forward strand.
TACCACGGGTTCGCCGCCGAGGTCCTCGATCGCCACGGCATGCTGATCGGGATCGAGCCCGGCCAGCGGGTCATCACGCCGGCCCAGCGCGCGGAGCTCGTGGCTCGGGTCCTGGACCGGATGACGTTCGATCACCTCACCACGCGGTGGCAGCCGACCATCGTGGCAAACATCCTCTCGCTCGACGAGCAGCTGCAGAACCACGTGGTGGAACCCCAGGAGGTCGAGGAGTTCAACCGAACGAACCTGGAGCGGCTCAAGACCGCCAAGTCCCCCGACCCCCATCGAGCCGCGCTCGAGCGGATCGAACTGGCGGGGGCTGTCGAGGGGTTCCGTCGACTGAAGCGCGAGCTCGGGGTCATCGACTTCGGCGACCAGATCGGCCTCGCCGTTCGGATCGTCCGGGAGCATCCGGAAGTGGCCGATGACTATCGGTCCCGGTTCCAGGCTGTCCTCCTCGACGAGTATCAGGACACGAACCATGCCCAGGCCATGCTGATGGAGGGGATCTTCGGGCGTGGCCATCCCGTCACCGCGGTTGGCGACCCCGACCAGAACATCTACGGATGGCGAGGGGCCAGCCTGCACAACCTCCTGCAGTTCCCGACACAGTTCCCGAATGCCGACGGAACCCCTTCGGACAAGCTTCCCCTGTACACGAACTTCCGGTCCGGCGCTCGCATCCTCGGCGCGGCCGACGAAGTCATCGGGCCGCTCCCGGCGAACCAGCGCCCCGATCCCGACAAGGAGCTGCGTCCGCACCCGCCGAACGGCCTCGGGTTCGTCCGGGTGGCGCAGTACGAGCACGAGATCGCGGAGATGCAGGCCGTGGCGGACCACATCCTCGCCCTGCACGAGGATGGTGGGTCGTGGCGGGACTGTGCCGTGCTGTGCCGGACCCATCGGTTGTTCGAGCCGCTCCAGCTGGCCTTCGCCGACCGCGGGGTCCCGGCCGAGTTCATCGGACTCGCCGGCCTGATCAAGCTCCCGGAGGTCGTCGAGGTCCTGGCGTACGCGCGGGCAGCCGCCGATCCCGGCGGCGGCGTCGCGCTGGCCCGAATCCTGACCGGGCCGCGGTACCGCGTCGGCCTCGGCGACCTGGCGCGGGTGGCGGCCTGGACCCGCGAGAGCGGCTTCGCTTTCCTCGACCGCCTGAGCGAGCGGCTGCCGGAAGACGAGGACCTTCTGGAGGACCAGCCGTTCCTCATTGCGGAGGCTCTGGAGCACCTCGGAGAGGTCGAGGGTCTCTCTGACGAGGGGCGTGCTCGCCTGGAGGAGTTCGACGCCGAGCTGGGCGGGCTGCGAGACGCGGCTCGCCGTCCGGTGGGCGAGTTCCTCGCCGAGGTCATCCGTCGAAGCGGGCTGCTCGCTGAGCTCGACGCGCAGGTCGACGTCTCGGCATCGACCGCCAGGCGGCGCAACCTCGCGGCGTTCCTGGACCAAGTGCACGCCTTCCAACCGGTCGAGGGCGAGCTCACGCTTCGGGCGTTCCTCGACTACGTGGATTCGATCGAGGACGACCGCGAATGGTCGCCGGTCCAACCGAGCGAGGACGATACCGTCAAGGTCATGACGGTTCACGCGGCCAAGGGCCTGGAGTTCGACACGGTGTTCGTCCCCGGGCTGGCCAAGGACCTGTTCCCCAATGCGCGGATCCAGCAGAACCCCATGCGGAAGGGAAGCTCCCTCGACATCGAGCTCCGTCGCGACCGCGATCTCCTCCCCCGGTTCGAGGGGGTTATGAACCGCTTCGTCGACGCGCTCCGGGACCAGGAGGTGTTCGAGGAGCGCCGCACCGCGTATGTCGCCCTCACCAGGGCGAAGCGCCGCCTGTTCCTGTCCTCCGCCATCTGGTACGGGGAGAACATCAACGCGAAGACGGTCGGCAGGTTCTTCACCGAGCTCATGACGTGGGCCCGGCGGACCCAGCAGGCCGACATCCACATCGAGGGCGAGGAGAGGGAGGAGAACCCACTCGCGGGGTTCCGGCAGCGTTTCGTCCGGACATGGCCCGGGCCGGCCAGGCCGGACGAGACTGACGCCCTGTTCCCGGAAGGATGGCGACGCGCCGCCGTCGAAGCCGCCGCGGCGGGCGGGATCAGGGCAAGCGCCCTCGCTACCCTTGATCCAACGGAGCGCGCCCGGTTCGAGGACCTCGCGGCGGATCGGAGAACGCTGGCCGGGCATCTGCTGGAACGGGAGGCGGCGACGAGCGACCAGATTGGCATCCCGGCCACCGTGTCGGTCGGCGGGATCGTGGACTACGGTCGGTGTCCCAAGCGCTTCTACTGGAGCTCGGTCCGGCCCCTGCCCCGGTTCTCCGGTCCGGCGGCCCGGATCGGGACCGACGTCCACGCATGGATCGAGCGCCAGTCGTCGGGACAGACCACGCTGATCGAGCTGGAGGAAGAGCCCGACCTCACCGCGGAGGAGCTCGCCGGCCAGCCCGGCAAGGTCAAGCAGCTACGGGATGCGTTTCTGGCCAGCCGGTTCGCCGACATGACCCCGCTCCACGCCGAGCGCGCCTTCCTGTTGTCCCTGGCGGGCTTCACGGTGAGCGGCCGTATCGATGCGATCTACGGGGTCCCCGAGGGGGCGTGGGAGGTGGTCGACTACAAGACCGGACGGAAGCCCGAAGACGACCCCCTGTCACGGGTCCAGCTGGACGTCTACGCGCTGGCCTGCATCGACGTCTGGCGCAAGCGGCCGGATGAGCTGACGCTCACCTACCTGTACCTCGCCACCGGCGACGAGGTGTCGTTCGCCGTGGAGGACGCCGAAGCCATCCGCGATCGCGTACGGGCATGGCTCTCCGCGATCGGCGCCCGCCGGTTCGAGCCCACACCCGGAGAGCACTGCCGTTGGTGCGACTTCCTGTCCTTTTGCGACCCGGGGAAGGCGTTCGTGGGCCAGACCCGGACGTGAGGCCGGGCTAGCTCGTCAGCCGCTCCACTTGCTCCTCGAAGCTTCGGTACTGGGATGCGGGATCGAACCCGCCCACCACGACCCCCGAGACGAACCGCACGGTCATCTCGAGCTCCGGAGCCCGCGTGAGGAGCGCGGCCCGGAACCATTCGAGGTCACCCGGCTGGAGGACGACCGGCCCGGAAGTGCCGGGATGGCGGAGCGACGGGTCGTCGATCGCGATCGGGGTGGTTCGGAAGATCCGGTCGAGACCGGGAACCGAGGGATCCTTCACCTCGAGCCGGGCCTGCGTCCCGTCCCAGGTCGCGACGGCGACGACCGCGTCGGGGGCATCGGGGCGGTGGAGCTCCGCGCGCACGGGTCGGCCTACCCGGCCAGCGAACGTTCCGTGCGTCGAAGCAGGGACGCGGTATGCGAGAGGAGCTTCACCGCGACATCGGGCTCGTCCTCCACCATGCGCAGGAACTCTGTCCGCTTGAGCTCCAGCATCGTCATGGGTGTCTCCGTGGTGACGGTCGCGGTCCTGGCTCCCCCGTCGAGGAGGGAGATCTCGCCGAAGAAATCGCCGGGCCGCAGCCGGTTGACTTCCGTTCCTCCCGGGCCGACCACGCTCGCCTCACCCTGGAGGATGACGTAGAAGCTGTCGCCCTCCTGTCCCTCCTTCACAACGGAGGCCCCCTCCATGTATCGGACCTCCTGCATGGAGTCGGCGAGGCGCTTCAAGTGGCGCGACGAGAGGCCGGAGAACAGCGGGACTCGAGCCAGGGCCTCCTGCTCTCGCTTGGCCATCGCCTCGGACTCCCTCGCAATGATCCGGCTGGCGGGTCAGCCTACTCCGAGGGCCGTGGCGATGTCGAAGCGGCTGGGGATGTCACCGGCTCGCGCTAGGGTCCAGGCATGGAGGCTCGCATCGTCGATGTCGCCTCCCCCGCTCGCCGCTTCGCTCACGGCCAGTCGCTCGTTCGCCAGGGCCAGGTCCCCGACTGTCTGTTCCTGGTGCGGGCCGGATTGGTGCGACTCGCGGCCACCCTGGCGAGCGGACGCGAGGTCGTGGTGGGTCTGCTCGGACCGGGGGACGTGTTCGGAGAATGCTCGCTCCTCGGAGACCCCTCCCCGGTCGAGGCCCGAGCGGTCGGACCGGTGCAGGTGGAGGCGGTGCCTCTGACGGCCCTGCAGGCGGTGCTGGAGCGCAGCCCCGGCACCGCAACCGAGCTCCTGCGATTGCTGGCCTCGCGGCTTCACCGCACGACGGGCGCGCTAGAGGAAGCACTGGCCCAGGACGTCCCAACGCGCCTGTGTCGAACGCTGTGCGAGCTGGCCGGACGGCACGGCGTGCGCGACGGAGGCGACATGCGGCTGGCCCTTCCGATCACGCAGGAAGACCTGGGACGGATGATCGGCGCGTCCCGAGAGACGGTGAACCGGACCCTGGCCACGCTTTCGGCGCGAAAGCTCATCCGGACAGAGGGCCGCAGCTACGTCATCCCAGACGTCGGTGCCCTGGCCCGGGCCGCCGATCAGGAGGCGACGACGACGGCTTGACAGGGCGAAGGCGCCCTTGGCTCCGATACGCCTGGCCCCCCGAGCTCGACCTCATGGCCGAGCTGGCCGGGCTTCGGCTCCGGGAACGCTGGGGGGACTGGAACCGCGAGCGATTCACCGGAGGCGGGAAGCACGTCTCGGTGTACGAACGTTCCCCGTCCTAGCCGGACTCCTGGAGCACCGCGACGCTGCACGGTCCGCACAGGAGCCCACGGCCCTTCACGGGTCGCCCACACCGCACACAGGCTCGGGGCTCGAGCGGCGTCCACCGGACCGCGCCGGTCACGGTTCGCCGCTCGGCGCGGCCGTCGTTCTCCAGCTTGATCAGGTGGGCCAGCACCGACCGGGCGGCCAGTTCGTGGAGGTCGACCGGATGGTCGGCGTAGATCGCCGGGACAATCTCCTCCGGCGTCGCCAGCCCGGCCGCGAGCGAGGCGAGTACCTGCTCCTCCCGAGCCGCCCGATGCTCCAGGTATTCCTCCAGCTTCCCCGGGCCATCGAGCACGGCGGGGCCGTGGCCCGGGTAGATCACGCGAGGGGACAGCTCCACCATCCGCCGGAGTGAGCGCAGGTATGAAGTGAGGTCGCCTTCGGGCGGGTCGATGACGCTCGTTCCCCGCCCGAGGACCGCGTCTCCCGTGAACAGGGAGCGGCGCCGTTCCTCGAAGTACGCGACGTGGTCGGGGCTGTGGCCGGGCGTGGCGACCGCAATCAGCGCCAGATCCCGGGCCCCGATGCGCTGCCCATCCGCCACACGGTTGCCGCCTTCGGGCGGGCGCGCCGCGTACACGGGCGCGCCCGTCGCTACGGCGAGCGCTGCCGCGCCCGGAGCGTGATCAGGATGGTCGTGGGTGAGGAGGATCGCCGCGAGGTGGCCCGCCTCGCGGGTCACCTCTCCCACGTGCCCGGGATCGTCGGGGCCCGGGTCGATCACGATGGTGGGCCCATCTCCCACGATCCACGTGTTCGTGCCCTCGAGCTCGCGGATCCCGGGGTTCGGGGCGAGGACACGGAGGATGCGCATCAGTCCGGTTCGACCTGAGGGACGTGCAGAGCGAGCACATCGTCGACCGTCTCACAGGTGGCCAGGGCCTCCATCGTCTTCAACGTCGGCCAGAACAGGTCGCACCTTCCCTCGGCGAAGTCATGGAGGACGTCGGCCGGCCGGGCCCACCACGCTCGCTCGGCTTCCGCGCCGTCCGGATCCGGGTCGAGTCTGGTGGGCGCGTCCACGGCGAAGAAACGAGCGTCGAACCGGACCGGCACCTGTTCGGGGGCCACCCAGTGCGAGATCTCCCGAAGCGCGTCGGCAGACGGGGGTGAGGCGTGAACCGCCGAAAGCCCGCGGTCGCCCCCGGCGACCGAGACCAGGCCCCCAGCCGTCAGAGCGAGCCCGGCTTCCTCGATGAGCTCCCGAACAGCGCAAGCTCGACCCGATTCGGCCGGCGAGCCGAACCACCGGGAAGCCAGCCCGCCGTCTTGCGCCTCGACCGCTCCGCCTGGGAAGGCCAGGTAGCCGGGGAGGAACCGATGCTCGCTCCCCCGCTTGAGTACCAGCACCTCCACGCCGTTCTCGCCCCGCCGCGCGGCGATCATCGTCGCCGCCGGCCGAGGCTCGCTGGGGCCGTCGTGTCTCACCCTGGGGATTCTGCCAGGTGGACGTAGTTGGTCGCGCTTGCGACCCTCTGCAACGACTCTCGTTCGTGCCCGATACCCTTGTCAGGTGAGTGCTGCCGTCGCGGCACGCATCCGACGTGCCATCGAGGAACGAGGGCCGATCTCGTTCGGCGAGTACATGGACCTTGCCCTGTACGGGCCCGGCGGCTTCTACGACCGGCCTCCCGTGGGACGGAGCGGACACTTCCTGACCAGCCCGCACGTGCACCCGGTGTTCGCCGAGCTCCTCCTGCGCGCGGTCCTCGATCTGCGAGAGCTCCTGGGCCGGCCCGAGATCCTGCCTCTCGTGGAGGTGGGCGCCGGCGACGGGACCCTGGCCGCGAGCCTCCTCCGGCTGCTGGGCGAGCGGGGGGGACCAGCCGTGGACTACGCGGTCGTGGAGCGGAGTCCCGGTGCGCGCGCCACGCTTGCGGACCTGCCGGTACGAGTCATCGAGCGCATGGGTGATGCCGGCCACCCCGATGCGATGGTGGTCGTGGCCAACGAGCTCCTGGACAACCTGCCGTTCCGAAGGATTCGAGGAACGGGGGATGGGGTGGTCGAGATCCGGATCGACGCCGGCCGGAACGGCTTCGTCGAGGTCGACGTGGCCTGCGATGCGAACCTCGCGAAGCTCGCCGCCGAACCGGGGCCGCTCGCACCCGGCCAGGAGATCATCGTCCCGACCGGTGCCATGCGGTTCGTGGACGAGCTCGCGACAACGCTTCGTCGCGGGTACGCGCTCCTTATCGACTACGGGTCGGGGCGCGATCCCTCGACCGAGGTCCACGGGTATCGGGGGCATCGGGTGCTGGAAGACGTTCTCCGCGATCCCGGTTCTGCAGACATCACTACCGGGGTCGATTTCGGCGCGATCGTCCGGGGGGCCGAACGGGGAGGCCTTCGATCGCTCGGCCTCGCGTCGCAACGCGATGCGCTTCTCGCCCTTGGCTTCGCCGAGTGGAACGCGGTCCAGCGCGATCGCCAGGGAAGTCTCCTGGCCCAGGGCGAGGGTGGGCGAGCCACCCGAGTGTGGGAGGGTCGCGGCCGGGCCAGCCTGCTGGTCGACCCGGGGGGCCTGGGGAGGCAGAAGTGGCTGCTCCTGGCAACGGAGCGCCTCCCCGTGCCCGGCTGGATCGCTTCGCGCCCGGAGTCGATCGATGGATAGATAGACCGACGGGTGGTCAGCGGTCGATGTCGCCGACCACGAAGAAGATGCTGCCGAGGATGGCGATGAGATCGGGAACCAGCGCCCCCGGGAGCATCGCCGGGATCACCGAGACGTTGGAGAAGGACGCGGTCCGCATCTTCATCCGGTAGGGATATCGCTTGCCGTCGCCTACCAAGTAGTAGCCCATCAGCCCGAGCGGGTTCTCGGTGCGGACGTACACCTCACCCTGGAGGTTCAGGGTCTTGGGGAGCTTGGGAGCGATGTACTGACCGGCCGGGAGCTTCTCCATGCATTGCTCGATGATCTTGCACGACTCCCACATCCGCTGGACGAGCACCCACAGCCGGTCGTAGCAATCGCCGGTCGTTCCCACCGGGATATCGAAGTCCACCTCGGCGTACTTCTCGTATGGCTCGTCCTTTCGCGGATCCATCGGTACGCCCGAACCCTGCAGCACGGGCCCCGAGCAGCCGTACGCGATGGCCGTCTGCGAGGAGAGGATCCCAACGCCCTTGGTCCGGCCGAATATGATCTCGTTGCCCATGATCAGGTTCTCGAAGTCCTCGAGTTTCTTCCGAACCCACTTCAAGACCTCGGCCGATTCCTTCAGGAAGCCCCGCGGGAGATCGTCCTTCAGGCCCCCCACCCGCGCGTACGAGTGGTGCATCCGCGCACCCGTCGCCGACTCCATGAGGTGCTGGATCATCTCCCGCTCGCGGAACGCGTAGAACATCGGGGTCATCGCGCCGAGCTCGAGGGGGAAGGAGCCGGTGAACATCAGGTGGTTCAGGATCCGGTTCCACTCCGCCATCATCGTGCGGATCCACTGGGCGCGTTCGGGGACCTCGATGCCTGCCGAGCGTTCCACGGCGATCACCCATCCGAGCTCGTTGTTGAAGGCCGACAACCAGTCATGCCGGTTCATCAACACCAGGACCTGGCGGGCGTCCCGAAACTCCGAGAGTTTCTCGGCCGCCCGGTGCATGTAACCGATCACCGGCTCGGCCCGGATGATGCGCTCGCCGTCGAGCTCGAGGACGATCCGGAGCACGCCATGGGTCGAGGGGTGTTGCGGACCGATATTGAGGATCATCTCCTCGGTCCGCAACGTCCCCGGGGACGCGACCTCAACGTCGATGCCACCGCCGCGAACCATCCAGTGCTCGGCGACGGTCGAGAATGTTTGGCGCTCTTCCGTATCCACCGGCTCTTATCCTCCCACGCGACCGGGGGAGGCGCCGGGGCCTCGCTCGAACGGGCCACCAGCGCGCTCCCGCGCTAGGCTCGGACCGATGACGCCCAAGGCGCAGCCACCTCGACGGAAGATCCCCTCGGTCGACGCGCTGCTTCGCTCGGAGCCGGGGAAGCGCGCGACCGAGACGTTCGGCCGCGCGCTCCTCAAGCGAACCCTGACCCAAACCCTCGATTCCGTGCGAGCAGGAGCGGAGCGTGGGATCGACCCGCCCGAGGAAGACGTCATCATGGCCCGAGCCGTTGGCCTCGCATCCAGGGCAGCCACCGGCCTCAATCCGGTGATCAATGCGACCGGAGTGGTGCTGCACACGGGGCTGGGCCGCGCGCCGCTTCCGGACCGCGCGGCCAAGGCGGCGGTGCGGGCCGCGCGTAGCTACAGCGACCTCGAGATCGACCGCGTGACCGGCGCTCGAGGCCGGCGGACGTCCCGGACTGAGCTCATCCTCGCGGCCCTGACCGGCGCCGAGGGGGCGCTCGTGGTGAACAACGGAGCCGCGGGGCTGCTTCTCTCCCTCGCTGCACTGGCCCGGGGGAAGCAGGTACTGGTGTCGCGGGGCGAGCTGATCGAGATCGGTGGCGAGTTCCGGATCCCCGACATCATGGCTGCGTCCGGGGCCAAGCTCGTCGAGGTGGGGACGACGAACCGGACCAGGCCATCCGACTACCGAACCGCGATCACGTCCAAGACGGCCCTGGTGCTGAAGGTCCACCCGAGCAACTACCGGGTGGTGGGATTCACGGCCACGCCATCCGTGGCCGATCTCTCGGGGTTGGCATCGAAGGCGGGCATCCCCTTCCTCTACGACCTGGGCTCGGGACTGCTGGACCGCTACTCGGGCGTTCCGTCGGACGAGCCAAGCGCGCGAGAGGCGCTCAGTGACGGCGCCGACCTCGTCGTCTTTTCGGGGGACAAGCTCTTGGGCGGACCCCAGGCCGGGGTCGTGCTCGGTAGAGCCGACCTCGTGGAGCGATTGCGCCGCAACCCGATCGCCCGCGCAGTCCGGGTGGACAAGATGCAGGTGGCCGCGCTCGAGTCCGTGTTGATGATGTACGCGACCGGCGCGCACACGGACCTTCCCGTCTGGCGCATGCTCGACGAGCCGCGTGAGGACGTGAGGCGCCGGGCCGAGCGATTGGCCCAGCTCCTCGACGGCGAGCTCGAGGGGGCGCACGTTCGCCCGTCGGAGGCGACGGTGGGTGGGGGGTCCTTGCCCGGGTACGCCGTCCCGTCCTGGGCCGTGGAGGTCCGCGTCCCCGACCCGGAGGTGATGTCGGCACGGTTGCGCGCAGGGAGCCCTCCGGTGTTCTGCCGCGTCAACGAGAAGGGTGTGGTGTTCGACGTTCGGACGGTGACGGAGGAGGCGCTCCCGGACCTCACGCGTGCCATCCAATACGCCCTGGAAGGCGACGACCTCGCCGATGATTGAAGGGTCGGTTCGACTGGAGCCGGCGGCCGAGGCACCGCTGCACGTGGTTGCGACCGCCGGCCATGTCGACCACGGCAAGTCCTCCCTGATCCTCCGTCTCACCGGCATCGACCCCGACCGGTGGGCGGAGGAGAAGCGACGCGGGCTCACCATCGACCTGGGGTTCGCCTGGTGCACGCTCCCCTCGGGCAGGGAGATCGGGTTAGTCGACGTTCCGGGTCACGAGCGGTTCGTCCGCAACATGCTGGCCGGTGTCGGACCGGTCCGACTCGTGCTGTTCGTCGTGGCCGCCGACGAGGGCTGGAAGCCCCAGTCGGAGGAGCACCTGGCGATCGTCGACGTCCTGGGCGCGGATGGCGGCGTCGTCGCGCTCACCAAGAGCGACCTGGTGGACGAGGAGTCCGTCGGCCTGGCCATCGAGGACGTGCGCGACCGGCTCCGGGGGACGGTCCTGGGGGATGCACCGATCGTTCCGTGCTCGTCGCAGACCGGCGTGGGGTTGGACGGAATCGCCGAGGCCCTCGATGCAATGGTCGGCTCCGCGCCTGATCCGGCCGAGGACGAACGTCAGCGGCTGTTCGTCGACCGGATCTTCACGGTCACCGGCGCCGGGACCATCGTGACCGGCACCTTGACCGGAGGACGGCTGGTCGTCGGCCAGGAGGTCGAACTGCTCCCGGCCGGGGGTACCGGCAGAATCCGCGGCCTGCAGACCCACAAGCGCTCGATCCAGGAGGCCCGACCCGTCTCGCGTGTGGCGGCCAACCTGGTCGGGGTGGACCGGGAGGGGCTGGGCCGCGGGGACGTTCTGGGCCTCCCGGGGCAGTGGCGGCCGACCCGGACGTTCGAGGTCCGCCTCCGGCCCGTACGCGGGCTTGCCCATCCGCTCACCACCCGGGGGGCCTACAAGGTGTATGCGGGCTCGGCCGAACGAGGGGCGCGGATCCGGTTGTACGGAACCGGCGGGCTCACCGACCCGGAGGGAAGCTTCGCCCGCATCCGGGTCTCCGATCCATTGGTCTTGGACGTCCACGACAGGTTCGTGGTCCGAGATGCGGGCAGGCGGGAGACGGTGGCCGGCGGCGTCGTCCTCGACATCGAGCCCCCCATCCGCCCAGGCCCTACGGCCCTTCTCCGACTCGGCGGGCGCGAGCGCGCCGCGCGAGGGGATCTGCCCCCTCTCCTCGTCTCCGAGACGGGAGCGGTCCGGGCCTCCGACGTGATCGTCCTCACCGGGACCCGGCCGTCGGCGATCGACGGAGCCGAGCGAACGGGAGCCTGGTGGGTGGCGAAAGATGTGGTCGACCAGGTGAGCGCCGCGCTGGAAGCCGCGCTGGCGGCGTTCCACAAGGACCATCCACTTGACGAGGGCCTCGAACTCGCTCGCGCCCGGGCCCTCGTGCTTCGAAGCCTCGAGGAAGCCGGAGCGCCTGGGAATCACTCCCTCTCCGACGCTCTCCTGAGCGCTTTCTCCGAGTCCGGACGCGTCGTCAGGGAAGGCTCGACCGTTCGCCTGGCCTCCCACTCGGGTTCCCTGGCCGGACGAGAGGACGAAGCCGGCCGGCTGGTCCGAGCCGTCGCCGACGCGGAGCCGACGCCTCCGACCGTCAAGGAGCTGGCCTCCGCCGGGTTCGCCCCCGAGGTGATCGACGCGGCCGCCAGGGCTGGGATGCTCGTGAGGCTGTCCCGCGACCTCGTGATGACCCCCGGGCTCGTGGCTCGGGCGGAGGCGCTGGTCCGACGTTCGGGGAAAGAGGGCATCACCGTGAGCGCGTTCCGGGAAGCCATGGGGACCTCGCGGAAGTACGCGTTGCCCCTCCTCGAGCACCTCGATCAGGCGAAGGTCACGGTTCGGCGCGGCGACCTGCGGTTCCCCCGGGCCCCCGCTCCCCCTGCCTAGTCCACCTTCGCCAACACCGCCACCTCGACCGGGGCTCCGAGCGGGAGCTCGGCCACGCCGACGGCGGCCCTGGCGTGCTTGCCGGTCTCGCCGAACACCTGGACCAGCAGGTCGCTCGCCCCGTTGGCCACTTTCGGTTGGTCGGTGAAGCCCGGTCCCGATGCCACGAACACCATGACCTGGATGATCCCGCGCACCCGGTCGAGCGAACCCAGGGCCTCCTTCAACGCGGACAGCGCCTGGAGGGCGCATTGCCGGGCCGCCTCCTGCCCCTGCTCCAGGGTGACCCGGTCACCCAGGTGGCCGGGGTGGAGGATCTGCCCGTCCACCATGGGGATCTGCGCGGACACGTAGGCCAGGTCCCCGATCATCCGCACGGGGATATACGAGGCCACGGGGGCCTGAGCCGGCGGCAGCTGGAGCCCCTGGGTGGCGAGCAGGTCCTCTATGCCCATGGTCGGGATTGTGACAGAGGCCGCGCGGGGAGGAGCGGAGGCATCGACGCCCGGCGGATCAGCCGGCCCGAAGGGCCCGCTCCCGGAGGAGCTGCCGTCGCTCCAGCTCGTTCAGCCCACCCCAGATGCCGTGGGTCTCGCGGATCTGGAGGGCGTACTCAAGACACTCCTCCCGTACCGGGCAGCGGGCGCACAGCGCCTTTGCCTTGGCCTCCCGCCCTTCCTTCTGATCGCGCTTCTCGAAGTAGTTGGGGGCGAAGAAGAGCGAGGAATCCTCGCCGCGACAGGCGGCGTAGAACTGCCAGCCCCACATCCAATCGACAGCCATGGCGTCGGTCGAGACGGCCCATCCCTCCTTCGAGGACCCTCACTAACAGTCTTCGTATCTGGACGCTCGGGGGATTCCCCCTGTTTGACCCGGGGTTCAGGAGGCACGAAAAACGCAAGATTCGGCCGGCCTCGGCCCCGCCCGGACATGCCGGGGCATGGCTCAGGTCCGGGCGGGGTCAGGCATCGTCCAGGGGAGGGTCTTCGCCCGATCCGGGGTCGGGTTCGACTCGCAGCACCAGGCCGTCCACCCCCCGGACCCGGACCCGGGTCCCTGGAGGGATCGGCCCGTCGTTGCTCCGCCCACGCCACAGCGTGCCCTTGACGTAGACGGGGCCCTCCGGCTTGAGCTCGCCCCTCGTCTCTCCGAGCAGTCCCACCAACCCTCGCTGGGTCGTGACGATCCGCTCTCGGGACCGCTTGGCCACCGTGAGGGCGAAGCCGTAGTACAAAACGCTCCCCACCGTCAGGAGGCCGATCAGCCACGGCGAGATCCCGATCGCGGGGGCCACCCCGCGGAACGACGTGTACGACCCGACCAGGAACGCCACCACCCCCGCCACGGTCAGGACACCGAGCCGGTCGAGGAGGACGTCGGCGCAGAGCAAGCCGACCCCCGCCCCCAAGAGCCCGATGCCCGGCCACGAGGCCGGGACGACGGTCAGTCCGTAGACGGCCAGAGCCAGCATTCCCAGCCCGGTGAACCCGGCGAAGCCGAAGCCCGCCTGGGTGAGCTCGAACGCCAACCCCGCCAGCCCCAACACCAGCAGGAGGTAGATGGCGGCCGGCGAGGCCACCGCGTGTAGGACCCGCTCGAACGGACCGAGCTCGGTGAAGCGAATCTCGACCGGTTGCTGCGTGGGGTTCTGAGCGATCTTCGTGTGGAGGGTCACGGGGCCGCCGGCCGTCTGGACGGTCGATCCATCGATCGTCGAGAGGAGGTCCGGGAGGGACGTGGCGACCTCTTGAGCGATGAGGCCGTCGAGGGCTTCCCGCGCGGGAACGAGGGACGAGGGAAACACCGGCGCGGGCCTTCCGCGGGTTGCCGCCCATCCCGAGGCCATCCGTTTCAAGGCCGCGTCGCCCGGGAGCGACGCGTTCGATGCGTCGACCAGATCGACCGGCTGGAGCGGGCCCACCCCCGCTCCGGGGGCGATGGCCGCAAGGCTGGAGGCGTACATGAACAGGAGCGCGGCCCCCTGGGCCTTGGCCGGTGCGGGCCCAACCCACACGATCACGGGAACCGTCGATCGGAACAGCCGCTCGGCGATCTCGACGGCCGGCTGATCGAGCGTTCCCGCCGAATCGAGTTGGATCACCACTGCGGCGCCGGTCCGTTCGCCCTCGGCCAGCGAGTCGGTGAGGTAGCCGGCGACCGTTCGGTCGATCGAGCCGTCGACCTTGACCACGAGGACCTTGGAGGTGGCCGGGACCTGTGCCGACGCCCTTCCTTCCCAGAGCAGCGCGAGGACGCAGACGGCGAGCGCGATCGGGAGGCCGCGGCGGCGCATGGGAGGCTCCATCGTAACGGCAGCGGGGGGTATCCTGGGCCGACGCTCATGGAGGCTCCGCAGAGAGGACGAGCGCGGACCGCCCTCGCCGTCGCCCTGGCGATCGTGATCGCACTCGCGGCCGGCGTCGTGGCGACGATGCTCTTTCTGCTGCTCGATCCCCTGGAGGAAGGTACGGCAGCGCTGAACGACCGGCTCGAGGCGGCCGGCGCGTCCTTCACCCGAATCCCCCACCCGCCGGAACGCTCGACCATCTATGCGGCCGACGGCTCGGTGCTTGCCACGCTGTACCTCGACGAGAACCGCAAGATCGTCGGCTTGGGAAAGGTCGCGCCGGTCACCCGTCAGGCCGTGCTGGCGATCGAGGACGACGGTTTCTACAACCATGGCGCCATCAACGTCCCATCAGTCTTCCGCGCGATGGTCGCCAACCTCATCGCCGGCCGGGTCACCCAGGGCGGTTCGACCATCACCCAGCAGCTCGCGAAGAACGCGGTCATCGGCAGTGACGAGCAGACGTTCGCCCGCAAGTTTCAGGAGGCGGCGCTGGCCATCCGGATGGAGCAGCGATATTCCAAGGACCAGATCCTGGAGATGTACCTGAACGAGGTGTACTTCGGGAACGGTGTGTACGGGATCGGCACGGCCGCCCAGTACTACTTCCAGGTGCCGGTGGGGAAGCTCAGCTTGGGTCAGTCCGCCCTCCTGGCCGGGCTCATCTCTGCTCCGGAGGACTACAACCCGGTCACCCATCCCAAGGTCGCCCTTATCCGGCGGAACCAGGTGCTGGAGCGGATGGCCCAGCTCGGCTGGGCCGATCAATCAAAGGTGGAGCGGGCCAAGAGCGAGCCCCTCGACCTCGCGAAGACGGCGGGTCGGTCCGTTCAGGTGGTGCCGCCGTTCTTCGTGCACTACATCACGCAGTCCGTCCTTGACGACGACCGAGGCGAGTTCGACGCCTTCGGGAAGACCTACAACCAGCGGAAGCACACCCTGTTCCAGGGTGGGCTGAAGATCTACACGACACTCCGGCCCGACTGGCAGCGGTACGCGCAGGAAGCGGTGAACGAGAGCCCAGCGATCAACAAGACCACGGGTCCCGACGTCTCGCTCGTGTCGGTGGACGTACGGACCGGGGCCATCAGGACCATGCTCTCGGGGAAGAACTACCGGCGAGACGAGCTCGACCTGTTGTGGCACGGCCGCCGGCAGACCGGCTCCGCGTTCAAACCGTTCACGCTGGTCGCCGCGTTCCAGAACGGGTTCACGCCGGCCAAGGTCTACTCGTCCAAGTCACCCTTCTGCTCTCCGCTCTGGAAGAGCAAGACGGGGTGTGTCTCGAACGCCGAGGGGGCCGGGGACGAGGGCTACATCGACCTGTGGACGGCCACGCAGGATTCGGTGAACGTCGTCTTCGCCCAACTGGCGCTCGACGTTGGAGCGGAGGCCATCGTCGAGGCGGCTCGCACGATGGGCGTCACCGCTCCGCTCTCCGCGGTCCCGTCCATCACGCTCGGGACCATCGACGTATCCACCCTCGACATGGCCTCGGGCTATTCGACCCTGGCCAATAACGGCGTCCACTGCCAGCCGTTCGCCATCACCAGGGTGGTGCTCCCGGGTGGGCGGAAGCTGTACCAACACCACCCGCACTGCAGGAAGGCCATCGATCCGGAGATCTCCCACCTGGTCACGGCCATGCTCCAACGAGTGGTGTGCTGCGGAACCGGGACCGCGGCGAACATCGGACGGCCCATCGCCGGCAAGACCGGCACCGCACAGGACTACACGAACGTCTACTTCGCCGGGTACACGCCGCAGGTAGCCACGGCCGTCTGGGTGGGATTCTCCCAAGGACAGGTTCCGATGGACTCGTACTACGGCCAGTCCGTGTACGGCGGAACGGTTGCCGCCCCGATCTGGCACAACTTCATGGTCAAGGCAGTGGCCGGCCTGCCGGTCGAGGGGTTCCCCGGGCCTCCGGTCCAGACGCGGGGGACCATCCCGAACGTGGTCGGCCTGGGCTCCGCGG
Organism: Actinomycetota bacterium; assembly: GCA_035701505.1. Classification (GTDB taxonomy): domain Bacteria; phylum Actinomycetota; class UBA4738; order UBA4738; family HRBIN12; genus AC-69. The sequence goes on from DASSSA010000035.1 coordinate 24,631, forward strand.
AGGCACAGCAGATGGTGATCGACGCCGAGTTCACGCCGCTCGTGAAGAAGGTGGACTCCTCGGCGCCGGTGAACACCGTCCTCGAGCAGACGCCACCCGGCGGCGCGACCGCTCCGTTGGGGAGCGCCGTGACGCTCATCGTCAGCAACGGCAAGGGCAAGGGTGGAGGGACTGGCCCTGGCCCGACCGTCTCCGTGCCGGATGTGACCGGCATGGCCGAAGGGGACGCAGTGAAGGCGCTCGAGAGCTCGGGGCTCGTCGCGGCCGTGAAATATGTGGACGTGTCCGATCCCAAGCGGCAAGGGGTCGTCCTCACCCAGTCACCCGCATTCGGCAAGCGAGCCCCGTCGGGATCGACCGTCGTGATCGGTGTGGGACGGCACCAGGAGGGCTCGAACCGGCGCCTGTAGCGATTCAGCCTCCGAGGCGAGCGCGCACCCCGGCCTGCACCGATGTCCCGTCCACCTTCCCCTTCGCCTTGCCCATGACGAACCCCATGACCTTGCCCACGTCCCCCGGTCCTGAGGCCCCAGTCGTCGCGAGGGCCTCGTCGATCAGGGCGTCGACCTCAGCATCGGACAGCGGCACCGGGGCGTACGCGTTCAGGACCTCGCGTTCGGTGGTCTCCTTCTGCACCAGGTCGGCCCGGCCTCCCTTTTCGAAGGCCTCGATGGACTCGGTGCGCCGTTTGACCTCTCGGACGGCGACCTCCCTGACCTCGTCGTCGGAGAGCTCGTGCCGCACCTCCTTCTCGCGGTTCGTGATGGAGGCGGACAGCATGCGCAGGGCTCCCAACCGGACCTTGTCGCCGGCCTTCAGAGCCTCGTGCATCTCGCGCTGAACCTTGGCCTTGAGTGCGAACTCACCCACCGTAGACTGCCTCCGTGCTCCCCTGGCTCATCGCGGTCGCGGCCATCGCCGTTGCATGCGTGACCTATGGGGCCCTCGTCGAGCGGCGATGGTACCGGTTGGTCCGGCACCGCATCCCCATCCTACCGACCCACGAACTTGCGGCCCTCACCGTTCTGCACCTCTCCGATCTCCATCTCACGCGGCGATCGGCATCGATGCGCCGATTCCTCTCGGGGTTGCCCGCCTCCGACCTCTGCGTGGTGACGGGCGACGTCGTGGGCGAGCCAGAGGCAGTCGAGACCGCCGTCGATACCCTGCGCCACCTCCGAGGGACCCGGGGTTCATTCTTCGTCTTGGGATCGAACGACTATTTCGTCCCACGGCCGCACAATTACCTTCGCTACTTCCTCAAGCGCCGCAGGCCCCGCCGAGCCAAGCGAGGCCGTGCTCCCGACCTGGTGGCTCAACTCGAAGCGGACGGTTGGGCCCATCTCAGGAACACGCGGCGGGCGATCTCGGTGGACGGGCTGGACGTGGAGGTACTGGGCCTGGACGACCCGCACATCCGCCGCCAGGACCTCCGGGTTGCTCCCCGCGAGCACCCCCATGCCTTGGGGCTCGCCGTCGTGCATTCACCCGATCCCGCGCCGGAGCTCGCGGCGCTTGGCTACGACCTCATGGTGTTCGGCCACACGCACGGGGGGCAGGTGCGGTTTCCGCTCGTCGGGCCCCTGGTCACCAACTCGGACGTGCCGAGGCGGATCGCGTCGGGGTTGGTGCGGATGGGGAACGCCTACGCGCACATCTCGCCGGGCCTGGGAACGAGCAAGTACGCGCCGTTCCGGTTCCTGTGCCGGCCCGAAGCCACGGTCCTCGAGCTCGTACCTCGGGCCGCTAGTCCGGAGCGACCATCTTCTCAGGCCGCACGAGCTCGTCGTACTCCTGCTCCGTGAGGAAGCCCAGGGTCATCGCCGCATCCTTCAGCGTGGTTCCCTCCCGGTGGGCCTTCTTCGCAATCTCGGCCGCCTTGTCGTAGCCGATCTTCGGTGAGAGTGCCGTCACCAGCATGAGCGACCGGCCGACGAGCTCGGCTATGCGCTCCCGGTTGGGCTGGATCCCCACCACGCAGAACTCCCGGAACGTCGTGCACGCGTCGGTCAGGATCCGCGTCGAGTGCAGGAAGTTCCGGATGATGACGGGCTTGAACACGTTGAGCTCGAAGTTGCCTTGCGAACCGGCCACGGCGATCGCCACGTCGTTGCCGAGCACCTGACAGGTCACCATGGCCATGGCCTCGGACTGCGTGGGATTGACCTTTCCCGGCATGATCGACGATCCCGGCTCGTTCTCAGGCAGCGAGAGCTCGCCCAGGCCCGAGCGAGGACCCGAGCCCAGCCACCGGATGTCGTTCGCGATCTTCATCAGCGACACGGCAAGGGTTCGGATCGCACCGTGGGCGGCAACCAGCGCATCGTTGGCGGCGAGCGCAGCGAACGTGTTGGTCGCGCTGGTGAACGGAAGGCCCGTCAGCTCCGCGATCTTCTCAGCCACGGCCCGACCGAACCTCGGGGGCGCGTTCAGCCCGGTCCCTACCGCCGTCCCCCCGATGGCCAGCTCGTACAGGTCGGGGAGCGCCTGCTCGATCCGCGCGATGTCCGCGTCCAGCTGCGCGACGTAGCCTGAGAACTCCTGACCCAGCGTGAGCGGCACGGCGTCCTGCAGGTGGGTCCGACCGATCTTGACGATCCGGGCGAATTCCTCCGACTTGTGTTGGAGGGCGTCGCGCAGGGCGCCGACCGACGGGAGCAGCCCGTGCACGATCGCCTCGGCCGCCGCGATGTGCATGGCGGTGGGAAAGGTGTCGTTCGACGATTGGGACATGTTGACGTCGTCGTTGGGGTGGATCGGGCGCTTGCTCCCCAGCTCCCCACCCGCCAGCTCGACGGCCCGGTTCCCGATCACCTCGTTCGCGTTCATGTTCGAATGCGTGCCGGAGCCGGTCTGCCACACGAACAGCGGGAAGTGCTCGTCCAGCCTGCCCTCGACGACCTCATCGGCTGCCCGCACGATGAGGTCGGCCTTGTCCTTCGGCAGGAGCCCGAGGTCCGCGTTCACCAGGGCGGCGCTCTTCTTCAACAGGCCGAAGGCCCGCACGATCTCGACCGGCATCCGGTCCTCCCCGATCGAGAAGTGGCGGAGCGACCGCTCGGTCTGCGCTCCCCAATAGCTGTCTGCCGGGACTTCGATATCCCCTATGCTGTCCGACTCCACGCGGGTGCCTCGGTCAGGCATCCCGCCCACCGCGTCCGTCCGCGACGACGCGCTCGAAGACCCCTTCGTACCCCTCCACCATCGCTTCCTTCGAGAACAGCCGCTGGACGCGGTCCCTGCCGGCGTGGGGATCGATCTCGTCCAGATGCTTGAGCTTCTCGGCCGCCTCCTGCGCGTAGTTCTCGACGCTCACGATCCATCCGGTGACGCCGTCCTCGATAACCTCGGGAACGGAGCCTCGCGGCGTGGCGATGACCGGCGTGCCGCACGCCATGGCCTCGGTCATGACCAGACCGAAGGGCTCGGGCCAGTCGATGGGAAACAGCACCGCCTTGGCCCGCCGCAACAGGTCGACCTTCTCGTCTTGCGTGATCTCGCCCATCAGCGTCCAGTCCTTCGGCAGGATCGGCTTGATGTTCTCCTCCCACTCTTCCTGTTCGGTGGGATGGGCGATCTTCACGGCAGAGACGAGGTGCTCGCCGGCGAGCTTCGCGGCCTCGATGGCCCGGCGCCATCCCTTCTCCGGCGCCGCACGCCCCAGGAACAGGATGAAGTCCTCCTTCTCTGTGTTGAACGAGTAGAAGGCCATGTCGATGCCGTTGTAGACGACCCCGCCATACCGCAGCGACTCGTGGAACCGCTTCTGGGCCTCGCTGATCGCGACGAACCACGCGCGGTCGCCGACCAGGTCGTACAGCCGGATCATCTCCGGCGTGAAGGAGCCGTGAAGTGTGTGGACCGTCGGAACGCCGGTCTCGATGGCTGCGGCGAGCGCGGAGAACGGGGAGTGCACGTGCAGGACCTCGAACCGATCACGGACGTCGCGTAATGAGAAGAGCGTGTGCGTGGTGTCGAGCGTGACGTCGTTGATGGCTTTGGAGCCAGGAGCGACATCGAAGACGTACTCGAGCCTGGCCTTGGTGATGGAGTCACCCGTGGCGAAGAGCGTGACGTCGTGCCCGGCCTCGGCCAGGCCGTCGGCCTCCAGGGACACGACCCACTCGATCCCGCCGTAACCCTTCGGAGGGACCGCGACCCACGGCGGACAGATGAGGGCGATCCTCACGCGGTGGCCTCCTCCATTTCAGGACGGATCCAGGGGACGAACCGGCGGTGCTCGAACTCCTCGGCGTAGCGCGACTCCCAGCGGTGGATGATGACCTCGTGCTCGGGATGGTGTTCGAACGCCCGGACCTGCTCGACCTCGTCCCATTCGGAGACCACGACGTATGTGCGCACGTCCCATGGGTCCCGGCCGACCTCGCTCCACCGGTGACCGGGCTGCGTCTGAGCCAGCTCCCGCACGACGGCCAGATCGACCTCGAACAGGTCGCGGTCGGCCTCATCAGCCAGGACGAATCGAAGGTAGGCGAGCACGGTCATCCAGTGGCGCTCCTCGTCGCTCCCAGGCAAGCCTACCCGCTCGAGGGTATGGCCAACCGATAGACTGGCTGGCACGGGACGTGGCGCAGTTTGGTAGCGCGCAGCGTTCGGGACGCTGAGGTCGCGGGTTCAAATCCCGCCGTCCCGACCGGAACCTCGGGCCGGGGATCTTCCGAACCGCTTGCGGTGCAGGGGATCCCCGGCCAGGCTCAAGGTGACCGTCGTTTCGGGTCGATACAACGCAGATGTTTGACGAACCCTGGGCGAGCCCTATACGGTCTTGCCCGGCTGCCATGAGCAGCCTCTTTTCGATGCGGGGAGAGCGAGCCGGGAACCGAGGTCGTCTGGCGCGGGGCGCACTGGCCCTGCTGCTCATGCTTTGCGCATCCGTCACCTCGGCAACCCTCTCCTCGGCCGCTCCGTCGCAGGAAGACGTGCGGGCGGCCAAGGAAAAGCTCGACGCGTTGAACCAACGCCTGGGGATCCTGATCGAGCAGTACGACCAAGAGAACGTGAAGCTCCAAGAGATCGAGTCCCGCCTTGCGGAGACCCGAGCCGAGGCGGCGAAGGCCCAGGCAACGGCGATGGCGGCGATGGTCGACCTGAACGAGCGAGCCGCCAGGGCCTACCAGGGAGTCGGGTCCGAGATCGAGATGCTCCTGGGAGCCTCGACGTTCGCCGAGTTCTCCGACCGACTCGAATTCATGGGGAGCATCGCCCAGGCCGACACCGATCTGGCGAATCGTGCCGCGACCGCGCAGCAGCAGGCGAGATGGCTGGCGGCGAAGTTGGCGGACGCGCTCGCGGAGCAACAGGACCTCCTCGCCTCGCTCCAGCAGAAGCAGTCCGAGATCCGCGGGGGGATCAGCCAGGCCAAGTCGCTGTACGAGAGCCTGAACCGGCAATATCACGACGCGCTCGCCGCTCAGCGGGCGGCCAGCGCGAGCGCGTACTCGATCTCACCCCCGCCCGGCGGCCCGCCTCCCGCACTGAACGCGAACGCCCAGGCGGCCATCGACGCCGCGTACTCGATGATCGGCGTGCCCTACCAGTTCGGGGGATCGAGCCCCGAGTCGGGGTTCGACTGCTCCGGCCTCACCATGTGGGCGTGGGGTCACGCGGGGGTCTCGCTCCCCCACTCCTCAGCCATGCAGTACGCCGTGCTCCCACATGTAGCCCAGAGCGACCTCCAACCCGGTGACCTCGTGTTCTTCTATTCGCCGATCCACCACGTCGGGCTCTACGTCGGCGGGGGGCGCATGATCGATGCGCCCTGGACCGGCACCGTGGTCCAGATGCGTCCGGTCGAGTGGAACGTCTACGTGGGCGCGGCCCGCCCGTAGTCGTCGACGGCCGCAGACTCGTCAGGGGGATCTGGTCCGCTCCTACCTGGTCAGGCGAACGTGGCCGTTCGTTCCGATCGCCTCGACGTCCCAGCGGGTCCCGAACGCGTGCATCCCGTGAACGTAGATACGCCCGATCTCCTCGGGGACCCTGGGGTCGATCCGTACCTCACCGTCGTGCACGTCCAATCCCAACATGTTCTTGATGAACACGAACGGAGCCCCAGTGGCCCAGGCCTGCGGGCTGCACGCAGTTGGATACGGGACAGGGAACCGCCCGACGTTCCGATCGAACCCGGCGAAGGCCTCGGGCAGGCGGAAGTCGCTGAACGACGCCGCCTCCAGCTGGGCCAGGCCGATCCGGTTGGCCTCGTCGCGGAAGCCCGACCGCACCAGGCCCATGGCCACGATCGAGTTGTCGTGGGGCCAGATCGTTCCCACGTGGTAGCCGATGGGGTTGAAGCCCATGTCCTGCCTGGAGATCGTTCTGACGCCCCACCCAGAGAACATGTCGTCCGACATCAGGTGTGCCGCCACGGTCCGCGCCCGGTCCTCCGGCACGATCCCCGACCACAGAAGGTGACCCATGTTCGAGGTCATCGAGTCGATGAGCTTCTTGTCGCCGTCGAGGCCGACGATGTAGTAGCCGCCCCGCTCTCCGGACCAGTAGTCGCGGTTGAACCGCTCGTACAGCTCGTCCGCCTCCTTGCGAAGGCTCGCCGCCAGTTCCACGTCATCCATCAGCCGCTCGGCCATCTCGGCCACCCGGAGCTTGGCGTCGTACACGTAGCCTTGGATCTCGGCCGTGGCGATGGGGAGGTACGGGATCGTGCCGTTCGAGTACTGGATGCCGTCCCACGAGTCCTTCCAGCACTGGTTGCCCAACCCTTGGGATGACCGAGTGCCGTATTCGACGTAGCCGTCGCCATCGCGGTCGCCGTACCGATCGATCCACTCCAGCGCGGCCAGCACATTCTTCCACCGGGCCCGCACGAATCCCTCGTCGTCGCCGTGTCGCCAGTACTCGGACATCAGGATGAGGTACAGGGGGGTGGCGTCGGCCGTCCCGTAATAGGGGCTGTGCGGCTTCTCGCCAAGGGCGGTGAGCTCCCCGCTTCGGAACTCGTGCAGGATCTTGCCCGGCTCTTCGTCCTTGAACTCGTCGACCTTCGTGCCCTGCAGTACGCCCAGGAGGTGGAGGGCTCCCCGCGCGAGCTCCGGCCCCACCCAGACCGTCTGAAGCGCCGTCACGAGCGTGTCGCGGCCGAACAGCGTCATGAACCACGGGAGGCCTGCGGCCGGCAGGACGAAGCTCTCACCGCCGAACTCGTCGGCGATACGCATCGCGGCGAGGTCCAGGGTGGACTTGTCGAATGCGCCCTTGACGGTCGCGTTGTCGGACTCGAAGCGGGGAACCCCGTCCAGCCAGCTGGTGAGCGCCCCCTCCGCATATTCCTGCTCCTCGCCGAACTCGCCGTGCATGGGCTCGAGGACACGGTCGTTCATCAGAACCGTGACCCGGATGAGGAACCCCAGGGCGCTCCGGGAGGGAAGATCCGCATTCCACACGAGGTCGTTGCCTTCTATGCGAGGGTTCAGCTCGTCGATCCACTCCGGCCGGATCCGAACCGCCGGGCTGAGCCGCTCGTCGACCCCTCCGGTCATGATTCCACTCTGCTTGACCTGAACGTTCGTCTCGGCCAGGTAACCGTCGTTCTCGTAGTGGAAGTGCAGGAGGGATTCGTGGGGGTCGTGCTCGACGTCGATCTTCGCGCTTCGGTCGCGCACCGAGCTCTTGACCTCGAAGAGATCGGCGAAGTCGGCACCAATCCGCAGACGCAGCTCGAATCGAACCGGCTCGGTGGAGGCGTTGTAGACGGCGATCTGCTCATGCAGCCCACCGCCAACGAACCGGAACCGGCGGACCGTCAGGGTATTCGCGCGGATGTCCGGCAGGTCCGGGTTGGTGAGGAAGAACGCCGCCGAGTAGTAATCGACGACCCGAGACTTCAGGAGCGAAAGGGGCTCTCCGTTCAGCGTGAGCTCCCACGTCGACAGGAACCGCGTGTCGTCGTGGAGCAGTCCGCCGATGGACCCCGCCGGCACGTCCCCGAGGGAGTCGGAGAACATGAACGTCCGCCCTTCCAGGATGGCGATGGCGTCCGTGCCGAGCTCCGGCGGGTAGGACTTTTCGTCGCCGCCCTCCACCTCGGGCCGGGGCTCCGGGTAGGGATCGAGAGGCGTCGGTCGCCTCCCGACGGCCGATGCGGGCATGGTCTCGGGAAGCGCCGAACCGTGCACCGCGGGGGCGTCCTCGCGCTCGCCGGCGCCGCCGGCGACCGGGGGCATGCCGAGATCCGCGAGGCGGGTTTCGGCCTGCTGCACGAGTTGATCGTTCCCGATGGCCCGCGCCTCCTCCAACGCCTGAACGAGCATGGTGCGGGCCTGCGCCTTCCTCGCGTCGGCCTTCTCCGGCGTGGCGTACTTCAGCCGTTCGTCCGCCTTCACGATGAGCTCGAAGATCTCCTTGGCGTCCATCCCGCCCCCCGTCAGATCCCGCCGATCTCCACGACCGTGTTCACGTCCCCGTCACGCCGCTCGAGCGCCTCCCTCCATGCGGCGAGCGGCACCACCTGGTCACCAGCCGGTCCAGCCACCCGGGGGTCGGCCCGCGAAAGCGCATCCGCGGCCTGCTCGTAGTGCCGCCGGTTGGCGTTCACCGAACCGAACACCACGTTGTTGTTCAGCACCATCTGCTTGTTCAGCGTATCCACGTCGAGGGGCAGCCTGCGCCCGGCCGGCGAGATGCCCGTCAGGCACATCCTGGTCGGTGTCGTGCCACTCGAACGGGACCCGCTGGTCACCCAGGAAGCGCTTGGCCCGTCGGCAGTCCGGGCACCAGCTCGCCCCGTACACCTTGATCTGCGCCACGTGGAGGTTCCCCTTCCCGGCTCGGCCTCGCGCCATCCTGCATTCGCCGGACACATGGATGGTGGATCGACCGTGTCGTCCGGGGTTCCTGGCGTTACAAGGGCCCGACGATCGACTGTAGCGTTTCGGGCCCGTCGGGGGACAGCTCAACCGGCGGGTTCAGGCCGCCGTGGCTGCGAGCGCCCCGCCATAGCGCGAGCGGCATGGAAAGGGCAGGGAGCTGTGGGCAAGGTGGACCGGGGGGCCGAGGCCCCCACGTGCCGTGAGCTCGTGGAGCTGGTGACCGAATACCTGGAGGGGGCCCTTTCGCCCGAGGACCGAGCACGGTTCGACGAGCACATCGCGGACTGCGTGGACTGCACGGCCCACCCGGACCAGATGCGGCGGACGCTCGGCCTAATCGGCCGGCTCACGGAGGGATGGGTATCGCCCCAGGCCTGGGAGGCGCTTCTGGAGACGTTCCGCGACTGGAGGGAGTGAGTTCGGGGGCGCTCGTCCCCTCGAGAGCGTTCGGCGCCGCGGCCCGCGGTACGCTTGGCCGCGTGGCGAACCCGTCCGGCATGGCCGCGACGGCCACGGCGGAAGGAGCCGGATCGTGCAGCTCGGGATGGTGGGCCTTGGCCGGATGGGGTCGAACCTCTCGCGACGGCTGATGCGCCGCGGTCACGAGGTCGTGGCCTACGACGTGAGCCAGGACGCGGTGCGTCGGCTCGAGGGCGAGGGGGCAATCGCAACCGCGTCGCTCGAGGACTTCGCCGGCAAGCTGTCCAAGCCCCGCGCGGCCTGGATCATGGTGCCCGCCGCCTTCGCCGGGCCCACCGCCGACAGGCTGGCCGAGATCGTGGACCCCGGCGATGTCATCATCGACGGGGGGAACTCCTACTACCGCGACGACATCGAGCGGGCCGAGCGCTACCACGCGAAGGGCATCACGTTCATCGATGTCGGGACCTCCGGTGGTGTCTTCGGATTGGAGCGGGGGTTCTGCCTGATGATCGGGGGCGACGAGGTGGTGGTGCGTCGCCTCGATCCCATCTTCGCCGCCCTCGCGCCGGGCGTGGAGGCGGCCCCACGCACGGTGGGCAGGGGCGGCTCGCCCAAAACGAGCACTGCCGAGGCCGGCTACCTGTACTGCGGACCGTCCGGGGCCGGCCACTTCGTCAAGATGGTCCACAACGGGATCGAGTACGGCCTCATGGCCGCCTACGCCGAGGGACTGAACGTGATCCGCAACGCCAACATCGGTACCAGGAAGCTGGAGACCGACGCCGAGACGGCACCGCTCCGCGACCCGGAGTACTACCGGTACGACATCGATACCGCCGAGGTGGCGGAGGTGTGGCGCCGAGGGAGCGTGGTCGCCTCCTGGCTGCTCGACCTGACCGCAGCCGCGCTGTTCGAGGACCCCGACCTGAGCAGCTATTCGGGGCGGGTGTCGGACTCCGGCGAAGGCCGGTGGACCGTGCTCGCCGCCGTGGAAGAGGGGGTTCCCCTCCACGTGCTCTCGGCTGCCCTGTTCGACCGGTTCGAGTCCCGGGGCGAGGCCGAGTTCGCCGACCGGGTCCTCTCGGCGCTCCGAATGCAGTTCGGCGGGCACACGGAGAAACCGGGCTGAGGCCCGGATCGGTCTCCATGGCCGCGCACGGGAGGATCACCCGAACCCCCGAGTGGGAGGCGTTGGAGGCCCACCGGGGCAAGATGGAAGGGGTCCACCTCCGCGACCTGTTCGCCGAGGACCCGGATCGCGGCGAGACCCTGACGCTTGAGGCCGGGGACCTGTACCTGGACTATTCGAAGAACTTGGCCACCCGGGAGACCATGGAGCTCCTGGTGGGCCTGGCCGGGAGCTCGGGGCTCCGTCGCCGGATCGACGCGATGTTCGCCGGTGAGCGGGTCAACGTGACCGAGGGCCGACCCGCCCTGCACGTCGCGCTCCGGGCGCCCAGGGACGAAGTGATCGAGGTGGATGGCGAGAACGTCGTCCCGCAGGTCCACCGCGTGCTCGACCGGATGGCCTCGTTCGCCGAACGGGTCCGGTCCGGCGACTGGATTGGCCACACGGGCAGGCCCATCCGAAACGTCGTGAACATCGGCATCGGTGGCTCGGACCTGGGCCCGGCCATGGCCTACGAAGCCCTCAAGGACTTCTCGGAGCGGTCCCTCACCTTCCGGTTCGTGTCGAACGTGGACGGCACCGACGTCTTCGAGGCGACCCGAGACCTCGATCCGCAGGAGACCCTGTTCATCGTGTCCTCCAAGACGTTTTCAACGCTGGAGACCCTGACGAACGCTCGGACCGCCCGGGACTGGTTGCTCTCCAAGCT
>DASSSA010000036.1:0-6334 GCA_035701505.1 Actinomycetota bacterium
GAGAGGGCGGCCGCTTGGCCGCCTCGTCTACTCGCTGAGGTTGCCGGAGCGGCGCGTTGACTTCCTATCGGAGGGTCGTCGCGATCGCCGCTGCCAGCGCCGCGATCACGGCGATGACAGCCACCGTTGCCGTGACCGTGATCCACCTCGGGACCCTTGCCATGACCGCACACGTACCCTGACACGAATCAGAGACCGGGTCGATCCCGAAAGAGAAAGGGGCCGGTCTTGTGACCGGCCCCTTCCCGTTACGCGCTCTCGGCTACCGCTCCCGGAACAGGAAGGACTGTGCCCTGTTGGTCTGCTCCGTCCCGTCACGGCTCGGGATGAAGAAGTACCGGCACGGGGTGGCCCCACCATGGCACGGTGGCTGGCCGATCAGTGCGTCCGATGGCGAGTACTTCACGCCGAGCACGTAGGTTCCCGTCGGGACGTCCCCTGGCGGGTCGAAGGTGATGACTACCTGGCCACCGGCAATGTTCGTCGTGACGTTGGTGGTGATCTTGGTGCAGGTGCTGTCCTCGACCCGGTACAGGAACGCCTGATCCTGGTGGACCTGGAAGTCGTTGGTGAGATCTCCGTTGGCGGCGCTGAACCGCTGAACCACGTCGACGACCAGTTGGTCCTGGGACCCGGTGACGTTGTGCGAGGCGTAGAAGAAGAACACGCCGGGGCTCACGTTATTGATCAAGCCGCCCTGGAGACCGTAGGTGAGCTCGGTCAGCGGCGGGACCGCGTTCCCCGTCTGGGTGATGAACTCCTCGCACGTCGTTGCGGTGTGCGCTAGCTGAGCCAGCTCACGCTCGATCCTCACAGAGTGGTCGTCGTTGTCGGTGATGTCGTTGGGGAACCCCGCCGGGTGGTAATGGACGGTCACCACGTTCACCAACGGGTCTGGGTCGCTTGCCTGGACCGTGTAGCTCTTGCTGAAGTTGCACGAGCCGTTGGGCGGGAGCGTGCCGCATCCGGCGGTGGTCGCCTCGGGCGTCAGGTTACCGATGACGGTGTCCGTCACGCTGTCTAGCACCAGGTTGGGGCTGTCGCCGGACGAGGTGTTGTTGATCACGAACGTGTAGGTGATCGTGTCACCCACGTGCGCCGACGACGGACCGCCCTTGATCACTTCCACCGACGGGGTGAACAGGTTCACCGAGTGGGAGGCTGTCTCCGGCCCGATGACGTTGCCGAACCCGTCCACGGTGCACGTCACCGAGGCCGTGTTCACCAGGGGATCTGGGTCACCCGGCAGAACCACTCGGGAGGCGTTGGTCACATCCTGTGCCCCGGAAGCCAGATTGACCGGCTTGCTGATGCCCAGGAGCGCGTCGGTGATGGCGCAGGTCAGGTTGGGGCTGTCCGGGGAGGAGGTGTTGGTGACGGTGATCGTGTAGTGGACCTCGTCACCGACCTTGGACAGCTCGTCGCCTGTCTTGTCGATGGTCACGCTCGGCTGGAACAGGTTCACCGAGTGGTCGTCCGAGGCGGTGATGTCGTTGGGGAACCCGGTCGGGTGGTAGTGCGCAGTGGCCGTGTTGACCAACGGATCTGGGTCGCCCGCCTGCACCGTACGGGTGAAGTCGTGCGACTCACACTGGCCGGAGGCAAGCGAGGCGCCGAACGCGGCGTCCACGCCCCCGATCAGGCTGTCCGTGACGGTGTCCTTGACCAGGTCCGGCGTGTCCGCCGAGCTGGTGTTGCACACCTTGATCGTGTAATTGACCTCATCGCCAACCTTGGACAGGGTGTCCCCGGTCTTGGTGACCGTGATCGACGGCTGGAACAGGTTCACCGAGTGGTCGTCGAAATCGCTGACGGCGATCCCACTCAGGTCGGACTTGCCCCGGTAGACCACGGTTACCGTGTTGGGCAGGGGGTCGGGGTCGCTGGCCAGCACCGTGCGGTTGAGCGTGATCGTACACGACGCGCCCGGGAGGAGAGTGGCGCCGCAGGTGTTGCTCTGGACATAAGGATTGGCCAGGTTGTCGACGCCGTTGACCGTGATGCTGCCGAGCAGCGTGTCGGTGATGTCGTCCTTGTAGAGCGTCAGGGCCTTCGTGTTCTCGATCGTGACGGTGTAATCCACGGCGTCGCCGACCTTGGACAGCTCGTCGCCGGTCTTCGTCACGTTGATCCCGCAGAGGTTGAAGTTGCCGGTCACGAAGTCCTTCAGCCTCGCGTCGAACGGCGTTGAGGTCCGCGTCTCGGCGAGGAAGCCGGTGAAGCAGCCGGCATCCGGGACTAGTCGGGTGATGTTGATCCCGCCCTCGTAGAAGCTCCCCTGCGGAAAAGTGCCCGATGCGCCGGACTTCGGTGTGTAGGGCCATGGCGATGGCGTATTGCCCTGGTTCACCGTCGCGCACGCCGGGTCATCGCCAAGACCAGGAGTGAGACAGTCCTGGGCGCTGAAGAGCAGATTAAGGGGGCCGTGGGAGCCACCCGACCCTACCCACTTGAAGACGGAGATGCTGGAGATGACGCCGCCTTGGCTGAAGTTGCTCTGCACTAGGATGTCGCCGACGGTGTGCACGCCGCTGAATAGGAAGCCGCCCCCACTGGGGGTGTTGGTCAAACCGATCTGGTCCTGGAGGAACCAGAAGCCCACCTGGGCAGACCCGTTGTTAGCGAAACGGTCCAGCCCATGGTAGATGATCAGGTCGCCGACGTTGTTCTGGCCAGTGTCCTTCGTGTTGACGTAGGCAGCCGCGTAGGCGTTGGTGATGTCGTCCTTGTCGAGCGGCTCGCCAGCCTTCCAGAGCCACTGACTGATGTCGTTGTTGTCCTTTGAGCCGCCCCCCTGGAACTGATTTCCAGGACTGGAGATGTCATCGAGGATGCCCGTGAACGCTTCGGCGCTCCCACCCCCCCCGTGGAGTGTGCTCCAGTCCTCGCCCAGTGTTGCTGGGTTGTCGACGGCGTTGCGGTCGAGCTCGAACAGGTCGAGGTCGTGGACGGCGAACGCCTGGCTACCGAAGATGAGAGAGGCCATCAACACAACGAAGCCGAACGACGTCCGGAGGGCCCAACTCCGACGCTTCGCGCGACGATTGCGTGGCCGCGCTACCTCAGTTCTCGCCGGACCGGGGCCGAACGACCACCGGTCGTTCGGACGACCGGGATGATCGTTAGTGGTTCCGAAGATGCGCTCGTGGGACGCCAGGAGGTGCCGTTCGCGCTCTCGCCGCCGAGGCCCCTTAGAATCGCCCCTCTCAGCCGATCCGAAACCCTGGTCAAGGTCGCTCATTTAGTAGTCCCTCCTGCTCGAGAGCGAGTGAATACGCCCTAGGTCCCTAGGGTGCAACCCTGAAGTACGTAAGCCAAGCTGTCATCACCCATTTGGGGGAGAGGCCCGGGTTGGGCGGGACTAGTTGGAGCGCCAGGTCTCGCCCACGGTGGCGTTTCCGGAGGGATCCTAGCTGCGGGTTTGTGAGTGTTCCCCGGTCGAGGGGTCTGGCGATGGACGAATCGAGCGAGGCCCCCGTATACTGACTGCCTGTCCCCGTCCGGGGGCGGTTTCGGCTCGTCCGTGGGGGGATGGGGCCCGTCCGGCGACGAGGAACACTTGGGAGAGCTTGCCGAAGAAGGACGCTATCGAGGTCGAGGGAACGGTCACCGAGCCACTCCCCAACGCCATGTTCCGGGTGCAACTCGAAAACGGGCACAACGTTCTGGCTCACATCTCGGGAAAGATGCGGATGCACTACATCCGGATCCTCCCAGGGGACCGGGTGCTGGTTGAGCTGTCGCCATACGACCTGACGCGCGGCAGGATCGTGTACCGCTACAAGTGAGGGAGAGGTTCGGACGATGAAGGTGCGGCCGTCGGTGAAGAAGATGTGTGAGCGGTGCAAGATCATCCGCCGCCATGGCCGGGTCCGGGTCATCTGCACGAACCCCCGGCACAAGCAGCGGCAGGGGTAGGAGGGAGTCCGAGTGGCACGGATCGCAGGCGTCGACCTTCCCCGCGACAAGCGGGTGGACATCGCCCTTCGCTACATCTACGGGATCGGTCCGACCCGTGCCTTCCAGATCGTGAAGGGGACGGGCGTCGAGGGGGGACGGAAGGTTCGCGACCTCTCCGAGGAGGAGGTGGCTCGCATCCGCGAGTTCATCGACCGCACGTTCAAGGTCGAGGGGGACCTCCGCCGGGAAGTGGCGCAGGACATCAAGCGCAAGATCGAGATCGGCGCCTACCAGGGCATCCGGCACCGCCGGAGCCTCCCCGTCCACGGGCAGCGGACGCACACGAACGCCCGGACCCGCAAGGGGCCGAAGAAGACCGTCCCCGGCAGGAAGAAGCCGGCCGCCGGGAAGAAGGGCTAGGCCATGGCGAAGCCCAAGGCCAAGAAGACCAGGAAGAAGGAGAAGAAGAACGTCGTCCACGGCCAGGCGCACATCAAGTCGACGTTCAACAACACCATCGTCACCATCACCGACCTTCAGGGCAACACCCTCTCGTGGGCCAGCGCGGGCAACGTCGGGTTCAAGGGATCCCGCAAGTCCACCCCGTTCGCCGCCCAGCTCGCGGCGGAGGCAGCGGCGAGGAAGGCCCAGGAACACGGGCTGCAGAAGGTGGACGTGTTCGTGAAGGGCCCCGGCTCCGGCCGCGAGACGGCCATCCGCTCGCTCGCGGCGACCGGTCTGGAGGTCGCCGGTATCCAGGACGTCACGCCGGTTCCCCACAACGGGTGCCGGCCCAAGAAGCGCCGGCGCGTGTAGCGCCGGGTGCGAAAGACCGGCCCGCCTGTCGAGCGGGCCGTGATCGGCGGGGAGGAATGGATGATCCCCTGCCGGAGGAGGTAGTCAGGTGTTCATCGTCGCAAGGCCACAGATCCAGGAGGAGAGCGTCAGCCCGACGCGCTCCCGGTTCTCCATCGAGCCCCTCGAGCCGGGGTTCGGCTACACCGTCGGGAACTCTCTCCGACGCACGCTGCTGTCATCGATCCCGGGGGCGGCCATCTCGTCCGTCCGGATCGAGGGCGTGCTCCACGAGTTCTCGACCATCCCCAAGGTCACGGAGGACGTGACCGACATCATCCTCAATCTGAAGGAGCTCGTGATCCGGACCGACGTCGAGGAGCCGGTCACCATGTACCTCAAGGCCAAGGGCCCGGGCGAGGTCACGGCCGGGGACGTCTCACCGCCCGCCGGCGTGGACATCCTCAACACCGACCTGCACGTGGCCACTCTGGCCAAGGGCGGGAGCCTGGAGATCGAGATGGTGGTGGAGCGGGGCGTCGGCTATCGCCCGGCCGAGCGGAACAAGAAGCCGCGGGACCCGATCGGAGTCATCCCCGTGGACTCGATCTTCTCGCCGGTCCACAAGGTCTCCTACACGGTCGAGAACACCCGGGTGGAGCAGATGACCGACCGGGATCGGCTCGTACTCGACGTGGAGACCGACGGCTCGATCAGCCCCCGCGAGGCGGTGGCCTCGGCCGGCGGCACGCTCCTCGAGCTCGTGCAGCTGTTCTCCGACCTGGCCGAGGCTCCGAGCGTGGCCGTCGGACCGGCGGAGGACGAGTCCGTTCCGTCGGACTATGGGATCACGGTGGAGGAGCTGAACCTGTCGGTGCGGTCCTACAACTGCCTGAAACGGGAGGGCATCAACACGGTCGGCGACCTGGTCCAGAAGTCGGAGGCCGAGCTCATGGACATCCGCAACTTCGGCCAGAAGTCGATCGACGAGGTCAAGACCAAGCTGGCCGAGCTCGGCCTGTCGCTGCGGGAGGAGTAGGAACGATGCCCAGGCCCAAGCGGGGCCCCCGTCTGGGCGCCGGTCCGGCGCACCAGCGGCTGCTGCTTGCGGGGCTGGCCGCGCAGCTGTTCACGCACGAGCGGGTGAACACCACCCAGGCCAAAGCCAAGGCGGTTCGTCCGCTGGCCGAGAAGCTGATCACCTCGGCCAAGCGGGGAGACCTCGCCGCTCGCCGGGAGGTCCTGAAGGTGATCCCCGACCGTGACGTCGTGCACAAGCTCTTCACCGACATCGGCCCGCGGTACGCCGAGCGGCCGGGTGGGTACACGCGGATCCTGAAGCTCGGCGCTCGACAAGGTGACGGCGCGCCCATGGCGCGCATCGAGCTCGTCGCCTCGGAGGAGTAGGCATCGTCGCCGGCCGTGACGTCCGTCGTCAGGCTGACGCTCGCTTATGACGGCACGGGGTTCCACGGGTGGGCGAAGCAGCGTGAGCAGCGCACGGTTGAGGGCGTCCTCGAGACTGCGCTGCAACGGCTCCTGAGAGAGATTCCGAAGCTCTCGGTGGCCGGCCGGACCGACGCCGGCGTGCACGCCCGGGGCCAAGTGGTCTCGTTCGAGGCGGCCGACGTCGTTGACG
>DASSSA010000037.1:0-3144 GCA_035701505.1 Actinomycetota bacterium
TCCTGGGGGTCGAGCCGGCCGTGGTGTCCGACACCTCCGATGGGCTCCCCGCGTTCCGCCCCGGCTGAGGGTCTCGGAACGCGCGCTAGGTTGGCGCGCCTGATCTCAGGGCCTCGGGGTCTCGAACCTCACGAGCTGAAGGCCACGGCGCGCTCGAAGATCGGGAGCGCCCGGATGTCCGCGGTCCGCCACGCTACGAGGGCCACCCCGATCGCCACCATCGGCGCGAACCCCGCGACCAGGACCATCCTTCTGGTCCGGCGGTCGCCCCACCCCTCGGCCACCATGCCGGCGGCGAACCCCGCTCCTCCCATGGCCTCCAGGACCACCTGTCCTTCGGCCGCAGGTTCTGCCCGAACACCTCCAGGTCCTCAGGCGTTAGCGGACCCGGGGACCGGACCAGCATGAGTGGACCTCGGCGAAGCCCACTTCGCAGAAGTCCTTGTCGACGCCAAGTCAGATGAACGCACCTGCCTCCTTCTCTCCTCTCCTTGGTGGTGGGGGCCAGGCGGGGCGATCGATAGCTACCGATGCGTGCTCGTGGCACAACCGGATCAGTCGTAGGGCGGCCAATTACAAGAGCGGGCTCACGGCCCATGGTGTCTCGACGGCCTGCCCATCCAGGTTCTCCCGAAGCTCGTCCCGGTAACCGGACCCTAGGTGAAGGTCCTTCTCTCGTTCAGGCGGCTTCGGTGCGCATTTTCATGTGGCTACAACGAGGCCAGGCCCCATCGAGGTCTCGACCTGAAGACGTCGGAGGTGCAGCGGGATTAGCTTCCACGTTCGGCCCTTGGAGGGCGGATTCGAAGGCAGGATCTACTCGGTGGCCTCGTCCATGAGTACGAGCTCGTCGCTTGAGCCGGATCGAAGGCTTCTGTGTCCTTCACCCTCAGCCGGTCGTTCGCATACACAAGATCCGCGGACCTGTTGTAACCATCTTGGCCTACCGGCATCTCGCTATTGACGGGTGGTGTATAAGACAGTCAAAGGTCGGGATGTAGCGGGCCCGACACGCGAGCGGGGCCTCGGCTCCGGTGTCTTCCGTGTTTGACATTGCCTTCATCACCATCTGTTTGCGGGGGAACAGGGGAGATACCCGGGGGAAGGGGGAGATATGCGCTTCGTTCGTTGCGTCCTGCTGATGTCGTTTGCGGCATCGCTGTTCGTGTCGCTTCTCTCGACGCCGGCGGCGGTCGCTCACGGCACGTGGGACTTGACCGTTGGCTATCCGCAGATCTGGAACGGTCCGATCTTTGGCGGGATCGACGGCGACGTCGACTTCCACATGTCGGAGAACCACTACCGGATCGTCGGGAAGGTGGAACTCCAGGCTTCCACGGGCGGCAAGTGGAAGGTCATCGACAGCATCGTGAACGAGAAGATCCAGACCGATAACTGGCACGCACACGTTGGAGACCTCTGCACCATGCCGACGCGTGGCGTCGCATTGCTTAACTACTACAGGGTTCGGTTGGTCTACCTTCGTGTATGGACGCAGACCCGTAACCTGCACACCGAGTACACGAACGTCTACCGGCCGGCTAGCTACAACCTCAACTACTCATCCTTCTGCTCGCCTGGGCCCGGGTAGCGCAATCGGGTAGCGCCGGCTGTTCGCCATGACCACGAAGTAGTTGCGCGTCCGAGCTGCTTCGAGGTTCATCCAGACGCCGAACGTCGGCCTGATCCAAGGGAGGTAAGTCGACCGGTAGTCGTTCGACGGTCTTCGGCGCCAGCTTCAGCGATCGCCCATCGACCACGACCCATTGATCCAGCGTGGCGTCGAGGTGTCGCCCACGCCGCTTGGCCGCACGAGGCTTGGGTTTCGGCACCAGTCCCTTCCCGGACTCAGATCGCGGTCGAACATCGATGACTGTCTGATCGCCACCTCCCAGGAAGCGTCCCTGATAAGGATGCCCGAAGGGAGTTACGGGTGTGATTTTCAGGTCAGATGTTTTCGGGTGGCAGGACGGTGTAGGGGGTAAATGCGGCGTCCTTACGCCCCGAAGATGCGGGTGAACACAGGTAGGTTCCGGATCTGATCGGTTCGCCAGACGACCATCGCCACGCCGACGGCGAGCAGGGCCACGATGCCGCCCACCGCGACGATGCGACGCGTCGACCTCGTCCCGAAGCCCTCGAGCGTGTAGCCAGCCAGGACTCCGGCCACGAGCCCGCCGAGGTGTGCCCGCCAGTCGATCAGGCGGATCCCCAGCGTGAGCAGGGCGTTGAGCAGGATCAGCATCAACGCCCATCGCAGGTTGGCGGCGGCCTGGGCCAGGTCCCGCCGCCGGTAGTTGTAGGCGATGAACGCGCCGAAGACGCCGAAGATCGCCCCCGACGCCCCCACGCCGACGGACCCCAGGGGTCCGAAGGCATAGGACGTGGCGCTGGCCAGGAACCCGGTGACGAAGAACACCAACAGGAACCGGTTTCGACCAAGCGCCTGTTCCATCGCCGTGCCGAAGATCCACAGCGCGTACGCGTTGAACGCGATGTGCAGCAGGCCGCCATGAAAGAAGATGGCCGAGAACAACCTCCAGTACTGCCCGTCCGCGATGAGGAACGGCTGCATCGCGCCCAGGCTGATCAGCTTGGGTTCCGGGGGGCCCAGGAAGAGCGCGTTCGCCCCGCCGACCAGCAGCTCCAGCGCGAACACGGCGAACAGCGCCGCCAGCAAGACTTTCGTCGCCGTGATCCCCCCGGTCACGACGCGGCGACCGGGGCCCCGGCGGAACTCCCGGCGGGCCTGAGCGACGCATTCCGGGCACTGGTAGCCGACCGGAGCGGGGGTCATGCACTCGGGGCAGATCGGGCGGTTGCACCGGGTGCAGTGCACACCGGTCTGCACGTTCGGGTGGCGATAGCAGTACTCGACGGCAGGCGGGGCACCTGTCGGCTGCTGACCCGTCTCCTCGGACATGCGGGCCATCCTACGGGCTCCGCGGAGGTACGCCGGGAAGGAGGAAGGAGGGATGGAGGGCGATCGACCCGGGGCGTCAGCCGTGGGGATCAGCTGTAGGACCACCACCGCCAGGTCTCGACGTCGATCAGGACGGCGGGACCCGGTGGACGGTCGGTCGCGTACTGAGGGTACTTCTGCGCGAGCAAGGCAACGGCGCGGTCGAGGGCCGGGCCCGCGTC
>DASSSA010000038.1:0-4483 GCA_035701505.1 Actinomycetota bacterium
CGCTCGGTCATCTCCCGGAGGGCCCGAGTGGACGTGGGGACGACCGAGGCGATGGCGACGCCGGTGATCTGGCGGGTGAACGAGAGCTCGTACTGCTCCAGGAACCCCCCAAAGACGACGGCCAGCTCGTCCGCGGTCCGCTCGGACTGGGTGGACATGCGCCAGGACCACTTGAGCTCGGCGCCGGCGAAGACGCCGAGCACCGTGTTCGTGTTGCCGACGTTCACCGCGAGCAGCACGCATCCACCTCCCGTGAGCCGGCGACATTCTCGCCCACCGGATGGGTCACGGCACGCTTCGGGGCCGGCGGGTCAGGACACCGGGAGCAGGAGGTTGTCGATCAGGCGGGTCTCGCCCAACCTCGCGGCGACGATCGCCCGGGCGGGGCGGGCGATCGTCGAGACCTCCTCGAACGTCTCATCGTCCACCACGGCCGCGTAGTCGATCCTGGCCTCCGGGGTCGCGCCGATCTCCCGGGCCATGGCGGCCACCAGGGTTGCCGCATCTCGTTCGCCGCCCCGAGCCATCTGGGCTGCCTCGGACAGGGCCAGGAACAGGCAGCCGGCCCCGTCCCGTTGCTCCGGGGACAGGTAGGCGTTCCTCGACGAGGTGGCCAGGCCGTCCGGCTCCCTGACGGTGGGACAGCCCTCCACCTCGACGGGGAGCGAGAGGTCCCGGACGATGCGCCGGACGACCGCGAGCTGCTGGGCGTCCTTCTCCCCGAAGTAGGCGGTGCTCGAGCCGACCACGTCGAACAGCTTGGTCACGACCGTGGCGACGCCCCGGAAGTGGCCGGGGCGGGCGGCTCCTTCCAGGCGCTCGCCGAGGGCACCGGGGTCCACGGTCACCTCGGGCGGCCCGGCCGGGTACATCTCCTCGACGCTCGGGGCGAACACCACGTCCACCCCGAGTTGCCCGGCGATCGACAGGTCGCGGTCCTCGTCGCGCGGGTACCGGGAGAGGTCCTCGCCCGGCCCGAACTGGAGCGGGTTAACGAAGATCGACACGATCGCCTGGTCCCGCTCGTCGCGCGCACGTCGCATCAGCGACACGTGGCCGTCGTGGAACGCTCCCATCGTGGGGACGAACCCGACCGTTCGACCGGCCGAACGGGCTGCGTCGCAGACCTTTCGGGCCATGGCGATGGCGCGGATCACCTCCACGGGTCCAGCGCCCCCTCCACCGCCGCTTTCCCCACGATCGAGAGGCGTCCCGATCGGTGCGCGAGGTCCAGTGCCACGTCGGCCAGCGCGACGTAGGCGGGGACCGCCTCCGGCGCGTGCTTCCCCAGGGCTTCGAGGTTCGCGGCCACCGTTCCCGCGTCGCCCCGTACCGCCGGCCCGGTGAGGGCGGCGGCCGGACCGATCGCGGCCACGTTGTCGAGGGTGGCCCGCTGGAGTGGGAGGAAGAGCTCGGCGGGCTCGGCGATGCCCGCATCGCGGAACAGCTCCTCGGCGAGTGCCGTGATCGCGACCAGGTAGTTGGAGGCGAACACTGCGGCCGCGTGATAGATCGGCTTGGCCTCGTCGGCCAGGCGGAAGGATCGCCCGCCGACGTCCCGCGCCAACCGCTCCCCCAGAACGTACCCGGCCTCGGAGAGAGCGGTCACCGCGATCCCACTCCCGGGGATCCGGGCCAGGGCCGCATCGACGTCGGGAAAGGTCTGGAGGGGATGGACGGACAGGACCTCGGCGCCGGCGTCTCGCGGAGCCGAGAGTGCGCCGAGCGAGGTCGCCCCGGACAGGTGGATCGCGTTCTGACCTTCGCCGAGTGCGCCTTCGTCGGCCAGCGACGAAGCCGTCGACTCGATCAGGTCATCCGGCGTGCCGATGATCACCACCTCCGTCCCTCGGGCCGCGATCGGTGGTGGACGGATCGGCACGCCCGGGAGGTATCGCGCCGCCCGATCGACACTGCCCACCCGGCCGGAGACGGCCACGATTCGGTGTCCGGCATCCAGCAATCGGACGGCGAGCGCTGTGCCGACGCGACCAGCACCGATGACGGCCACGTCCATCAAGCCGAGTATCCCAAGTCAGCGCGGAACCATGAGCGGCGGGGCGAAGGGTCGCACGCCGAGAACCGCGTTCGGAGCGAGGCGACGTTCGGAGATCCGGCCGTGGCCCGGAAGCACCGGATCGGGGTCCAGCTCCAGCAGCGGCACGAGGACGAAGGCTCGCTCGTGCATCCGTGGGTGGGGGACGACCAGGTCGGGTTCGTCGACCTCCACCCCGTCGTACGTGAGCACGTCGATATCGATGATCCGTGGGCCCCACCGTTCCATTCGCACCCGGCCCATGCGCTGCTCCACGTCCATGCACGCCGCGAGCAGATCGTGAGGCGACAGGGTCGTCTGCACCTCGACCACGGCGTTCAGATACTCGGGCTGGGGAGGGCCGCCGACCGGGTCGGTCTCGTAGACCCGGGAGGACCGCTCGACGTGAAGTCCCGGCCGCGCAGCCAGCAGCTCCA
Organism: Actinomycetota bacterium; assembly: GCA_035701505.1. Classification (GTDB taxonomy): domain Bacteria; phylum Actinomycetota; class UBA4738; order UBA4738; family HRBIN12; genus AC-69. The sequence goes on from DASSSA010000038.1 coordinate 2,473, forward strand.
CCGCGCGCTGGAGGTTCGCGAGCCGGTCGCGGAGGTTGGAGCCGAGGCCCAGGTAGGTGATGGTCCGGTTCGCGTCCGTCGAGTCTCAACCCTCGGATTCGACGGTGGCCCCGGCGGCGATCCCCTGGATCTCGCTCGACCGGGCAGCGGCGGGCTTGTGCACGATGGCCGTCGCCCGGACGACCCTGGGGAGACGAGCTACGGCTCGTGCCACCTCCCCCGCCAGCGACTCGAGGAGGTCGAGCGATTCGCCGGCCACGACGTCTCGGGCCGTCCGGATGAGGTTGCGGTAATCGGCCGTCCTGGCGATGTCGTCCGAGAAGACCTCGACCTCGACGTCCAGGTCGACCACGAAGTCCTGGGGGTGGTCTTTCTCACCGGGGTTGGCGCCGTGCCGACCGCTCGCGGCGATGCCCGTCAGGAACAGCCTCGAGGTCGTCACGTCGGTCTCCTCTATCCCCCGGGCGGTCGTCCGGTCGGTCGTCGCTCCAGCGAGATGGGCACGGTTCCCGGCTCGCCGTGCGAGTGCGGCCTGCCCAGGTACTTCGATCGAAGATAGTCGAACGCGAGCGGCGCGATGGTCTCCGGCGCGTCCTCCGGCAGCAGGTAGGAGCAGCCCGGCAGGACGGCCAGGCTCGATGTCGGGATGGTGTCGTTCAGCCGTTCCCCCACATCCACCGGGAGGTAGGGATCCTCTTCGCCCCACAGGATCAGCGTCGGACAGCGGAGCGTGGAGAGCTCGTCCTCCCGGCCGGTGAGCCCGAGACCGTCTGCCGCATCGATCCCTCGGAAGAACGCGCGCACCCCATCCCGGCCCAAGAACGGAGCCACGTAGGCATCGCGGAGATCGTCGGTTCGACGCTCAGGCTTGGCCATCGCTCGATGGAGGAACGCATCGAACGCCTCGCGGACCACGTCCTCCCGTTGGTCCTCACGTGCTGACCCCTGCAACGCCTTCGTCGTCTCGCTCGGCCAAGCGTCGAACGCGATGGAGTCGACCAGGACCATGGCCTGGACCCCGTCCTCCATCGCCAGGATCTGTGCGATGCCGCCACCGTGGCCGTGGCCGACGACGGCGAGGTCGTCCACGCCGAGTCCCGCCAGGAGCTCCCGGATGTACCCGGCCTGGGCTCGGATGTGAAGTTCGCCCTCCTCCGGCATCCCCGACCTTCCACATCCGAGCAGGTCGGGCGCGATGACATGGGTCCACGGGGCGAACAGCGGCACGAACTCCCGCCACAGGAACGACGACGTGGGGAACCCGTGGAGGAACACCACCGCCGGGTTCTCCGGATCCCCTTCCTCGATAAAGGCCATGTCGGCACCCGACACGCGGGCCTGCCGGCGCTGGAGGTCGATCACCGCACCGCCCGGGCGATGGCATCGACCACCCGAACCACGCGGACCATCGCTTTGACGTCGTGCACCCGAACGATGTGCGCACCTCGGCCCACGAGCCAAGCCACGGCCCCAGCGGTCCCCTCGATCCGTTCGTCTTCCGGCAGGTCCAAGAGCGAACCGATGAACCGCTTGCGCGACGGGCCGACCAGCACCGGTCGGCCCAGGCCGAGGAGCGCGTCCACATAGTGCATCAGCGTCAGGTTCTGCTGAAGGTCCTTGCCGAACCCGATGCCCGGATCGATGCACAGCCGCTCGGGCGCTATGCCGGCGAACTCCGCGGCCTCGATCCGTTCCCGGAGGTATTCGTGGACCTCGGTCACCACGTCGTCGTAGTGGGGCGCGACCTGCATGGTCTTCGGCTCGCCCTTCATGTGCATGAGGACCACGCCGGCGCCGGCCCCTCGGGCCACGGCGAACATCTCCGGGTCCCGGGCGCCCGAGATATCGTTCACGATCAGCGCGCCGGCTTCGAGCGCGGCCCTGGCCACGCCCGGCTTCCGCGTGTCGACCGAGATCGGGACGGAAACCTTGGCGGCGAGCGTCTCGATGACCGGGACGACGCGGTCGCGCTCCTCGTCGGGGGAGACCGGATCGGACCCCGGGCGGGGGG
>DASSSA010000039.1:0-8229 GCA_035701505.1 Actinomycetota bacterium
GAGATCACCGTGCTCGGGCTGGGGACGTGGGCCATTGGTGGTCCCTACGAGTTCGGTTGGGGGTCGGTCGATGACCAGGAGTCTATTGCCGCGATTCGGCATGGGGTGGAGTCGGGGATCAATTGGGTGGACACCGCTCCCCTCTACGGTCTGGGGCACTCGGAGGAGATCGTGGGGCGCGCGATCCGCCCGTGGCGGGCGGGGGATGAGGTCTTCCTCTTCACCAAATGTGGCAGGAACTACTATTCGAAGAGTCGTATTTCCTCGAACCTGCGTCCTGAGACTATCCGCGCGGAGTGTGAGGAGAGCCTGGGGCGCCTTGGCGTGGATCGCATCGATCTCCTGCAGTTCCACTGGCCCGACCCGGATACAGGAACTGCGATCGAGGACTCCTGGGGCACCATGGTCGAGCTCATCGACGCGGGCAAGGTCCGGTGGGTTGGGGTATCGAACTTCGACGTCGCGCTCCTCGACCAGTGCGAGGCCATCCGTCACATCGACTCCGTCCAGCCTCCGTTCAATCTGATCCAGCGCTCCGCACGCAGGGACGTCATCCCCTGGTGTCGAGAACATGGCACCGGCGTGATCGTCTACGCCCCAATGGCTTCGGGGCTGCTCACCGGAAAGTATGACCGCGAAGCTATCGGAAACCTGGCGCCAGACGACTGGCGCCGGCGGTCGGCCAACTTCACCGAACCCGCGCTTTCGAGGAACCTGCGTCTTGTCGAGGCGTTGCGCCCGGTGGGCCAGCGGCTCGGAACAACGCTTGCGGTTCTGGCAATCTCGTGGACGCTCTCAACACCCGGTGTGACCGGGGCGATTGCGGGAACCCGACGCCCAGATCAGGTGAACGGCTGGATCGGCGCTTCTGAGTTCGCCCTGGATCGGGAGACCCTGGAAGAGATCGAGAGCCTCATCGCCGACGTCGGCGCAGGGCAAGGGTGACGGCTCCAAGGTAGTCGGCTAGCAGCTCGCCGTCGTGACCGAGCCCATCGTGTCTTGCGCGAGCAACTATCGCCAATCCTGCTTCAGAGGAAGATCAAGCTACCCATTTCACGGGATTCCCGTACAAGCCGGCCAAGGCGACGACCTGGCGCTGGCCCCCAGGCCACGACGTGAGCGCCACTTCAGCGAGGCTAGCCCCGGACTCCATCTCCACCCATGCCAGCGGCGCATCCGACGTCGTCCGACGTCCAGCCTGCTCCAGTATCCTGCGCATTCGAGCGCGCTCCGATGACGAGAGGAACTGCATCACGATCGAGTGGAAGACGACCGTGTCGACGCCACTCCTGGGAGCCAGAAGTTCATGCTTCAGCCAGTCCAGGGCGTCAGCTTGGTCGACGACTGCCGGCACCCGAGCCGCCACTTGGAAGGCCGATCTCAGCAGGCGTAATCGATCAACGTGCTCGGCCCACACGTAACTTTCCAGCGTCAACCTGCCGTCGGGTTTGGCTACGTCAACCGGAGCCAGATCGCAACCCCGACGTTCGAGGATGTCGGGAATCACGTCCAGCGGCGGGCGCCCGTCGCCCTGCAAAGCCCATTCGATCCGGACGGGCGAACGAGCGTCTCCCCACACTCGCTCACCGGCTTCGTATCGATAGCAGTCCCATCGGAGATTCAGACCGCCGCTGGCTCCCACCTCCAGGAGTCGCATTGGACGTCCCGTTCTTTTGGCCTCGAGCAGGAATGCCCCCAGCAGCGCGGAACACCGTCCAACCTCGTTCGTCTGGACCGGGCGGCAGACGAGCTCCCGCAGCTCGGGGGTATGCTCTTCGACGGTCGCGGAGAACGCCTCCCACCTGTCATTCGCGGACCCTCCGGCTCCTCCGACCGACGGGTAGAAACGAGCAAGCGCGGGACTACGACCCTCGAGGACGAGGCGATGTATCGATCCCATGAATCGGAGGGCCATGGCCGAACCCTTGGGATCTTGTTCCCGGCCCCGGAGCACGGCCCAACAAGGACCCCCCCGCAGCACGTCTTGAGCGGAGCGTCTCAGAAGCCCCGCATAGAGCGGAGCGCCGTGTACGGAACAATAACCCGCCTTCGCATGAAGTCTTCGAGCCACGACCACGCGAGGAGCCATGCGGCGCAATGGTCTCGTCTCGAGGAGCGCGTTGGCGGCCCGGCTTAGCGTTATCTTCCTGTGGACTTCCATGTGTTGTTGTCACCCCATCTCGTCACGGCGCCGCCACTCTCACGGCGACGCCATCTCGTTCTGGCGATATGGGAATCGCCCTGCGCTCCACTCCTACCCGGGAGCGTTCCGGGCCATTCAGGCAGACTCTCTCGCCATCGCCCGCTGGTAGGCCTGTTCTAGCCCCTCGAGTCCACGCTCGGGACTGAAACGCTCCCTCCAAAGCTGCCACCCTCGCTGGCCAAGGCGGACGGCCTCCTGGTCCGAGAGCAGCTTCTGCATGGCCGCCGTCCATGCCTCTGGCTCAGTCCGGGGGAGAAGGAACCCTGAGCGGCCATCTTCGACAAGCTCCGGCAATCCCCCAACATCGCTCGCCAACACCGGCACCCTCGCTGCGTATGCTTCCAGGACCACTCGAGGCTGTCCCTCGTACCAATTCGATGGGAGCAACAGGGCCCGGGCTCGTTGGAGCAGGCCCGGTACGGCAGAGCCGTCGACCGCGCCCAAGAACACAACTCCCGAAGGCGCCATCGCCCTCAAGCGGCCGTCCTCCGGGCCGGATCCGGCCACAACGAGCGTCCCGAGACCCGGGCGCCAGGCGCGAAGGATCGTGTCAACACCCTTCTCAGGGGACAGCCGACCTAGATACAGGAACACTTCTCCCGGCCCCTCCCTTCGCGGCATGGGCCAGGAGAAGTTCGGTTTTACCAAAAGCCGTTCGGGAGAGAGACCAGCCTCCAGATGCTTACGCCTCAGGAACGTGCTCACCGCCAGGAAGAGGGCGACGCGATCGTAGGAACCGGCGATCCGATGGAGCGTCACCGATGTGCCGAGCACGACGCTTCCGGCCATGGATCCTCGATAGCATCGATGGACGACTCCGGGCCAGGGAACACGGCCCAGACAATCCTCACAGGTGCGACCATCTCGGATGAAGGTCGAGGGCAGACACATCAATCGATAGTTGTGAAGCGTCGCGACGACGGGGACGTACTCTGCGGCCATCCGCAGCACGGCAGGCGACAGCGTGGGAAAGAGATTGTGAACGTGAACGACGTCCGGCCGGTGGGACCGGATGAGCCGTCGCACCCTTTCCGCCGAGGAGAACCCCCACACAGCTCTTCCTGCGGTTGCAATCGTCTTGAGTGTGGTCCCTGTTTCGGGCTCGGGAGTCCAGCTCGTGACCGTATGCCCATTCCGCCGAAGGAGGCGGGTCTCGTCGTCTACCACACTGTTCTCCCCGGAAGCGGGCCCAGATAGGTAGCGAGAGTGGAGGATCAGAATGCGCACCCCGTGACCTTCCGTTGTTCGAATCGGGCCCGGCTCGTCGCTCGTACCTGCGGCTCGTCTGCCTCCGCTGGTGCTCCCGAGCAGAGGTGGCGAAAACCTGTCTTACTCCGTGGGATCACGGACGGGCTAGAGCGTCCGCTGGAAGGCGAGGACCGCCTTCTGTTGCCCACCGACGACATAAGGCTTGCCTCGAACCACCAGTCGCAACCGGCCATCGGTGTCGCGCAGCAGGTTGGGATACTGGTAGTTCAGGCCACCCTCGGCACCGATCTCGACCCGATCGGTAGTGCTCCATCCTGAGTCCGGGGTGTACTGGCGCGATACCAGGAACCCGTCGCTCGAACGGATGAGCACGATCCACGAATCCACGCCGTCGGTGGCGATGGAGGGCTGCGAATAGCCAACCAGTTGGAGCTCGGCGGTCACAGTCGATCCGTCGGCCGCGAAGCGCGCCACCGTGATCCCGCCCGACGTTGGACTGGCACCTACGGCGAGGACCTCTCCCGAGGCCAATCCCACAGCGCTTGGCTTGACCGTCCCGGCGGAGAGCACCGTGGCCACACCCTTGCTCCAGGTTCCCAGGGGTGCAGCTGCATCGTGCATCCACAGTCGCAGCTTGGGCCCATTGCCCGAAGCGACCAAGCGCATCCCGTTCGCGGTCGGCACGAGCGTGGAGGTGAAGTCCTTCGATGTGGCGGTGTAGAGCACCGTGCGCGCCTCGAAGGCCGGGGCGTCGGAGTCGAGGTCCGTGAACCAATTCAACACGTGCTGATACGTGGCATCGCCCGCGCGGTGGTAATACGAGACGATCCCACGCTGACCGCCGCCAGGAACGCTCTCGAACCCCACGTCGACGCGGACGTTGCCCAAGCCCATGTCCTCGACGGTCACGGCGGGGCCAACTGTGGGGCCGTCGGGTGAGTCGAGGTCGCTCAACCGCCTCATCTGAACGGCGCGAGGATTGGACCATGTGTACCCACTGAAGACCGCCCATGCATGCTCCGCCCCGGTTGAGTCTCGAGCCACCGCGATCGACGCGGGCCAGTCACCCGTGCTGGCTGGGTCAGGGACCAGAAGACCGTCTGTCACGGCTCCTGTCGTGGCCCTTTGCCATCCGCCTCCCGGATCACGCCAAGCGAGCTGCACGCCGCTCTTGTGGCGTCCATGGACGACCAGAAGCCGGCCGCCGGATGTGATCGCTATATGGTGTTCGTTCGGATATTCGGTCGCGTCGCTCGACCCGGTATAGGAATCGGCGATCTGGCTCAGGCCGTCCAGGACCAGACCGGGCACCTGGTCAACCTCGACAATGAGTTGCGGCTGCTTAAGGGACTGACGGCTAGCCCACTTCGCGCCGTCTGAGCTCGTCGAGTCGATGGCCAGCGACATGGGACCATCAGTCAATACGACTTGACCCAGGTCAGCCTCGTACCACGTGCCGGTCGAAACCGCGCTGAAGCCCCCGAGCTGGGGCCCATCGATCGCCGGCCGCGTGTTCCACGTAATCGCCTCGTCCCAGGTAGTGGATGTCATCGAAAAGACACGACCGCCCAGGGAAGAGGCGTCGGTCTGGTACATGCGCAGGCGGACATCTTCGATGGTGCGACCCGAGATATTGGTGAGATCGAAGCGGAGAAACGATTGCTCCTGTGGATTCGAGTCGACCCAGATGGTGCCCGACGTGCCATAACTCGTGGTGGGGGTGCTCGCGTTCACGTACGTGTCGGCGACTGGACTGAAGATGAACCGATCGACGGATGAAGCCGCGTGACCTGGTCGGATACCAGTCACTGCAGTCCCGAGGACCACCAAAAGACAGAGGGTCAGCCATCCGATGGTCCGCCATCGGCCGTCAACCGAATACGGAGCCCCCACCTCATCATGAGTTCCACGCGCCACGGACCACGGGCGGACCGCACGAGTTCGACTAGACATAAGGCCCAACCCTCCCATTTGAGATCATCCACGTGCCCGTTCCGCTGAACGCTCCTGGACTCGCCCTGTTGGCGCGAGCTCCCGCTCCACGAGTCCGGACCGGAGCCGCTCATCGAAAGCCTTGTTGAACTGCCGCCAGAACACGGCCGCCCCGAGGAAGCCTGCGATCGCAAGGCCCCATGCCGCCCCGCGGGCTCCGCCTGCGGCTGCGCCACCTATGGCACCGACAAGCTGGAGCAGGGAGACGAGCAAGCGGGCCCGGAGGCTCCGCCTCGCGGCCACCAGCGCGCGAAGTCCGATGGACGCCCCCGTGATCGCCCCAGCCGCCGCCATGACAAGTGTCAGGGGGACGAACACGCTCCTTGCCGCGGGCCAGCTCAGCCCGAGAATTGCGTTCCCCAGGGAGGAGGGCAACAGCACAAGCACCGTTCCCAAGGCGATGGCCGTGGTGACAAGGGCGGCAGAGATGACCCGCGCCATCCATCGCAGCTGCTGAACGGAGTCTCGCCCGATCCGTACAGCCTCCGGCAGGGCGACGAGCCTGATGCCGATGCTGAGGATATGAAGAGGGTTCAGCAATAGCTGCCCTGCACGGATGGCGCCGACCGCGGCCAGCCCTGCGCTCACCCCAATCCCGTATAGGCTCAGCTGCGTCGAACCCGTGAGCGCCATCATCTCCCCCAAGAATCGGGGGGCGATATCACGATGCTCCCGCAGCCACCCTGCGGTCCGGCGCGGATTCGGGACGAGCCTCGCCTGGAGCATGCCGACCAGTGCAGCGGCATTGGCCGCCCCACCCCACGCCAGGGTCAGCCAGAACAGGGAGCCTCTCCCCGTCAGGAGCAGGACCGCGAGCGCGGGGAACATCACCACGGCCCATATCACGTCGTTGACCAGGGCGTGCTGACCGCGCCGGGACGCGAAGAAGATCATTCGCAAGTTGTCCTGGACGAGCAACCCCGGCAGGGTCAACCCGAGTGCAGTGAAGGCCTGGCCCAGCGCGCCGGACAACGCCCAGCCGATCATTAGGCAAACCCCTCCGACGAGCACCCCAATCGTCAGGGCCGTTCCGCTGGCTGAACGGGCGCCCTCCTTCAGGGCTTGGGATCGGGTACCGCTGTACCTGACGAGGAGCGGCTCCGATGCCACCGTCTGCGAGATGCTTAGGGCAACCACGTACGTTGCAAAGGCCAGTCCGAATGCACCGAAGTCACGGGGCCCGAGCGTTCTGGCCACAACGATGCCCAGCGCGAAGTTCGTGAGACTCGAGAAGGCCTGGTCGCTAACACCCCAACCAGCGCGGCGAGCGATCCGAAGCCAGCCCCCACTCGTCACCATGCGCGTTTCTCCTTCGCGGTTGGATTGGAGGCACTGGGGAAGAACAGGACCGGCGTCGGAGCCCTGGACGGAAAGCTAGGCGGCATCTCGATCTCTCACACCTTCGGCGATGCGCTTGGCCGCGTACCACAAGCGATTGAACGTCGGCCCCGGATCGGTAAGCGATTCGGTGCTGTGGGCGGTTCCTCGACGGGGTCGCAACTCCCGAAGCGCCTGCCGGGCGCTCATCTGGCCCAGGCGCACCGCCTTGAGGAGATGCCGCACGTCACCCTCCAGCCACCGGAAGAACACCCCGGGGCGAGCCCGCGCCGGCGCGACCTCCTCACCCCTGAGAAGATCGCAGTAGATTGCGACCAGATTCACCCCGGCGGCCACCGCCAGCGGATGCGACGTGTGGACGCGGAGATTGAGGTCGAGCAGGTACGGGCCGGCGAACTGCGCGTGGAAGTACCCCTCGTATCCTTCCAACAACGCCAGCAGGCGTTCCTCCAGGGCGAGGTCCGGCTCGGTGGTCTCCGCGGCGGTCGCCACTCCTGCGTAGAACCTCCAGATCCGGAACCACCTCTCGTGCACGGCGGCCACGAGGCTGCCCTTCCAGACGACGCCAGAGACCGCGCGCAAGCCATCGTCGAGGAACGGCTGCACCATGACCGGTCCGTCTTCCAGCACGCTGGCCGCGAGACCCTCCGGAGACTCCACGCGTGATGCGTAGTAGCGATGGACGGCCGGCTTCACGATCACCGGGTAGGGAAGTTCATTGGCCGCACCCAGGAGGTCTGCGGTTCCCTCGAAGTGGAGGGACGGCGGAGCCGGTATTCCGACGATCTCTCCTCGCCGAGCGAGCTCGGCCTTGTCGACCAGATGGGGAGTCGAGACTCCGAGGGCAAGGAGCGCCACCTCACTGGCAGGCAGGACGGTGAGATAGTCCTTCCGTGACAGCTCCTGGCGGATCGCCGGAAGCCATCCCTGCGTGGTGGGATGAGGGACGTTGATCCGTCGGCGACAGAACCGGGAGGCCGCGGCGAGCGACCCACCAGGCGACACAGCGATGGCCGGTTGGAACCCGGCGGCCGCCAGGGCCCGGATCGCCACGAGCGGATCACGGAGCTGAGGCCCGTCGGCCGTCACCAACACCCACTGCTTCAGCGCGGTCACGCTCCTCGCTTCCTCAATTCCGAGAGCAATCGGGTCGCGACGTCGATCGCCAAGCGGTCTTCGGCTCGATCGGTGCCCAGCGTGGACAGCTGCGCTTCCAGATACGCGGTGAGATGCGACGGGGCCTCTCTTGAGAGTCGTCCCGCGCCTCGCGCGTACGCGTCCACCACACGTCCCACCGCCCCTTTGCCTTCCAGGCCGGTGAGCAGCGAACGATACCGGGGTCGTCCGAGATGGACATGGGCCCGGAAGAGGAAATGAAAGAGATCCTGAAACGGAATGCCCTCGCCTGCGTGCTCCCAGTCGACGAGGCGCCACCCCGCTCGGGTCCGAAGGAGGTTCCAGGGAGCGACGTCACCGTGACACCGAGG
>DASSSA010000040.1:0-54513 GCA_035701505.1 Actinomycetota bacterium
GCGACCCTCCGTACGTGGAGCCGGGCCCGGCGATTCTCGGCGGGGGTTTCAACTCCGTTCTGCAGAGCCCCATCATCTGTCGCGTGAACAACAATGGTACACGCGAACTCGTCTCGATCCACGCTGAGGACGTCGGTGACAGCCTCAGCGGACCGTGGCGGGTCCACTCGACGACGATGGTCCTGGAAGGCGACCGGCTCGTCGTCACCTCGACGGACGACTCGAAATCCAGCTTCCCTGATACCACGGGGATCCCGAGCTTCTCGAAGACGTCACCGTTCGAGAACGGATGCTCCTGAGGGGAGGCCGGGCTCGACATGGGACTGGCCTCCGGGCACGGCACGGCACGTGCCTCGGACGATGAACCCACGCGTCGTGGCGGACGCCCCAGGCTTCCGCCGATCCGATTGCTGCCGCCCGAGTTCGTGCCGATGACGGCTTCGCAGCATGAGATCGCGGTTCGAGCCCTTGCGGTGCTCTTGGATTCGTGGCTGAAAGGCGAACGTACCGTTCAGGCAGGGGGAAGTTGCCTGCCAACCGAAGGAGCAACTTGGAGGCGTTCTAGGAGGGCCTGATGGCGTCCGTCAAGTCTGACGCGTAGGCTCGCGAATCACGTGCATGTTTTTCGACCACCGTAAACAACATGCGTGTCTTTCCGCAGGTCACAGCGTTGGTGCACCCAACTGGACAGAAGTCGAAGAAGTGTCCGCAGGTAGATGGGCATGTGCTGTCTCTGCGCGCCCGTCACGCGAAGCTTCGGCGGGAGGGATACCGAAAGCGCGAACGCCGATGACGGTCGCGCTCCCTTCGCACCCTCGGCAGGGTGCGAAGCGCATCCGGAACGGCCGCGAAGTCCTCGGCCTTCTTCGCGTCGTGCCGACGCAGGCCGCTCCATTCCGACCGCTAGCCGATCGACCGAGATTCCGGCCCCACCCAGAGCAGCTCGGGGTTACCGCGGCCGAAGGCGAACCACGGTCCGCCGGCCCGCGACCGCCTCCCGGACCTGCTCGTGCGTCGGCATCTCCTCGCCGATCACCTCGAGGCCGATCTTCGTCGCCTTCGCGTTGGCGATCCCGATCTGTCCGATCAGCGGTTCGTAGATGCTGGCGGTGAGGCGCGCAGCGACTTACGCCTCCCGCGGCCAGGTGACCAAGCCGCCAAGGTCCTCGGTGGTAGTTCCCGTACCCATCTCCGGCGACGAAGGTCTGAACTATGGTGGTGAAGGAAGCAAGGTGAGCAGCTGCCGCGGCGAGGAGGGGCGATGTGGACCTTCAGGAATCTCGTGGCGCTCGGCCTGTTGAGGTAGACGTGTTGCGGCCATGGTTCGGACCGGAGGTGATGCAGCGGGAACGGGAACTCGCCGTCCGCGCCGAGGCTACCCGGCGTCGGCGTCAGCGACCGGCTGAGGAGACGGCGGCGCCGCTGATGGGGGAGCAGGTGATCGCCGAGGCGGAAGTGATCCTCGGATCCGTCGAGGCGAACGGTTCGAAAGCGTGTTGCGACGAGGTTGCCGGCGCTGCATGACCACCCCCGGACATCAGGCCGCTGTGCCGCAGGTTTGCCCAGAGCTTGATCCAGACGAGCCGACCGGATCGGCCGCTGGAGAAGGGGTTTATTCGTTGACTGAGGCCAACCTTGACGAGCTCGACCGAGCGATCGATGTCTCTGGGGAAACGCTCCCTTCTCCGCCCTTCCTCGTCCCTTCGACGCTAGGTTCGACGACCGCTTGCCGCGGGCGGTCGTTCAGTGCATATCGGCCGACGACGTCGCCGAGGCGATTCGGTTCACCCGACGACACAGGCTCCCGTCGGCCACGCGGGGCGGAGGTCACTGCTTCGCCGGCCGTTCCACGACATCAGGGATCCTGATCGACACCCCCCTGATGCGCTCTGTCGCCGTCGCGGGTGGCGTTGTCCGGATCGGGCCGGGCGCGAGGCTTGGGGAGGTCTACCTGTCGACGATGCCCCATGGCTGACGATCCCGGGCGGCACCTGCCCAACCGTCGGGATCGCGGGCCTCGCGCTTGGCGGCCTCGGCTTCCTAGGGCGGACGTTCGGGGTGACTTCAGACCAGCTCGCGACGGCGCAGATCGTCCTGGCCGACGGCCGGATCGTCGACTGCGACGAGAGTCACCACTCGGACCTGTTCTGGCGCTCCGGGGGGCCGGGACTGGCCACTTCGGTGTGGTCACCGACCTCATCTTCAGGTAGTGCCCCCGGCAGGAATCGAACCTGCGACACGCGGTTTAGGAAACCGCTGCTCTCAACGCTGAGGACGAGGACGAGGACGACCGCCATGGGACAGCTGTTTCAGTGAGGGGCGACCACATCCACGCCTGTGGCGGTGGTCGCATCTACGAGGCGTGTGTCGTAAGCGCAGAGGGCTCCCAGATCGTCCCCGAGCGTGAGCGCGGTAGCCAGATGGATGGCGTCAAGCGTCCCGAGCTCAGCCGGCCCGAGCGCCGCGGCCCTTCGGCGGACCTCCTCGTTAAGCTCCACGAGTGCGATGCGGGCAAGGACGCTGCGCGCCCTTCGGATCGCCCCGCCGCCAAGGTGTCGTCCGACCCGCTCCACCTCGATCTCCGCCACCACGCTGGAGACCCGCTCTGGCCAGGACCGCAGCGCTTCGCGAAGCGCCCGGGACTCGGGCTCGGGCACCGCAAGCTTCACCAAGGCGGAGGAATCGAGGTACAGCAGCGCCCCGGCCACGGGCTACCGGCGTTCCTCGCGGAGCCCTCGGAGGGCGTCGGTGCCCTTGGTCGTGATCGGCCCTCTGGGCGGAGCGAGGTCGAGCAGGTCACCTTGTGGTGGCCTCGCCCTCCCCGAGGCCACGAGGCGATTAAGCGCCGAGGAGGACTCGGACAGGGGAGCGAGGACCGCGACCGCCTTGCCTCGCTCGGTCACCACTAGGCGCTCGCCGGAGGCCACCCGGCGCAGGTACCGAGAGAGGTTCTGGCGAAGCTCCCGGACGCCGACCTGGTCCCATCCCATGTGTACACTCACTGTAGCACTTTTGCCCGAACTTTTGCCCGACTGGGGCGATCTCAGGCGACCTCACACGACCCCAGATGACCTCTGAGCAGCGAAGACGATCCAACATGACCCGCATCGGCAGAGCTCATAACCCAGAGGTCACGGGTTCAAATCCCGTCCCCGCGACGAACGAAATCGCAGGTCAAGCCCATGCTTGGCGTATGCGGGAGCGAGAGGCGGGGCGGAACGTTCCACCAACTTTCTACCAAGGGGGATCGAGCCGGGCCGGTGTACCGTTGACGAGGTCGCGTGCCGGCCGCTCGAGCTCTGGTCGCGCGGTCGCCCTCACCCTCCATGCGAGCCACGACGGCTGCTGGGCTTGACCCCCCAGAGAGACCTGGCAGGTCAGGAAACCGTGCCGGCCACGTAGGTCTCGAGAGCGTCCAGGTACCGTCCCCTGGCCGGCTCGTCCAACCAGGCGATGGTGAACGCGTTCCGCGCCACCTGCGCGATCTCGTCTCGCGTCAATCCCACCGCCTCCTGCACCGTGGTCAGGTTCTCGTTCATGTAGCCCGAGAAGTACGCGGGGTCGTCCGAGTTGATGGTGGCTCGCATGCCGAGGTCGAGCATGGTCTTGAACTCACGCGCCTTCAGACCGTCGGTCACGTAGCTGTTCGAGATCGGACAGACGGTGAGCCCGAGGCCTCTTGCGTTGATCTCCTTGACTAGACCGTCGTCCTCCAAGGAGTTGACCCCGTGGTCGATCCTCTCTACTCCGATGTTGTTGAGGCATTGCCAGATGTGCTCGACCGAGTTCTCTTGGTCCACATCACAGTGCATCGTGAGATGGAAGCCGTGGCTTCTGGCCCGCTCGAAGACTTCCTTGAACTTGATCGGCGGGTTGCCCTTCTCGTCCGAATCCAGGCCGACGCCGATGATCCAGTCCCGGTACGGTAGGGACTGCTCGAGGGTCTCGTTTGCGGAGTCTGCCGTCATGTCCCGCAGGAAGCACATGATGAGTTGGGTCCGAAGGCCGAGCGACGACTCCGCATCCTGCTGGGCGCGGCGAAACCCCCCGATGACCGTCTCGAGCGGGATGCCCCGGGACGTGTGAGCCTGCGGATCGAAGAAGACTTCGGCGTACACGACGTTCTGTGAGTGCGCTTTTCGACAGTAGGCCATGGCAAGGTCGTAGAAGTCGTGCTCGGTGAGCAGGACGCTCATGCCCTCGTAGTAAATATCGAGGAACGACGGCAGGTCGTCGAAATCGTAGGCCGCCCGCATCTCCTCGACGGAGCGGTGCGAAAGATCAAGGCCGTTCCGAGCGGCCAGCTCGAACTTCAGCTCGGGCTCCAGCGTACCTTCGAGATGGAGATGCAGCTCCGCCTTGGGCATCCCCTCGATGAATGAGGACAGCTCCCTCATCGCCGCTTCCTCCTCCTTCAAGCCGACGGCCTCAAGAAATCATCAACTCGCTCGTCGGCCCGGGACTCTATCGGCCGGGAGTCGATGAGGTCGCGTCCGATGCTTCCTGCCGGTTGGGTTGACAGATTGTCCAACCGGTGCTGGAGTTCCGCCTCGACGACGCCCGGGCATCGTCGAGCGTGACTCGTGAGGGGACACGTGTGACCAAGGCCGACCCCGACCACCTCCGTCGCCTTCCCAAGGTGGAACTCCACTGCCATTTGGAAGGATCGGCACGGGCGCCCACCATCCGAGACCTCGCAGCGAAGAATCGCGTTGCATTCCCGGTCGACGACCCCGCCGACCTCTTCAAGTTCTCCAGCCTCAACCAGTTCCTGGAGATCTACGATGTGGTATGTCGCAGCCTCGTGACCGCCGACGACTTCCATCGCATCACGTACGAGGCGCTGGAGGACGCGGTGAACGCGGGGGTTCGGTATCGGGAGATGTTTTTCTCACCCGGCTTCGTCATCAGGCTGGGTGTACTCGCCACGACCGTGTGGACCGGTATCAAGGCGGGCCTGCTCGACGCGCGTCGTGACCTCGACGTCCAATGCCGCATGATCCTCGACTTCGACAAGCCCAGCGGGCCATCGCACGCGATGGAGATGGCCGAGTTCGCCGGCTCGGAGCCCGACCGGGACCTCCTCGTCGGCATGGGTGCGGACTCCGTCGAGCGAGGGGTCGACCACCGCGCGTTCGCGACAGCCTTCCGGGAGAGCGCCAAGTTCGGGCTGCGTCGCACGATGCATGCGGGCGAGGACGGCCCGGCCGATAACATCGGTATCGCCATCCACGAGTGCGGGTGCGAGCGAATCGACCACGGGTTCAGGCTCCTCGACGACAAGGAACTGACCGACGAGATCGTCCAACGCCGGATCCCGATCACCGCCTGCCCCACCTCCAACGTGATGATCGCCAACGTGGTACCGAACGTGGCTGCCCACCCGTTCGAGCGCCAGCGTGACCTCGGCGTCCTCATCACGCTGAACTCGGATGACCCTGGCATGATGCGGTTCGATGTCGCCGACGAGTACGTGGCGGTCGCGGAAGCGCTCGGGTACGAACTGGAGGACATGGAGGCCATCAGCCTCGCCGGGATCGATTCCTGCTGGGCGCCAGAGGACGAGAAGAAGCTACTTCGAGAGCGGTTCCAGGGGGAGTTCGACGAGCTCCGACTGGAGCGTGGCCTCCCAGCCCGGGCGGGTTGAAGGTGACTTGACCCCCTAGAGGAGAACGCAAAGAATCCGCGGAAGTCGGAAGGGGGGCAGCCTTATGGATCAGCGGGATCGACGGGAGAGAGGGTTGGCCGAGAGGTCGATGTTGGAGACGCACATCACTCGGCGCCAACTCCTCCGTACTACGGGTCTGGGGGCGGTCGGGCTGTTCGCCAGCGGCGCGCTCCTGGCCGCCTGCGGCGAGGAGGAACCCGCAGCGACCGGCGCGACCGGAGCCGCACTTGACCACGTCAACGTCGGCTTCGGCTATATCGGACCGGTCACCGACAACGGCTGGACGACCACCCACGATCGGGGCCGGAAGGCAGTGGAGGCCGCGCTCGGGGACAAGGTCACCACAACCTTCGTCGAGAACGTTCCCATCTCGGCGGAGGCCGGCCAGACATTCGAGCAGCTGGCCTCCCAGAACGAACTCGTCATCGCCAATACCGAGTACGCTAACTTCCTCTCCGACGTCGCGGGTCGCCACCCGGACGTCGCCTTCCTCGAAGCCGACGGCCACACGTACACGGACAACCTCTACCCGTACTATGTCGAGCACGCCAGGCCCAACTACCTGCTGGGAGTGGCCGGCGGCGTCCTGTCAAAGACCGGCAAGCTCGGTTACGTCGGAGCCTTCCCCACCGCCACCGCCTGGAACGACGTGAACCCGATGCTGCTCGGCGCTCGGACCATCAATCCCGACGCCACGGTGCAGGCCGTCATGATCAGCTCGTTCTTCGACCCCCAGAAGGCCACCCAGGCGACCAACGCGCTCATCGACGGCGGAGCGGACTTCATCTTCTCGGTGATGGACGAGCCGTCGTTCCTGCAGGTCTGCGAGGAGCGAGGGGTCTGGGGGGCCAGCTGGAACCTCGACATCCGCGAATTCGGCCCGACCGCCTACGTCAACACCTACCAGCTCGAATGGGGGGACTTCTACATCGAGCAGACGCAGAAGGTCCTGGACGGCACCTGGACCTCGCAGACAGAGGTCCGGCTCCTGCCGCTCAGCCTGGGCGAGTGGGGGGACAACGTCCCTCAGGAGGTCAAGGACGCGGTCGCCGCGGCGGACGAAGATCTCGGGGCGGCTCCCACTCCCTACGTCGGTCCCCTCGTCGACGACCATGGGACCGAGCGTGTCGCGGCCGGGGAGACCCTCACGCCCGCGGAGGCTTACGCCATCGACTGGGGGCTCAAGGGCCAGTCGGGTGTCGTCTAGGGCGGCACACGTAGAAGAGAGAGCGGAGTAGGTCATGCGGGCGCCGGCTGGAGCGCCCGGCCAGTTCGTCGTCGAGGCTCGAGACATCACCAAGAGCTTCGACGAGGTCCTCGCGCTCGATCACGTCGACCTGGAGCTCAGGATCGGAGAGGTCCATGCGCTCCTCGGCGAGAACGGCGCCGGCAAGACGACGCTGAGCAACGTGCTGGCCGGGATCTACCGGGCCGATAGTGGGATGGTGCTGGTCGACGGCGTCGAGCACCACTTCCGGTCCCCAGCCCAGGCGATCGAAGCTGGGATCGGGATGGTGCATCAGCACTTCAGGCTGATCCACCCAATGACCGTCGCCGAGAACATCCACCTGGGCTGGCGCGACACGCCGCAGTTCGTCACGAAGCGGGAGCTCATCGAGCGTACGGAGCGCGTGATGAGCGAGCTCGGAATGCACGTCGATCCCTCAGCCGAGATCTGGCAGCTCTCCGTCGGCGAGCAGCAGCGGGTCGAGATCCTTCGGACGCTGGCGCGCGGAGCCAGGATCCTCATCCTGGACGAGCCCACGGCCGTCCTCACGGAACAGGAGGCCCGGGACCTGTTCTCGGTGATCCGCGGGCTCGTTGAGGGAGGGCGCACGGTGGTGTTCATCAGCCACAAGCTGAACGAGGTGCTCGAGGTGTCGGATCGGATCACCGTGCTCAGGGACGGTGTCCGGGTAATCACCCGCCTGGCGGCGGGGGCGACGGCCCGAGAGCTCGCCAGGCTCATGACCGGCGAGGAGCGCGAGCTCCAGGAGAAGTCTCGCACGGAGGTGGGCGACCGTCCGGTGCTGGAGCTCGTGAATGTGACCGCGCGGGGATCGCGTGGGTTCATCGCGATCCAGGAGGCGAGCCTTAGGGTCCATGCCGGTGAGATCGTGGGGATCGCGGGCGTCTCGGGGAACGGACAGACCGAGCTCGCGGAGGTGGCAACCGGCCTCCGCAGGGTCGATTCGGGCCGAGTGTCGATCGAGGGCGTCGATAACACCAACTCCGCGCCGCGTCGGTTCGCCCAGGCCGGCGTGGGACACATCCCAGAAGACCGCTTGGGCGTGGGGCTGGTTCGGTCGGCCCAGGTGCGGGACAACGCGGTGCTCCGCAACTATTGGAAGCCCGAGCACTCAGGGCGCCTGGCCCTGAGACGCGGTCGGATCGCCGAATTCGCCCGCCGCCTCGTCGAGGCGGCTCGGGTGCAAACCCGTTCCATCCACTCGCCGGCCGGTCACTTGTCCGGCGGCAACCAGCAACGGCTCATCGCCGGCAGGGAGGCGCTCGTGGCCGAACGGGTCTTCATCGCCAACCAGCCGACACGTGGGCTCGACGTCCACGCCACCCAGGACGTCCGGCAGTCTCTGATCGATCGCCGGTCGGCGGGCTGCGGGGTGCTGCTCATCTCCGAGGATCTCGACGAAGTCTTGGAGATGAGCGATCGCATCGTGGTGCTGTACGAGGGACGCATCGTCGGCGAGTTCCCGCGGACCGACGTCGACCGGGAGCGCATCGGCCTGCTCATGGGCGGCCATATCGGACCTGCCGACGCGGAAGAGACGAGCGTGTGATCGGCACCCGCGCGGAGGCTGGGGCCCCGGCCAGAGTCCGGCTCGAACGGAGGCTGCACGTCGAGACGCGTCGCTCCGCCCTGGTGCGAATCGCCGGCCTGCTGGTCGCTCTGGTGGTGACCGGCATCCTGCTCCAGGCCAGCGGACGGTCGGCGCCGACGCTCGCGGGTGAGGTCTTCAGGGCGACCTTCGGCGGGCGGTTCGGGCTCGAGGAGACCGCCGTGCTGGCGACCCCGATCCTCATCGACGCGATCGCCGTGGCCATCGGGCTGCGGATGCACCTGTGGAACATCGGCGTGGAGGGCCAGTTCTACATGGGCGCGTGGGCGGCCGCCGGGGTCGGGATCTTCGTGGACGCTCCCCGTCCGGTCCTCCTGATCCTGATGGCCCTGGCAGGGGCGGCCGGGGGCGCTTCGTGGATCCTGATCCCGGCGATCGCGCGGGCCTTCTGGAACGTCAACGAGATCATCACGACCCTCCTACTCAACTTCGTGGCGGTGTCCTGGGTCGAGTGGTTCTCGATCGGGCTATGGCGGGACAAGGAGGCGGCGGTCGTCCAGGCCACGCCCCCGGTAGGCGCCCGGCTCCCGCTCCTGCCCGGCTCGATCATCCTGCACGTGGGCTTCCTCGTCCCGCTCGTCCTCGCGGTCGTGTTCTTCTTCGTGTTCCGCAACTCGCGGTGGGGGTTCGAGGTCGACATGGTCGGTGGGAATCCCCGTGCGGCCGAGTTCGCGGGCATCGCCGTCCGGCGTCGGATCCTCAGCGTCATGCTGCTCTCCGGCGCGATCGCCGGCGTCTCCGGAATGGTCCACCTCAGCGGTGCAACCGGACGCCTTCAGGGCACCATCTCGAACGCGTACGGTCTGTCCGGCTTCATCGTGGCCGCGCTCGCCGGGGCCTCGTTCGTTGGGCTCCTCGCGGGCGGTCTGTTCATCGCCCTGCTGCTCCACTCCGGGATCGTGCTCCAGAGCGCGGGCCTGTCCGTGTACATCGTTCTCGCCATCTATGGCGTCGTCCTCATTGGGATCTCCGTCGGGGAGATGGCCTCCCGGTACCGCCTGGTCCTGGGCGGGAAGCGCGATTTGGCGTCCGGCCCGAAGGAGGCGCCGCCATGAGGATCCTCCTGGCGTCCCTTCGGACGGCCGTCGACGCCGGCACAGTGGTGGTGCTGGCGGGCATGGGCGAGCTCGTGACCGAGAGGGTGGGCGTGCTCAACCTGGGGCAGGAGGGGCTCATCGGCATCGGGGCCGTGACTGCGGTGATCGTGGCGAAGGGGGTGACAAGCCCTTGGGTGGCGTTGCTCGCCGGGATGGCCGCGGCCGGCTTGCTGGGCTTCCTGTTCGCCTCGTCGGTCGTGGTGGTGCGCACCAACCAGGTCCTGACGGGCCTCGCCGTCGTCCTGATCGGAGTCGGCCTGTCGAACCAGTTGGGGAACAACTACCAGGGCAGCCCGGTGGTCCATCGGTTCGTGCCCTTTGACATCCCGCTCCTCGCCGACATCCCCCAGATCGGCCCGGCCCTGTTCAGACACGACGTCATCGTCTTCCTCAGCTACGTCGCCTTGCCCGTCGTCGTCGCCTTCCTGCTGTTTCGGACGCGGCACGGGATGAACCTCCGGGCCGTCGGAGAGAACCCGGCGGCGGCCGACGCCGCCGGCATCAACGTCACAGCCATGAGGCTGCTCTACACGTCGCTCGGTGCCGCGCTCACGGGAGCCGGCGGTGCCTTCCTGATGCTGTCTTTTACGCATGCCTGGTCGCCGAACGTTGCGCGGGGTCGCGGTTGGGTCGCGCTGGCCGTCGTCATCTTCGCGGCGTGGCGGCCCTCGCTGCTGGTGTTCGGCGCGCTGCTGTTCGGGGCGATGATCTCGCTTGGCTTCATCGCCCAGCAACAGAACTGGGGAATCCCCAGTTCGGTTCTGTCCATGCTTCCCTATGTGGTCACCCTCGCATTGATCGTCCTTCCCGCGGCACTCGCGCGATTCGGGGTGAAGGTCCGATCGTCGGTGGCCCCGGCCGCGCTGGCCCAGCCTTACTTTCGCGAGGAACGCTGAAGGGCCACTCGCACGCGACGGGCCCTGTGGCACTAGCGGGTGTAGAAAGGCCCGAGGCCCAGCTTGGTCAGCTCCTTCCGGTACACGATCGTCATCCGGTCGGACTGGACGTGCAGCTCTTCGGCGAGGTCGAGCGGAAGCTCCTCGGGCCGCTGGCTCTCCACGACGGGCCGGTCCTCGCCCACGATCTTCTCTTCCCAACCGAGCAGCTCTTCGGGCGAGCGGTCTCGGTCGAAGTTCCGGGCGATGAAGAAGAAGATACGCATCCGCTTGGCCGAGGTCGGAGACGCGGTATTGAAGATGATGTGCTTCGCGTCCTTCCCCTTCTCCGGATAGTGGATGGTGAGCTTCACGGCGAATGGAAGGGTGACGTCGTAGGTCATCAGGCGAAGGATGGTGGGGGTGGAGCCGAGCGCGGAGAAATCCGGGTTGCTTGCGACGTACTGGTACTCGTAGTGCAGCCCGTCCCGTGTGATCTCCACGTCGAAATCCGTCATCTCGGCCAGGTCCGGGTTGCCGAACGTCCCTCTGTGCACGAACGAGAAGTGGCTGATATCCAGGAAGTTCTCCACTTGCCGCGCGGCGGACGTCCGCCATTCCTGAGTGGAGAGGTTCAGCCACAGGTAGTTTGGGTCCTCCGCCTCGGGCCACTCGGGAAGGTCCTCCTTCGGCGACCCGGAGAGGCACGTCCAGATCAACCCATACCGCTCAACCGACGGATAGGTGAACAGCCTCGCGCGGGGTGAGATCTTGCGATCGGCGGGTTGCGATGGAACTCTCGTGCACCGCCCGTCCACGCTGTAGCGCCACCCGTGATACCGACAGACGAGCTCGTCCGAGTCGAGCCATCCGAGCGTGAGGCGCGAGCCTCGGTGGAGACACAGGTCTCTGGCCACCACCACACCGCCCGATGTCCGATAGATGACCAGATCCTCGTCGAGCAGAGTCACGCCGACGGGTTCATCGGCCACGTCGGTGCTCCAGGCAACCGGATGCCAGAGGCCGGAGAGCGTCTCCCACTCTCGAGGGGAGAACGTGCACGGGTCGGGCATCTTCGCGGAGTGGTGGTGATGCTCGATGTTCGAGTCAATGGTTGCTGTGGGAGCTCCAGGCTGGTTCATCGTGCCTCCCTGCGTGCGATCGGCTCCTCATGTTCGTCTGCTCGTCAGGGCCCGTTCCTTTCCCGATGCCCTTTGACAGCTTGTTGAACCGGGCTGAGGGTACCGCGCTGAGGAAGGGCCCGCCACGGGGCAACGCGCCGAGGGTCCGAGGCAACGAGGGCGCTCAAGGGTCTGTCTTGACGGCGGCGGGAGCGTCGGGAAGCCCTGCCCGGCGAGCGAACAGTTCCTCGGCGGCAGCCTGGGCTCTCCCCCGTACCTCGTCGGCGTCGATGGTGACGACGTGACCTCGCTCGACGATCCGGCGACCATCGATCCAGACGTCCGCGACATCGTGGCCCGACGCCGAGAAGACCAGGTGGGCCGCGACGTTGAAGTCGACTCCGTGCATCACCGGTGTCATGTGGAAGCCCCGGAGGTCGACCGTGACGATGTCGGCCCGCTTGCCTTTCTCCAGCGACCCCGTGATGTCCGCAAGCCCAAGGGTTCTCGCTCCCTCGAGCGCCGCCATCGCGAGTACGTCCCACGGGTCGCCGGCCGATGGATCGTGGGTCGACACCTTCTGCAGGAGCGAGGCGAACTTCATCTCTTCGAACAGGTCGAGGTTGTTGTTCTCCTTCTCCCCGTCGGAGCCGATCCCGACCGAGACCCCATGGCGGCGCATGTCCCCGACGCGGGCCGATCCCGAGGAGAGTTTCATGTTCGAGCATGGGCAGTGGGCGACGCCCGTACCCGTCTGGGCGAGGAGCTCGATCTCGCGGTCATCCAACCAGACGCAGTGAGCCACGACTGTCCGCTCGCCGAGGATCCCACGATTGAAGAACTCTTCGATCGGGCGGCGGCCGTATCGCTTGAGCGACTCCTGCACCTCCCAGATCGTCTCTGAGGAGTGCGTGTGGATCCCAGTGTCGAACTCCTCGGCGATCCTCGCCGCCGCATGGAAGGCTTCGGGCGTGCAGTAGAAGAGGTGCTCCAGCCCGACCCATGTTCGGACTCGCCCGGCTGCACTCGTCCGATGTTTCTCGAGGAGGCGCCTGTTGGACTCCAGGGTCTCGAAGAAGTCGAAGCCCGGTGCGTCGGCCACATACGGAACGAGCGTGGCGCGAAGTCCGACCAGCTCCGCGGCTCTGGCTGAGCCCTCCATGTAGCGCCACATGTCCATGACCGACGTCGTACCGGCACGCACGCTTTCCGCGTAGCAAAGGAGGGAGGCTGCCTCCGCGATCTCAGGTGTGAGCGCCTTGTGCGAGGGATCAACATATGTCTTCAGCCAGTCCCAGAGGGACATCGATTCGGCGGTCCCCCGAAGCAGTCCGGAATGGAGGTGGCAGTTGTGGAGGCCCGGAATCACGGCGTGGTCAGTGGCGTCCACCACGATGGCCCCTTCCGCGTGGTGCTCGATCTCCTCCACGGAGCCGACCTCGGCGATCTCGCCGCCATCGATGAGTACGGAGCCGGGGTCGTGGACGACCCTGCGTCCCTCGAGCGGAATGACGATCCCGCCCCTGATCAGGGTTCGGTTGCCCAATGGTTCCTCCAGTCTTCACGAGGCTCGAGCCGATCGCACATTGGTAGTGAGCTGCACGAGCGGCGTCAAGGCTCGCCGTGCGAGGCCTGTAGCTACTCCGGCTCGGCAGGGTCTGCGAAGCCGTTGCTCCGGTGGGTGCCGTCGCAGAACGGCTTGTTGCCCGACCCACCACACCGGCACAGCGTCTGCCGGTTGCGGACCTCGTACGGCGAGCCGTCCTCGGAGACCACGGGGATGCCCCCACGGACCCAGAGCGAGCCGTTCGGCTCCACACCGATCGACGGCTCGAGCTCGGGCTCGGTCGGTCGCCGCTCGGGAGCGAGCGCGAGGGCCAACCTTCCCGAAGGACACCGGTGGACCATCGCGATCATCTCGTTCCGCACCTCCGGATCCTCAGCCTCCTCGAGCATCTCCCACACGCCAGTCCGGACGTTTCGGCAGAACCCATGCTTTGCGCAGAGCGAGACGTCGTCGTAGAGGACGATCCCGCCGTTCTCCCACGTCTGCCACCGGGCGACGATCGAGCCACGGTTGGCAGTCTCGTCCCCTTCGAAGCCGACCCGCTCATGCGTGGAATCGCAGAACGGCTTCGTCGAGGAATAACCGCAGCGGCAGAGCTCGTAGGTCTCGGGCGCATCGAAGCTCGGGCCCACCTCCCAGGCGATCGGCTCGCCTCGGGCCGTCTCGACCACGGCCGTACGGATCAGCGGGACCCCGCCCTCAACCCGGTACGGCCCGTTGCGCGTCACGACGACCCGTCGGTCCCCCATCGGCAGAACTCTACCGAGACGCCTGCGACCAAGCGGCCTCCCTGATCGGCGCCCTCCCTTCGGCCCGCCCTGGGCACGATGAGAGCGCCCCAACTGCGATGAACTCCGGGACACGCGCCGTTCAGCGCTCGGAGAGACAGCGGGCCATTGGAAGTGATGAGCGCAGAGGCCAATCGAACACGCACTGAATAGAAGTAGGGACGGACGTGCCGCCGCCTCTCAAGAAGTCCTTGACCTGTTTCGGTCGCCCCCACTCGGTCAATCAATAGCTCGGTGAGGCCATCTGTTGAACCATGCCTACCGTGTCCCTAACGGATCGCAAGACCTCCACATCCCGCGAGACCGGCCGCCGCCGCCAGCTCACGTTCGTCTCTGACGTCCCCTCGAAGACTTCGTCGGGCGCGGCCGATCTTGCGCTTGCCGGCGCCAATCGTTCTCTCCAAGCGCGCGATCGATGCGTTGGTCTCCCCGAAGGCGGAAAGGAACCTGCCCACCAGCACGGCATCTTGCTCGGACGGCTCAAGGGCTCGAATCGCGTCGAGCGCCTTGAGCCGAGTATTGTGGGCGCCCTCGAGTCCGCGGCGCGTTGGATTGCCGCCCAGATCCACACCCCTCCCCGATCGCTGCACGGTTGTGCACGCATCGGTGGCGCGTGTGGCGAAGTCATTCTCGGCCGGGCGGAGGCGGTCAAGGGGTCTCGCGTACGCGATCACTCCTAAGAGCACGAGCAAGACTACGGCCCCGACCGCGAACCAGCTCTTGTTCGAGCGGGCCGGTCGCAACGCGCCTTCGAGCATTCGGGAGGGCAAGGGCTGGGTTGAGGTCGCGTCTTCATGTTCGGCGACGGGATCAGCCGACGGCTGCTCCTCGGCGGATCGGATCTGATCCGGCTCCAAGGCCGGCGACACAATCGTCTCTGCGGCTCGCCAGTCCGGTTCGATCTCAAGCGTCGTCCGTCCGACCCTGACCTGGTCACCGGGACCCACGGTGATGGGCTTTCGGATCCTTTCGCCTTCGACGAAGGTGCCGTTGGTCGAATCGAGGTCTTCTATGACCACCGATTCGCCCGAGCGTCGGAGCACCGCATGGCGGCGCGACACCTCGGGGTCCTCCAACACGAGATCGGCGTCCTGGCGACCGATGACGACCTCGGTGCCCAGTTCCACACGCCGGCCGGCTTCCGGACCGGTCTTGACCACAACCGCTGGCAACCCTCACCCCCCCTGCGGGTTTCCGGACGACACCAACCACGGTGGTCGTACGCCTGGTCTTCGATATCGGTCGAGCAACAGGGGACCTTGAAAGGAGGACGGGCTCGAAGAAGGAGCACCAAGAGTCTCTGAGGCCCGGCAGGAGAAGCGTCGCGACGGTTTCGAACGCATCCAGGGCGGCAGAGGCCATCAGACCGCGCGATCCAGGCTGGAAATCAGCTCGGGCACGGGCGACGTCCTGACGACCTGCCCGCCGAGCTCGAGCGTCTTCACCGTGTCGCCGTGCTTCCATGCGGCGAGCACGAGCCGTGTCTCGCCGTGACAGCACGGGTTCGGCTGGTGGACGAAGACGATCGTTCCATCGGGAACCGAGAGCCCATCGACCGGGCGGGCGTTGCCGATCACATCGTCGACGTGGTCCTCGAGCCAGCCGAGGTACGCCTTGGCGCCCCGCGCCGTCTCGAACACCAAGATTCGCGCGAGCGTCATCCGCCTGCCGCCCACCGTCCGGCTGTACCGCCGCTCCGTCCCCGCAACGAAACCGGCGCCTTCCAGGAGCGCCTCGAGCTCGTCGACGTCGACCGCGTCCATCGAGACCTCGTGCGCATCGAGTTCCTTCGGCTGGGCCGCCCGTCCGGGCAGGGCCCCGGCCGGGATCGGCTCGATCCTGGGAGTTCCCGGCGCGCGCGGCTGGAGTTCCGAGCCACAGGAGGCGGCGAGCACCCCTGCGACGAGCAACGCTGCGCCCGCCGATCTTCGACCCACGGTTGCCCTTCCGTGAAAGTGGCGCGCTTCAAGCGGTTCGGCGCATGATACGGGCTTGCCGCAGGAGCGATGAAGGGGGAGCGCCGTGACGGATAGGGACCACTTCCTCGCCCGACGCCTCAACCGCCGCGGGTTCATGCGGATGGCCGGGATGACGACGGTGGGCGCGGTGGTGCTGGCCGCGTGCAAGAAGGCCGAGAACGTGGGCGGCACGGCGACCGGGACGGCCGCACACCTGCCCATCTCGGAGGAGCCCGGAAAGCTCCGGGTGTTCGACTGGTCCGGCTACGGGAATGGGGACTACTACCCGGACAAGGAACGACTCGGCCTCTGGCAGCAATACGCGGACGAGACCGGTGATACGCCGGAGTTCACCCTGTTCGCGAACGACGACGCCGCATACACGAAGGCCGCGACCGGCTCGGTGAAGTTCGACGTCGTGCATCCCTGTGGCTACAAGTACAAGGACTGGGTCGACCTTGGCGCGGTCCAGCCATGGGACACGTCGTTGATCCCGAACTTCCCCGCGCTGAACCCCAAGCTCGAACAGTTGGGGATCGTCAACGGCAAGCAGTACTTCATCCCCCTGGACTGGGGTTTCATCGCCCCGATCGTCAATCTCGACCACGTCGACGTGAAGGAGGAGACGTTCGGGATCCTGTTCGACGATCGGTACGAGGGCAAGATCTCGTGGGTCGACACCTCGAACATGATGTACATCGCCGGCCTGTTCCTTGGGGTCGCCGATCCGTTCAACATGACGGACGAGGAGCTCACCGAGGTTCGCGACTTCCTGATCTCGAAGAAGCACCTGGTGAAGTTCCTGTGGAATCAGTCGTACGACTTCTGGCTCTCCTTCAAGAAGGAGGAAGTCTGGATCGGCTACGCGTGGCCCGACACCGTCGGGTATGCGGATGCGGCGGGAATGAACTACCTGTACATGGAGCCCAAGGAGGGTCGGGTCTCCTGGGTGTGCGGGATGGGCCTGGCCGCGGACACCCCCAACTATCGCCACGGCCACGCCTACGTGGATTCGTGGGCCAGCACGAAGGCGGCGGAGTTCCTCCTCGGCTGGTACTACTACGGCCACACGAACTCGAAGGCCGACCTGTCGGTGGTCTCGTCGGGTGTTGTCGCGGCCCTCGGACTGGACGACCCGACGGTTCTGGACCCACCGCGAACGATCCCCGAGTCCTACATCCCGCGCCGGGATCTCTATCAGCAGTACTGGAGCGAGGTCCTGGCTTCCTGAGGCTCCGATCGCAGATAGCCCCGGGGTACGCGCGGTGACGACGGCAGACGTCACCGCGTCCACAACGTCGTGGAAGCGGCGCGAGCGGCGCACGACCGCGGGATTGCTGTCCGCCCCGATGCTCTGGCTCGCCTTGTTCTTCGTCGCCCCGGTCGTGTACGTGGCCGCCTACAGCATCGGTGCGATCACGCTCTTCCCGACGGACACCGGCGTGATCTCCTTCGACGACTGGAATCACTTCCTGCGCGGCGGTTCCGTCTACATGGGGCTTTTCTGGAAATCGATCCGGATCTCGCTGACCGTCTCCGTCGTTGTGGTCCTGCTCGCGTACCCGATCGCGTACTTCCTCGCGCTCTGCGTGAGGAGGATGAAGTACGTGCTGTTGCTCGTCGTGATCGTCCCGTTCCTCACGAGTTTCCTCCTCCGCGTGCTGGCATGGAAGGTGATCCTCGGCGACCGGGGCGTCGTCAACTCGCTACTCTTCTCGCTGCACATCCGGAGTCCGGACGACCCAGTCTCGTGGCTGCTCTACAGCCAATTCGCGGTGATGCTCGTGCTCGCCTACGTCTGGGTCCCCTTCGTGGCGCTCCCGATCTTCGCGAGCCTGGACAACCTCGACCGGAGCCTCCTCGAGGCCTCGAGCGATCTGGGGGCCGATCGATGGCGGACGTTCTGGCGGGTGACGCTGCCGCTCAGCGCGCCGGGAGTGGTCGCCGCGTTCGTATTCGTGTTCGTCCCGACCATCGGCGAGTTCGTCACGCCGCTCCTCGTCGGCGGACCGAGTGGGTACCTGTATGGGAATGCGATCCAGGACCTGTTCACGAGGGGAACGGATTGGCAGAGCGGGTCGGTCCTGGCGATGTTCCTGCTGATCGTTGTCGCGGGGCTGATGGCACTGTTCGGCCGCTTCGTGCAAGTTCGATCCGTGGCAACCGACTGATGGAGATCGCTACCTCGAGGTCCGGGCGGCTGTCCCTCACGGTCTTCTTCTGGCTGCTGGTTGTCCTCCTCTACCTCCCGATCGCCTTCCTCGCCCTGTTCTCGTTCAACGAAGGAGATCCGTCGTTCCCGCTCTCGGGATTCACCACGCATTGGTACG
Organism: Actinomycetota bacterium; assembly: GCA_035701505.1. Taxonomy (GTDB): domain Bacteria; phylum Actinomycetota; class UBA4738; order UBA4738; family HRBIN12; genus AC-69. The sequence goes on from DASSSA010000040.1 coordinate 18,263, forward strand.
GAGACGTTCTTGCGAATCGCGTGCTCGTGAGTTCGCTCGGTCGCAGCGCGGCCGTCGCCACGGCGTCCAGCCTCATCGCGGTCGCGCTCGGCGTCCTCGTGTCGTTCGCGCTCCTGCGCCGAAGGTTCTTCGGGAAGCCCGCGGTGTCGGCTCTTGTGTTTTCGCCGCTCGTTATCCCGTACCTGGTCTTCGGGATCTCGCTGCTGCTGCTGTTCGCGCTCGTGGACAAGCTGTTGACAGATTGGTTCGGCGTGTACATCGGGCTGGGATTGCACGCGATCGTGGTCGGTCACGTCGTGGTGGCGTTGCCCTACACGATCCTCACGATCCTGCCACTGCTGGAGCGTCTCAGCGTTTCGCTGGAGGAGGCGGCGAAGGACCTCGGGGCGAACACGCAAGAGACGTTCCGGCGCGTTACGTTGCCGCTGCTCATGCCCGCCCTCGTTTCAGCGTTCCTCATCGCGTTCACGCTCTCATTCGACGAGTACGCGATCGCGTCGTTCCTCGCGGGGAGTGAGCAGACCTGGCCGGTCTACCTGTTCGCCCAGCTCCGCGTACCGAGCCTGTTGCCTCAACTCATCGCCGTGTCTTCAGTCGTGTTCATCGCGTCGATGCTGCTCATCCTTTCGGCCGAAATCGGCCGGCGCATCGCGGAACACCGGTACGGACGCGAGTTCTCTGCGCGAGGTCTCGCCTAGTCTCGCTTCGTCACACGCCGAGAAGTCGGCTGGTGGTGTGCCCGTCGGGCGGGCCGATGAACGGAGGCCTCAGCCGCCGAGCGCGCTCACCTGCGCGATGGGGGCGGGACTGGTGAACGGCACCGCGAGTAGATTCGCTCCCGTGGTGGGGTCGACGACGGCCAGGTGGTCCCCCAGGGCGAGGTAGACGCGAAGCCCGTCCGCAGAGAGTCCGAGACTCGATAAGTCGCCGCTCACGGGCCACCGATGCCTCACATCGAAGGTCGTCGTGTCGATCGCGTACAGGTCAGAGCGCTCTCCGCCTATCCCCACGAACAGCGTTGCGTCGTCCGCGGAGAGCTTGGCCGAGGTCTCGGCTACGACGGAGTGTCCAAAATCGATCGTCTCCAAGCGGAGGATCGCGAGGGTCTCCGTGTCCATCACGCTCACCAACCCGCGAACGGAGTCGACGATGTAGAGGTGGGTACCATCGGAGGACACCGCCAGCGCCTGGGCGCTCGCGGGTTGGTTCCAGAGCTCGCGAGGCAGCCCGACGCAGTGCGCCCACCCCTCCGACAGGCTCAACACGTGGACGAAGGAAACGGATGCGTCGCTCGGGACGGGAGCGCCGTGCGGTGCGTATCCGGGACGCGAGCTCGTGTACAACGTGTAGAGGGTGCCGCCGTCCGGGGCGAAGACTTGCTGGAGACGGGTCCCCGGCATCCGCTCGGGCGGGCTCTTGAACGGACCGAATACGGGCTTCACGCGTCCTCTCATGAGATCAAGCACCGTCACGCGATAGACGGTCGGCGTTTCGGCCGGGAGGTGCTGGATCATGAAGAGCCGTTGTGAATCCGTGGAGAACGCTTCGGGCTCGAAGTTCCCGCTGAGCTCGTAGCTTCGGGATTCGCGTGCACCCGTGGGGTCGGCCACGACGATCGTTGTACGCGAACGGGGGATCGGCCGATTGGGGTCCCAGCCGTCCGGCAACGGCGTCATCAGCGCCAAGCGGCGGCCCCTCCCGGACACCACGCGAACCTCGAGCGCACCCGGGACCCGCGTCCTCGAGACGACCTCGCCGGTCGTCCCCTCGATCGTTTGGAGCACCGTGGAACGGCCACGGCGCGAGGCCGCGAACACCAGTGAGCCGTCCGGGCTCGCCACCGCGCCAGCGCGATCGAACACGATGGACCCTGCTGGGACACGGATGCCGAGCGGCCCCGAGTCAGTGCCGAGGAGCAGGGTCTCCTGTGGGACCGACCCGTCGGACGCATCGGCATTCGAACTCGGTTGAGCGCCTTCCGTGCACGCGGCTGCCGCGGACACGACCGCCATGACGATCACCAGCTTCAGACGCACGTCGGCTATCCTCCCAGTCTGGCTGCTGGCGGCTCTCTCATCCCTCGTCCGGAACTACTCCCCAAGTGGCCCGCCGGTTCCAAGGAACCGGCGAGGCGATCAGCGGGTCTTGCTCCTTGACAGCTTCACGATGGGGGAGGCGACATGCGCGGGTTTCGGTGGCTCACGGTTGCGACGATGGTCGGGGCGCTGCTCGCGATGCCAGTGGGCGCGGGGGCGGATGGCGGCTCTTACATCGTTCTCGACCGAACGCACTACCTTCCCGGTGGGACGGCAGTCGGGATCGCGTACGTCTCCGTGCCGGAGAGGAAGCAAGTTCTCTTCGAGCGTGGACCCTTCTACGCCTTCCTGGTGCGCAAGGGGGACACGATTCTCGAGAACAATCCGATCCCCGAAAGCGTGATCCGCGTCGGGACTTTCTCCATTGAACATGAGAAGGGGAAGTCGTTCGAGCTCCGCGTCTCGTTCACGGTTCCCGATCTCCCCGGCGCCTTCTACTCCATCGCGTTCTGCGACGACCCCTGCACGATCTCCGGGTTCCGAGAGCCCCTCACCGGGCTCATCTCGATCGTCCAGACGCAGCGGGAGGGGCAACTGCTCACGGAGCAGTCGCGCCTGGATTCCCGGATCTTCGGTCTGCGCGACCAACTCCGGAAGGCCGAGCGCGCCGGCGAGGAGCTCCAGGCGCAGCTTGATGCGAGTGAGGTCGAGCGGGAGCGCCTGTCGAAAGAGCTGGGCCGGCTGGAGGACGAACGCACAGCCTCGATTGCCTCGTCCGAGACACGCCCGCTGATCGATAAGTGGATCGCTGCTGGGCTTCTGGGACTGCTCTCACTAGCGGGCGCGCTCGCGATCTGGCGACGCAGGCCGGCCAAGATCGTTGTGCCGGACACGATCGAGTAACTCGAGGGACCATCGCAGCCATACTGAAGATCCAGTGTTGATCCCCGGAAGCTCTGCCTAAGACCTCAGCGGAGAGCTCACGCCCTGCTAGCCGCTTGATTCCCCGTCGTTCTCATCTGGTCCGCTTCGACTCCTCCGGGTGATCGTGTCCCTGGCCTGCGCGGCCTTCTGTTTCGCCAGATTCAGCAAGCGCTCGGCCCAGACATACTCGGTCGCGAGGACGGCCAGCCCGGCGATGATCAGGAGGATCCCCGGGCCTGGCGTCACAATCATGACGATGCCAACCAGGAGCAGGACGAAGCCCACGACGGTCACTGCGATTCGCTTGCCGCTCCGAGCGATGAACCGCAGGACCACCCCGAACGGGAACCACACCCAGCGTCCGACCCGATTGAGCGAAGGACTCATCCGCGGCTCACGAACGGAAGTGTACGGGAGGGCCCCGAACGGTGTGGGAAATCCTCCTGTTCGGGGCGAGGCCAGCACCTGCCGCGAGCAGAGGAAGACCGTGTTGTAACCTGATTCGGGACTAGCTCGTGCCCTTTGAAGTCGGATGGTGCGAGTTCGAGTCTCGCCCTAAGAGCTTGCGGGTCCTGATCGGAGGGTTGAAGCATGAGCGAATGGCAGGATGCCCCTGTCGGTACGGTTCTCGTGCAATTCGAAGACGGCAGCGCCATCGTGAAGAGTGACGGGAACGAAGCCGACATCGAGGAAATGGCTCGATTCTTCGCAGACGTCGAGGCGGGCGGGATCAGCGACGAGGCGCAGTCCCTCATTCGGGTGCTCGTGGAGCACGAGCTTGTCGTGAAGGCATACGTTCCCAAGAACGAACCTCGGGCCTCCGCGCGAGACCACGTGTGGATGGTCGCCAACGCGCTGCATGACCTCGGCGTGATCGATTGACCCTGAACGAGCCTTGGACGAATCGTCCCTCCCATCATCAAGACCTTGAGGCGTTCCGCGGGTTGTTCCGCGGCGTTTCGGAGATCGTCCTGGCGTTCCAGATTCGCGGGCTGCACGCGACCAGCTCGAACTGGCGGGTAGATCGGGGTCGTCAGACGGCGCGCGCGCGTCGGCCGACCAGGAGGAGACGCAGGGCTAGGCTGAGGGCAGAGGTGACCGACACGGCAATCAATGTAAGGGTGGGCCGACCAGCCAGGGACCCCAGGGCCACCAGGAGCAGGCGTCCGTCCCTGCCGCCCAGCAGGAAAGCAAGAGCGCGCTCGGGGGCAGGGACAAGGCCCAGGGCCGCAGCCCGGTCCTTGGTCGCCATGGACAGGAGGGCGCCAGCCGTGGCCGCCACTGCGAGGACGAGGACGACCGAAGGACGAGCGGCGGTGCCCAGAGCCCACAGCGCCAACCCCGCAATGATGGCGGCGTCGGCGAGCCGGTCAAGGACACCATCGAGCATTGCTCCACGGGGTCGCGCTCTGATCTGGAGGCGCGCCACCTCTCCATCGACGCCGTCGACCACGGAGGCGGCGTGTGCCGTGACGCCGCCAACTATGCCTTCGCCCGCGGCGAGGAATACGGCGGCGAGCAGTCCGAGCAGAAACGCCACAAAAGACATCAGGTCCGGCGACAACCGCAAGGGTGCCAGGGCCATGGAGAGTCGTGTGGAGAGCGGCCGATTCAGGTATCGGGACACGGGCCCGTCGCTCTCCCGGACCAGGGACAGGCGCAGCCCCACCCGGGCCGCCCGAAGGTCCTGCGGGGTGTCGACGTCCTGCCACCAGCAGCCTGGCGGCAGGGGGATCGCGGTGACGGGAATGCTCTGCGAAAGCCGGGTTACCGCGCGGGCCAGGCTGAAATCACCCTCGGCGGCCGCGCGCCGCTGGTATTCGAAGACCGTGGGGGGGAGCAGGAACACCCCGCAGTCGATGGCGGGTCGCTCCAGGTGCTTCCCCAGGGCGAGCACCCGCGTTCCTTCGAGATGGACCCGGGTGCCCTCGGCCCAGGCGGATGGTTCGGGGCGAAGATCGACCAGGACGGCCGGCTTCCCTGCCCGGATCAACCCCCCCTGCGCACCCTCGGTGAAGACGTGGTCGGTCGTCTGGAGCAGGAACAGCGGCTCGCCGGCCACCAGCTCCTCCGCCGCCGCCAGGGATGCTCCGTTCCCCGCCTCCCACCTCTCGGCGTAGACGGCCCGGACCCTTCCTGGGGCGATCCGGCCCACCGCCGCGGCGACGGGACTGGCGCGGTACCCCACCACCACGACGACCTCTTCCAGGCCCAGCGCGAGGAGGGACCGCACGGCCCGTTCTACCAGCGGCAGCCCTCCCAGGCGGACCAGGGCCTTGGAGCCGCCGCCGGTCATGGGGTGGAACCGCTCCGAGCTGCCCGCGGCCAAGAGCACCCCGATCCGGGGGATGAGCCGTGGGCCATCCGAGATAGCGGGCCCGGCCGCCGAATCTGGCCCGGGTCGCTTGGCCAGGCGGCCGACGCCTTCGGACGTGACTGTCTCCGACACGCTCCCTCCCGAATCGCATGTGCCTAGCCCCCAGGGCCGGCATGAGTATGGAGCCGGGTCAGCCATCGAGGCAACATGCCCGTACGAAGGGTGAGCGGCCCGCCTTTGGCGGGCCGCTCACGTTCCTCAGCTGGTCTTATCGGCTAGCCGCTGACTTCCGCCGGGTCGTCGATTTGCGCCCACTCGACTTGCGCGCCGCGGTCTTTCGCCGGCTTGTGGCCTTCTTGCGCGTGGCCTTGGCCCGGCTTGTGGCCTTCTTGCGTGCGGCCTTGGCCCGGGTGGCGGCCTTCTTCCGCGTGGCCTTGGCCCGGCTTGCCTTCTTGCGCGTGGCCTTGGCCCGGGTGGTGGCCTTCTTGCGCGTGGCCTTGACCCGGCTTGTCGCCTTCTTGCGCGTGGCCTTGGCCCGGCTTGTCGCCTTCTTGCGCGTGGCCTTGGCGCGGGCCTTTCGGGTGGGCTTCTTCGCCGCCCCACGGGCGCGGGTCGACGCCTTCTTTCCGGGTGTGCGAGCCCGCTTCACGACCTTCTTGGTCTCTGCGGGCGCGGTCCCGACCATCTCTCCGGCCGGCTCCGCCACCCGATCGACGGGTTCCCAGGTGCGCTCCGGAGGTGGCTCCGCCGACGGCGCCGGCGGTGGCGCCGGCTGCGCGGGCGTCTCGGGCCCGCCGCCCCACGGCGAGGTGTACCCCTCCCTCCTCGGGTCCTCCACGTCATACATGGCGACCTCCTTCCCCTGCGTACCGAGCATGCTACTCCGGTTCGGGCGAGGCGTTCCGCCTACGGGCACATGGTGGCGTCGGCGACAGCACTCGGACGGCCCAACACGCGGGTAGTCAGTCTCGGTCGTCGGCGTGGACGACGAGCCAGGGGATGACCGTGTACGGCAGCGGGGTGACGAAGAGGGGCCAGTACGCATCGAGGGCGTCCGCCAAAGCCACCATGGCGAAGCCCAGCAGGAACAGGACGATGATCGCAGCGAAACGGCGACCTTCGGTCACGCCTCATCCTAAAGTGCCGGCAGTCCATCGCGTCGTGCGGTCCGATCGCGATAGGATCCGAGCCTGCGCGGACCAGACGGTTGCGGCTGCCACGTGAGGGGGTCGAGGGTTGGCGAAGGATGACATGAGGGAGATGCTGGCCAAGGTGCCACTCTTCTCCGACTGCTCGAAGCGGGAGCTCGCCATCATCGCCGAGGCAGCGAAGGAGGTCAGGCACAAGGCCGGGGCCGTGATCGCTCGCGAAGGCGAGCACGGGATCGGGCTGTTCCTGATCATCGAGGGGGAGTGCCGCGTGACCATCGGGGGCAAGGAGAAGGCCACGCTTGGGCCCGGGGACTTCTTCGGTGAGATCGCGCTCATCGACGGCGGGCCCAGAACGGCGACCGTGACAGCCATCACCGACGTCCGGCTTCTCGGCATCACCGAATGGGTCTTCCGCGGGTTGCTGAAGGAGCATCCGTCGATCGCTATCCATACACTCGAGGCGGTCGCCGGGCGCCTGCGAGCCCTGTCGAAGGAGCCGGTCTAGGCCACTCGCCGGTGGCCCTGCTGACCGTCCTGCTCTTCGTTCGGAGGCACCAGATGTGAGCGACGTGCCCGATGAGGTCCGACGACTTGCGGCCGAGCGCGAGGAGCTGAGGCAGGCCAAGGACTTCACCGCGGCGGACGCACTTCGCGACCGCATCGCGGAGATGGGGTTCACCGTCATCGACTCGCCGGAGGGGCCGTGCCTGGAGCCGGTCGGTGGGGCACCCGATGACGTTAGGGAGGCTGGCGAGAGGGTGCGGCCAGAGGACGTGCCGTCGGCTCTGGAGCAACCGGCCACCTTCGAAGCCACCGTCCACTGGCTGCTGGAGGGGTGGCCGGAGGACGTCGCTCGAGGCCTCGGGGGGTTTCGTTCCCACCAGGGTGGCCGAAGCGTCCAGTACGTGGTGGCGGACGTCACGGGCCACGATCCGACTACCTTCGATGATCGGGTTGAGTTGATCCCCCTCGTCGAGGGGGCGGGCTGGGCAGCGGCCCGCAATGCCGGTCTGAAGCGGTCTCTGGGTCAGATCGTGCTGGTGGTGGATGGCTCGATCGAGCCCGTCGGCGACGTCTTCGGGCCGATCGAGGAGGCTCTGGCCGACCCGGCGGTGGGCGTCGTCGGTCCGTTCGGCATCGTCACGACCAACTTGCAGGACTTCGAGGCCTCGAACGGCCCGGAGGTCGACGCGATCGAGGGCTATCTCATGGCGATGCGGCGAGAGGTCCTGCTCGAGGTGGGGCTGTTCGACGAGAAGTTCAAGTGGTACCGGACGGCGGACATCGAGTACTCGTTCCGGTTGAGGGAGGCCGGTCTGAAAGCGATGGTCACAACGGTGCCGGTGATCCGGCACGAGCATCGGATGTGGTTCAACACCCCGCCGAAGGAGCGGGCGAAGTGGTCGAAGCGGAACTACTACCGGTTCCTGGATAGGTTCCGAGGACGGTTCGACCTGCTGGTCGGAGGGGAACCGCCTCGCTCCTAGCCGTCGATCGCGGCCGGCGGTGGCGGTGGGATGGGCTGGGTCTGACGTTGTCCGATGATGTCCGGCCCCGACGGGGTTCGCCGGCCGTTCCCGCTCTCCACCATGCGCGCCCGGGCCTCTTCGGCCGTGGGGATGGGCTTGGTCCCCTGCACGTACTCGGTGAGGTCGGATCCCTCGATCACCTCGATCACCATCAGCAGGTCGGCGAGCCGGTCCAACAGGTCGCGCTGGTCCTCGAGCACCCGATTCGCCCGCTCGTGGGCCTCATCGACCAGTCGCTTCACCTCGTCGTCGACGAGAGACGCGAGCTCGGGCGAAAGCTCCTGCGCGGCCCCCGGGAACAGCAGGCGGCCCTCCGGGCTTCGGAACCCGTCGTTGCCGAAGGACACAGGCCCCACGCGGTCGCTCATGCCGTACTCGGTCACCATGGCCCGGGCGATCTCGGTGGCCCGCTGGAGGTCGTTCTGGGCGCCGGTCGAGACCTGCTTGAAGCAGATCTCCTCCGCGGTCCGCCCTCCCAGCAGGATCGCAAGCCGGTCCTTCAGCTCGGGCTCGGTGAGCAGGTACCGGTCCTCCAACGGCCGCTGCATGGTCATGCCGAGCGCGGCCGCGCCCCAGGGGATGATTGAGACCCGGTGCACCGGGTCGGCGGTGGGCATCTCCAGGGCCAGAAGCGCGTGGCCCATCTCGTGGGTGGCCACGATCTCGCGCTCTCGCTCGGACATGATCCGGCTCTTGCGCTCCAGCCCCGCCGTGACCCGGTCGATGGCCTCCTCGAGCTCCTCCATCGTCACGGAGTTCCTCTCCCGCCGGGCGGCGAGGAGCGCCGCCTCGTTGATCACGTTGGCCAGGTCGGCACCGGTGAACCCGGGTGTCCGAGAGGCGAGCACCCGGAGGTCCACGTTGGGATCCACGGCAACGCCCCGTGCGTGCACGCGCAGGATCGCCTCCCGGCCCCGCAGGTCCGGCCGGTCAACGACCACCTGTCGGTCGAACCGGCCCGGGCGCGTGAGCGCGGGATCCAGAACGTCCGGCCGGTTCGTGGCGGCCATGATGATCACGCCCTTGGATGAGTCGAACCCGTCCATCTCCACGAGCAGCTGGTTCAGGGTCTGCTCCCGCTCGTCGTGCGCGCCGAACCCGGCCCCCAGCGCGCCGCCCCTGCCCTTTCCGATCGTGTCCAGCTCGTCGATGAACACCAGCGCCGGGGCACGCTCCTTGGCCTGGTTGAACAGCTCTCTGACCCGGGCAGCGCCCAGGCCCACGAACATCTCGACGAACTCCGAACCGGACATGAAGAAGAAGGGGACGTTGGCCTCACCCGCGACCGCCCGGGCCAGCAGCGTCTTGCCGCACCCGGGGGGCCCGAGCAGCAGTACCCCCTTGGGGATCCGCCCTCCCAGACGCTGGTACTTCTTGGGAGTCTTCAGGAAGTCCACGATCTCGCGGAGCTCTTCCACGGCTTCGTCCAGCCCGGCCACGTCCGAGAAGGTCGTCTTCATCTCCTTTCGGTCGTAGATCCGCACCTTGTTGCGACCCAGGTTCAGGGCGGCCGAGGTCTGGGCGCCGCTCATCCTGCGGATCAGGAAGAACCAGAGCAGGCCGAACACCAGGAGCGGCAGGATCCAACCGACGAGGAAGCTCACAAGGCTGTTCGGGGTCACGCCGGTGTACGGGACTCCCTTCTGGTCCAGCTGCTCGGTGAGCTGCGTCGTTCCCTGAAGGATCGGCGGGATGTCGGCGGTGAACGCGACCTCCCGGCCCTCCTCCCGATACGTTCCGGTCACCGTTGTCGCCGAGATCTTCACCGTGCCATCGATCTGGCCGGCACTCACTTTCTCGAGGAACTCCGAGTAGTCGAGCTTCGTCGGCTGCGGCGCTGTGAGGGACTTGAAGAGGAACAGGACCACGAGGAACCCGATGACCCACACCCACGGCGAGGTGCGCAGGCGCCGGGGGTCTCCCGAGCCGCCGCCCAGATCGAAGCCGGACCACCGGTTGCGCCGGTCGTTCCCGTTCGCCATGTCAGCCATCTTGTCACCCGATGGGCCGTGTGACAGCCGTTGGGCTGCTCTGCGTCGCGACGCATCCGCGCTCGGGAGCCCCTGCGTGAGCAGCTGGCCGTTGCTCGGGGTCGCGAGCCGGTCGATGCGGGATACTGGGGCGCATGGCGCGTAGACAGGCGGCGCCGCCCGACGACCCGGCGCTCAGGGAGAGGTTCGAGCGCGAGGTGCTCCCCCTCCTGCCGAACCTGTACTCGGCCGCGCTCCGCATGACCCGCAACCCGGCAGACGCCGAGGACCTGGTCCAGGAGACGTACCTGCGCGCCTTTCGGGGGTTCTCGGGGTTCGAGGAGGGGACCAACCTGCGGGCCTGGATGTACCGGATCCTCACGAACACCTTCATCAACTCCTACAGGAAGAAGCAGCGGGAACCGGTGACCGTGCAGGAGGATGACCTCGACGAGTGGTACCTATTCGACAAGCTGGGGGAGAGCGGAGTAGAGCCCTCGGCCGAGGCAGAGGTGATCCGCAGCATGCCCGACGAGGACGTCCAGAAGGCCCTCGAGGCCCTGCCGGAGGGGTTCCGACTCGCCGTGCTGCTCGCCGACGTCGAGGGGTTCTCCTACAAGGAGATCGCACAGATCCTGGGCATCCCCATCGGGACCGTGATGTCCCGGCTCCACCGGGGAAGAAGGGCGCTGGAGAAGGCGTTGTGGGAAAGGGTACGGGAGAGAGGCCTTGTGTCCGATTGACTGCAACGATGTCCTGACGCAGATCGAGCTCTATCTCGACGGGGAGCTCGATGTATCTCTGCACGCCGAGGTCCACGATCATCTCGGAACATGTAGCGACTGCGCCGACCGCTCGGAGTTCCAACGTCGGCTGAAGGCCATGCTGCGGGCCAAGTGCGGGTGCGATGAGGTCCCGGCGGCCCTGCTCAAGAGGGTCCACGCCATCCTGCGCGAGACCCCTCCGACTTCCCGGTAGGCGGTCGCGGCCCGGTCAATCCCTGTCCCGGTGGGCTCTCCAGATCGTCCGAACCCCTTTGGCCCCTGCGTCGAACGCCGGGCGAAGGAGCGCTCCATGACCAAGGGAACCCGACCCGGGCACCTGCCAGCCGCCTCCAGGACGAAGGACGAGGGCCGGGTTTGCTCCCATCCCGGGTGCCACACGAAGCTCTCCATCTACAACCTGTCCGATCGGTGCTGGCAGCACGCCGAGATCGTGTTTCCGAACTACCGGGGCAAGCGGCTGGTCGATCCCAGGAGCTAACGGAGCCCGCGATCACCCTCCCGATGCGCGGGATCCGTGAAGAACGATCCCGAAAGGGGTCGTTCTTCGTTTGCGGCCAGGACTAGGATTCGCGGTTGGCGATCCCAGCTCACGACTGGGGAGGGAGCATCGAGTGGCCGACGAGCTCGGGACGATCCTCGGAGTGTGGGCCCATCCGGACGATGAGACCTACCTGACGGCCGGGTTGATGGTCAGGGCGGTCCGGAACGGCTCTCGCGTCGTGTGTGTGACGGCGACCCGAGGTGAGGGTGGGTCCCTGGACGAGGAGAAGTGGCCGTCGGCCACCATGGGCGAGGTGCGGGAGAAGGAGCTGCTCCGATCGCTCGCCGTGCTCGGGGTGACCGAGCACCTCTGGCTCGACCTGCCCGACGTCGACATGGACACGCCGCTCCCCGAGGTGGGGGCGGGCACCGTTCGCGCCATCATGAAGGAGGTGAGGCCTGATACCGTGCTGACCTTCGGCTCCGATGGGATGACGGATCATGAAGGACACAAGTCCGTGTCCCGATGGGCCACCGAAGGGTTCCATGGAGTCGCCAAGCCAGGAGCGAAGATCTTCTACGCGACGACGACCCCCGATTGGGCGGAGCGATGGGTCCCGGTGTACAACCGGTTCAACGTGTTCCGGCCGGGCACGCCGCCGGTGACGCCCCGGGAGGAGCTCGGCATCGAGTACGACCTCCCACCTGACATCCTCGAGCTCAAGCTTCGGGCCATCCAGGAGCACGTGAGTCAGGTCGAAGGGATGGTCCGGGCCTTCGGCGAGGACATCTTCCGCGAGGCCATGCGGGGCGAGTACTTCGGAAGGCCGGCGGTGAAGGCATGACGCTCGCGTTCGGGCTGCTCGGGTCGGGCGAGTTCGAGCCATGGCAAGGGGAGGTTGACCGTTGGCTGATGGAGCGATCGGCCAACCCCGGTGCCCCCGTGTTGATCCTGCCGACGGCGGCGGCCCACGAGGGCGATGACATGTTCGACCACTGGGCGAACAAGGGCCTGGATCACTACCGGTCCGCGGGCATACCGGCCCAGGTGGTAGCGCTGAAGACGCGGGAGGACGCGGCCCGGCCAGAGCTCGTGGGAAGGCTGGAGGGCGCGTCCGCCGTCTTCTTCTCCGGGGGGAACCCCAAGGTGCTCTCGGCGAAGCTGGCGAAGACGCCCTTCCTGACGGAGCTGCTCCGAGTGATGAAGGCGGGCGTCCCCTACGCGGGGTGTAGTGCCGGGGTGGCCTGCCTGGGCCCGGCTTCGCCCGACAGCGACGCAATGGAGATCGACGAGAGCGTGCTTGAGCATCCCGGGCTCGACCTGTTCAGCGAGACGAACTTCGGTCCGCATTGGGACGAGCTCGACAACTTCGTCCCCGGGCTGACCGACCTGATCGTGAGGTGGACTCCGCCGGGCTGGCTGCTGTTCGCGATCGACACGAACACGGCGGCCGCGGGCGACGGAGAGCGGTGGACAGTCATGGGCTCGGGGAAGGTCCATCTGCACGTCGCGGGCGAGTGGGAGCACTACGGTGCCGGCGAGTCGTTCTCCCGGTCGCTCCCGCTCGGGAGCGCGTGGGTGTAGCGGCGGATCACGGATGGATGGGAGGCGAGGAGGGGGTGCCATGGCACCGGGTGCCGTGAGGGGGACGCCGAAGAGGTCGAAGCTCACGCGTAAAACCCCGATCGCGAAGCGAGCACCCGAGATCATCCGCATCCTGTCGGAGACATATCCCGATGCCAAGGTCGCGCTCAACTTCTCCACGCCGCTCGAGATGCTCGTGGCCACCATCCTGTCGGCGCAATGCACGGACGAGCGGGTGAACCAGGTCACGGCGTCGCTGTTCCAGAAGTACCGGACGTGTGAGGACTATCTGAGAGTGCCCGAAGCGGAGCTGGCGGCCGACATCAAGCCCACCGGATTCTTCAACCAGAAGACCAGGGCCATCCGTGGGGCCTGCCAGCGGATGGTCGAGGTCTACGGGGGGCAGGTCCCCGATACCATGGAGGACCTCCTGACGTTGCCCGGCGTGGCTCGAAAGACGGCGAACATCGTGCTGGGCAACGCCTTCGGGAAGGTCGAGGGCATCGCCGTGGACACCCACGTGCGCCGGCTGGCCCAACGCCTGGGCTTCACAACGGAGAAGGACCCGGACAAGATAGAGCGGGATCTGATGCGGCTCGTCCCGAGGGACGAGTGGTTCCCGTTCACCTACGTCCTGATCGAGCACGGACGAAGGATCTGCATCGCTCGCAACCCCGAGTGCGAGATCTGTCCGGTGAACTACCTGTGCCCGTCGAGCCGGGTGTAGAGTTCGCCCTCGGCGGTCAGCCCAGTGCCGCCACCTGCTCGGGCCGGATCCCCCGCATGACCCGCCGCTCCTCCTCTGAGGTCCCACCCCAGACGCCGGCGTCCTGGCCAGTGGCCAGGGCCCACGTGAGGCACTCGGGCCGGACGGGGCACATGGCACAGACCGCTTTCGCCGCCTCCACCTGAGCCAGTGCTGGGCCCGTCGACCCGACGGGGAAGAACAGCTCGGGATCGACCCCGATGCACCTGGCCTGTCGGACCCATTCCATGCCCCCACCCCCACGCGCGGATCACTTCTGGTCCCCGCGGGCGAGGGGCCGAGCGCCGCCGAATATACTCCGGCCGGTTTTCCACAGCAATGGCTGAATATTCGTTCAATCCCGGGGCGTTCCCGCTGGTGGTCGCCCACCGCGGCGCCTCCTCCACCGAGCCCGAGAACACCCTGGCCTCCTTCCAGGCTGCTCTCGCCCTGGGGGCTCCCGTCCTCGAGCTCGACCTTCGCTTGTCGGCCGACGGGATCCCGGTCGTTCTCCACGACCCGGACCTGTCCCGAACCACGGACGGGTCCGGGTGGGTCCACGAGCTGGCCTTCGACCAGATCCAGGCGGCGAACGCGGGGACGGCTGACCGGCTCGAGCGGATCCCTGCGTTCCGAACGGTGCTCGAGGCAGTCAGCGGTCGGGGTGGCCTCGCCGTCGAGATCAAGAACATCCCGGGGGAGCCGGCCTACGACGACGAGCGGGAGGCGATCGTGGGGGCGGCCTTGGCCGAGGTGCGGGCAAGCGCATTCCAGGGACCCGTCCTGATCATCTCGTTCAACCCTCGGTCCATCGCCGCGTCCAAGCGCTTGGCGCCCACCCTGCCCACGGGCTTCCTGTCCACCCGGGCCGTCGATCCCGACACCGCCCTGGACCACGTCCTCGACGGCGGACACGAGTTCGTGTTCCCCGGGTACCGGGCGCTCCTGCCGGTTGGCTCTGCGTTCGTCGAGCGGGCCCACCGGGCGGGCGTCCGGGTCGGCACGTGGACGGTGGACGACCGGGAGATCTTCGGCCGCTTGCTGGATTGGGGGGTGGATGCCGTCGCCACCAATGACCCGGCGATGGGACTTGAGGTCCGGACGGCCCGGACCGGCTCAGGGGGACGAAGCGGAGGGTGAGGCGCTTGGCGGCGTGGTGGTCGTGGGGCTCTGGGTCGGCGACGGAGCGGGTGTCGGGATCGGACCGACGGACAGGGCGAGCGTTGCCGGGCGGGCCAGCGCTCCGTTCGGAGCGCTCCCCCCGATGACCACCTGGTAGACGCCGGGGACGTTCGGCTGTGCCGGAGGTCCTGTTGCGGGCCACACCACCTCGAGCGCCTGCCCCGTCTGTGCTGGCAAGCTGGCGATCTCGCTCCCGGATGGGTCCAGCACCGAGACCGACCAGGTCAGCGAGGTCGATCCCCTCGCCCGGATCCAGACGTCGACCGGTTGGCCCGTGACGATGGTCGAGGTGGACAGTCGCGGGTTGTACAGCTTCGGCAGGCCGATGCGGGCGATGTCGGACCGGGTCACGGGGAGCATCGCGTACAGGACTCTCCCCGGACAGGCGGTGAGGCCGGTGTCCCGGTGGCCCGAGATCGTGTGGAGCCTCACCCTCGTTCCGGCCGGATATCGCGTGGTGCGACCACCACCGGAGATCATCACGGTCCGTGTGGAGGGGTTCACGTGGCCGACGTCCAGGCGCCAGGCGAGCAATCGTTCAAGCGCGCGTACCGCGGGCGCCGGAGGACGGACCTGATCGAAGTTGCCCATGATCGAGACGGAGAACGCGCCCGTGTTGAATCCCGCCTGCGCGGCACCGATCACGTCGTTGGTGACGCCGCCTGAGCGGCCCTCGAAGACGTCGCCGAACCGATCGACCAGGAAGTTGTAGCCGATGTCGCACCAACCGCGACCGTTCGTGTGGTACGCGTAGATGCCCCGGACGACATCGTCGGCCTGAGCCTCCGTGTACGAGTTGGACCCCGCGGTGTGGTGGACGAACCCCATGTCGAGGAAGTCGGCCACGAGCGGGGTGCAGTTCATCAGCCTGGGGTCGGCGCCCCACTGAGCGCGTGTGATGATCTGGGGGCGGCGGGTCAGGGCCTCCGCCGCCGACGGCGCGAACGGACCGCCGGGGCCTCCCACCGCGACCGGACCGACGTCCCCGGGTCCAGTCCCCGGGCCGCCGGCGGTCCCCGAGCTGTTGATGAACAGGACCCGAACGTTCCCCACGACAGCGCCTTTCGGAAGGTCCAACGAGAACCGGACGCACCGAGCTTCGCCGGTCCAGACGTACGTGGACCCCCGGTGGTCGCCCCGGTGCTCCGCGGTTCCGGCATCGGGGCCTGCTTCCTCGTCGATCCGGATCGCGCGACCGAGGGAGGATCCGTCGGGGCCGGCGGCGGCGACGACGGTCACGGCCCGACCGCTCGACTGGTCCCAGGTGAAGGCCAGCCCGTCGAACCAGATCGGTGCGCACCGCCGGACACGGGCGGTGCGAACCGCGGACGGGGCGCTGAGCTCTCCGTTCGACATGAGTGCAGCCGCCCGGCCGGTTCGTGGCAGGAGAGCTCGGACGTCGACGGGGACGGAGCGGAGCACCGTCTCGGGCGCCGCGCCGCTCGGTGAGAGCGGCACGAGGCCGAGCGCCGCGCTGGCTGAGACGAGGACGACGAAGGCGCGCGCGGCCCTGCGGGCGTGGGCGGTTGATTCGACCATGGGCTGGAACGGAACGTCCCTTGTACAGCGGGATGTGGGCAAAAGGCAACCACCCTGGGTGGCGCTCTAGCATCGGCCCTCGATGGACGAGTTCTTGAGGGAACGGGGGATCAGATGACGGCGGCCGTCCGAGACCTGGCTGCGATCCGCCGCGACATCGTGGCCTGTCGGGCCTGCCCTCGGCTCGTCGAGTGGCGCGAGCGCGTGGCGCGGGAGAAGACCGCCAGGTTCGCTGACCAGGAGTACTGGGGAAGGCCGGTGCCGGGGTTCGGCGACCCGGCCGCTCGCATCGTTGTGGTGGGCCTGGCTCCCGCGGCGCACGGCGGGAACCGCACCGGCCGCATCTTCACGGGGGACCGCTCCGGTGACTTCCTGTACGCAGCCATGCATCGAGCGGGGCTGTCGAGCCGGCCGCAGTCGGTGTCGCGGGACGATGGCCTGGAGCTCTGGGGCGTCTATGTCGCTTCGGTGAACCGATGCGCGCCCCCGGGGAACCGACCGACCACCTGGGAGCGGGACACCTGTCTGCCGTACCTAATCCGGGAGCTCCGAGCACTCGACCAGGTCCGGACCGTGGTGGCGCTCGGCGCGTTCGCCTGGGACGGCGTCCTCCGGGGGTTCGCCTCGTTGGGCCACCGGGTGCGGCCCCGGCCCGCGTTCGGACACGGCACCGAGGTCGTGATCGGCCCTTACACGGTCCTCGGATGCTTCCACCCGAGCCAGCAGAACACGTTCACCGGCAAGCTCACGTCGTCGATGCTCGATGCGGTCCTCGCCCGGGCCACGGCAGTCGCCGGCCTGCCTGGCTGATCAGCCCTCGTCCTCGGCATCCTCGTTGCCGTCCTGGTCCCGGATCCGCTGGGCCAGGAACCGGCGGATGACGGGGAGCCGGTTCAGCTCCAGGATGAACAGCACCAGGAGGGTGGACAGGATCCCGGCGAGGAACGCCCCGGACCCCACCAGGACGCCCACCGCCGCGACGGCCCACGCCGATGCCGCGGTGGTGAGCCCGAGGATGCCGCCGGTGGCCTCCCGGAAGATCAGCCCGGCGCCGAGGAACCCCACGCCGGTGACCACCCCGGCGATGACCTTCTCGGCCGATGCAGGGAAGCCCTCAACCCCGATGGCGGTGAACCCCGCAGCGCCCAGCGCGATCAGGGCGAACGTGCGCTCGCCGGCGGGCTTGCCCCGCCACTCCCGCTCGAAGCCGATGGCGTAGCCCAGGCCGGTGGCAAGGGCCATCCGGCCAACCAGCGCCCACTCCGAGAAGGGCAGCACGGGACAAGGCTAGCCCACGAGGAAAGAGGGAATCGTGGAACGCGGTTACCCTGAGAAGCATGCGCCGCCACGGCATGTTCGCTGCGCCCGTCCCGGACCAGGACCGCCGCCCTATCAGGAGGCAAACGGTCCGCCGGGTGATCGCCACCTTCCGCCCCTACCGGGGCAAGGTGGCGCTCGTCGGCCTGGCCATCGTGGTGACTTCCGGCCTCGGCGTGGTGAACCCCCTGCTGATCAAGCGGATCTTCGACCACGCGTTGTTCGGGAACCCCCCGGGGCAGTGTGACGGGGGCTCGTGCCCCAACCTCCACACGCTGTACTGGAGCGTGGCCTTGATGGTGGCGATCCCCATCGTCACCGGGATCATCGGGATGGGACAGACCTATCTGGCCAATCTGGTCGGACTGCGCGTCATGCAGGACTTCCGGAACGCGCTGTACAGCCACCTCCAGTTCATGCCCCTCCGGTTCTTCACGGCGACCCGGACCGGTGAGATCCAGTCCCGCCTGGCGAACGACGTCGGTGGCGTGCAGTCGGTGGTCACCGACACCGCCTCGTCGATCCTGTCCAACGTCGTGGTCATCTCCAGCACGGTGATTGCCATGCTCGTGCTGTCCTGGCAGCTGACGGTGCTGTCGCTGTTCATGCTGCCCTTCTTCATGTGGCTCACGTACAAGGTGGGGAAGGCCCGGCGGCGGGTGGCCACGGTCACGCAGCAGTCGCTGGCCGATCTGACGTCGATCACCGAGGAGACCCTGTCGGTCTCCGGCATCCTGCTGTCGAAGGCCTTCGGCCGCCAGCGTCACGAGATCGACCGGTTCCAGGACGAGAACGAGCGGCTCACCGGCCTCCAGATCCGCCAGACGATGATCGGCCGGTCGTTCTTCTTCGTCGTCGGCACGGTCTTCTCGATCACGCCGGCACTCGTGTACCTCGTGGCCGGCTGGGTCCTCTCGGGGCGTCCGACGACGACGGCCATCACTGCGGGGACGATCGTCGCGTTCACGACGCTCCAGTCGCGGCTGTTCTTCCCCATCGGTTCCACGCTCCAGGTCTCGAGTGACGTCCAGACCTCGATGGCACTTTTCGACCGGATCTTCGAGTACCTGGATATGGACCACGACATCGCCGACGCGGTGGACGCGGTGCCCCTGCCTCAGGAGCAGGTCCGCGGGCGGGTCCAGTTCAGCGACGTCTGGTTCCAGTACGAGACGCCCCCAGAGGGGATGCCGCCGGTCTCCCCGTCCGACCTCGGGGATGGGCAGCGTGCCCCGCGCGAATGGACCCTGGAGGGCGTCACGCTCGACATCGAGCCGGGGCAGCTCGCGGCCCTGGTCGGGCCGAGCGGCGCCGGCAAGACCACGATGACCTATCTGGTGCCGCGGTTCTACGACGTGCAGGAGGGCGCGGTCCTGATCGACGGCGTGGACGTCCGCAACCTCAAGCTCGAGTCGCTCGGCGACCTGATCGGCATGGTCACGCAGGAGACCTACCTGTTCCACACCACGGTTCGGCGGAACCTCCTGTACGGCAAGCCTGATGCCACCCAGGAGGAGCTCGTGGCCGCCGCAAAGGCGGCGTTCATCCACGATCGGATCCAAGAGCTGCCCGAAGGGTTCGACACCATAGTGGGGGAGCGCGGATACAAGCTCTCCGGCGGGGAGAAGCAAAGGCTGGCCATCGCCCGGGTGATCCTCAAGGACCCGAGGATCCTGATCCTCGACGAGGCGACCTCGAGCCTGGACACCACCTCCGAGCGATTGGTGCAGGAGGCGCTCCGCCCGCTGATGCAGGGGCGGACGACGATCGCAATCGCGCACCGGCTCTCCACGATCCTCTCGGCGGACGTGATCTTCGTGGTCGACAGGGGCAAGGTGGTCGAGCGGGGCACGCACCGCGAGCTGATCGAGCGCGGCGGGTTGTACGCACGGCTGTATGAACAGCAGTTCCGGGGCGGCATGGTCGAGGCGGAATGCGAGGACGGCGTGGTGCTGTCGACCGGCGAGGTCGTCCGCACCGCGAGCGGCCCCGGCGAGGGCTGATCGTGGGGGCAGGCTCCTAGGCGTCGAGCCGCTTCTGATAGCCGAGCAGGACGAAGCCGTCGGGGAAGACGCGGTCCTCCATCCGTTCGAAACCCAGCGCCTCGTACATGGCCTGCGCGGCTCGCATACGTTGCGTGGTGTTCAGGGTCAGCCGGCGCTTGCCGGCGCGCCGAGCCTCGTCCATGGAGGCGTCCATCAACATCCTGGCCACGCCCCGGCGCCTGGCCTCGGGGTGCACACCCAACATGCGGAGGTGGGCCTCGTCGGGCGGGACCGGCGGCTCGCCCTCCTCGGTTCGACTCTCCAGCTCCAGGGTCGCCGAGCCCAGGATCCGCCCATCTGCCACCGCGACGAGCACGACGGTTCGTCCGGCGCGGCCACCGACGTCGGCGATCCGGTCAAGATATTGGTTCCAGTCGGCGTCCTCCGGGCGAACGAACTCCCGATAGGCCAGGGCCGTGACCCGTCCTGCTTCCTCGTATTCCTGGGGGAGGGCCCGTCGAACCTCGATGGCCATGGCAGGAGGCTATCGCGCCGGCTCACGGTCAAGCCGATTGACGGCCTGGGTTCCTCCAGGGAGGATGGAGGTGTGGCGGAACCCCAGCCCGACACCGTGCGACTCCTCCTCGAGGGCCATCGGGCCCTGGCGGCAGAGCTGCTGTCCAGCCTGGAGGAGCGGGGCTATCCGGACGCCCGGCCGGCGCACGCCGCGTTGTTCATGAACATCGACCGACGGTCGGGGACTCGTCTCACCGAGCTCGCCCGGCGGGCCCGGATCACCAAGCAGGGCATGATGCTGATCGTCGACGACCTGGAGAATCGGGGCTATGTCCGGCGCGTGCCGGACGTGGAGGACGCGAGGGCAAAGGTCGTCCGTCTGACGGCGCGTGGCCGGCGGTACGTGGCGGAGGCTCGCCGGGCGGTGGCCGCGCTGGAGGCTCGGGCCCGTCGCGAGCTCGGCGACCGCCGGTATGAGGCCCTCAGAAGCTCCCTCGAGCAGCTCGTTGGGATGGGCGGCGAGGTGACCGAGGAGTGAGCCGCACGGTCGCTAGACCCCGACGGTCATGTTCGGCAGCCTCCCCACGCCGAAGGTGACGAGCGCCGCCCCACCTCCGATCAGCTTGCGCACCCCGGGCCTTTCGACGAGACGGTAGGGTGGACGCCGATGGAATCGGGGGGGCCCGAAGAGCTCGCCGACGGCTTGCCGGGATGGTTCCCGCGCGTCCTGCGGATCGTGTCCATTCGAGCGGTGTGGGTCCTGATCGTCGCGACCATCGGGACGCTCGTGATCCTGTACCTGGTGCGGCGGCTCTCGGATTTCTTCGCCATCATCCTGACGGCCCTGTTCCTCTCGTTCGCCATCGAGCCGGCGGTGAATTGGTTCGCCGGCAGGGGGATGCGGCGCGGCGCCGCCACCGGTCTCATGTTCGTGTTCATCCTGATCGCCGTGGCCATCCTGCTCATGCTGATCGTCCCGGCCATCGTCTCGGGCTTCAGGCAGCTGGTCGCGAACGCAAACACGTGGGTGGCCACGATCTCGCGGTGGCTGGACCAGCTGGGGATCACGGTCGATCAGGCGAGGCTGACCGAGCAGATCAGGAGCCGTGCCGACGATATCGTCGGCTACGCGACCAATTTCGCCGGACAGGTCTTCGGCATCGCGACGTCCATCCTCGGTGGCCTGTTCCGCTGGGCGACCATCGCCCTGTTCACCTTCTACTTCGTGGCTGAGGGACCGCAGCTGCGCCGGGTCATCTGCGGAGCCCTTCCGCCCGAGTCACAGCAGCGCGTGCTCTTCGTCTGGGACCAGGCCATCGACAAGACCGGCGGCTACTTCTACTCGCGCCTGTTGCTCGCCGCCATCAACGGGACCGGGATGTACATCACGCTTCGCGTCTTCGGCGTCCCCTTCGCCGCACCACTCGCGGTCTTCGAGGGCGTGGTGTCCGAGTTCATCCCCATCGTGGGGACGTACATCGCGGGCGCGGCGCCCATCGGTGTGGCCTTCCTGGTCTCCCCCGCTGCTGGGATCGGCGCGCTGGTCTACGTGCTCGCGTACCAGCAGCTCGAGAACTACATCCTGAGCCCGCGCCTGACGGCGCGAACCATGAACCTGCATCCAGCCGTGGCATTCGCGGCCGCGCTCATCGGGGGTCAGCTCGGGGGGATCCTTGCCGCCTTCCTGGCGCTGCCGGTGGCGGCGGTCATCCAGGCCTCGATCCAGGAGTACGGACGTCGCTATGCGGTCGTCGAGAGTCCGCTCACGGGAGATATGGCCACACCTTCCCCTACGCCTCCCGGCGAGCCCCGGGCCTCGTGGTGGGAGCGGGTCCAGACGAGGATCGGACGACGCAGCGGCGGAGGCTCCGAGTCATAACGTGACCCTGCGCGAGCGGTTCCGGACTCCGAACCCTTGCGTGCTCCTGCTGGTCGCGATCCCGTAGACCGTGGAGGGAAGACCCGCGGACGAGGCCGATGGCACGTCCGAACGGCGGTCCATTCGCCGGGTGCTTCTACGACGGGCCATCCCCCTGGCGATCACGGCCATCGGGCTCTACGTCGTGTGGCCGGCGCTGCTGGACGTGTTCTCCGCCTGGCCCCGGTTGCTCACGCTCGATCCAGCCTGGATGTGGCTCTCGGTCCTGGCCGAGCTGGCTAGCTTCGCGGTGCTGTGGGAGCTCCAGAGGATCGCGCTTCGATCCGATGGATGGTTCCTGGTCGTGACGTCACAGCTGGCCGGGAACGCATTCAGCCGGATCGTGCCAGGAGGGGCCCCGGCCGGCGCTGCGCTTCAGTACCGCATGCTGACGGTGGGCGGGCTGGACGGCGCGTCGACGGCCGTCGGGCTGACCACCGTGTCCCTGCTCACCACGGCGACCACCTTCGCCCTCCCGGTGCTGAGCGTCCCGGCCATCCTGAGCGGGATTCCCGTCGACGAGAAGCTGTCCAATGCTGCCTGGTTGGGTCTCACCATCTTGGTCTTGCTGTTCGCCGTGGGGGTGGCCATGCTCGTGTGGGACGCCCCGCTCCGGTGGGTAGGGAACGCCGTCGAGTACGTCCTTCGGTGGTGGAAGCGAGGTCATCGAGATCGGTTGGACCTCCCGTTCCGACTGGTAACCCAACGGAACCTGATCCGAGACAACCTTGGGTCGAGGTGGGGCGAGGCCCTGGCCACTACGATCGGGCGATCGCTGTTCGACTACCTAGCGCTGCTCGCCGCGCTTCGGGCCACCGGGTCACACGCGCGCCCGTCGCTCGTGCTCCTGACCTACGTCGTCTCGCAGGTCCTGGGGATCATCCCCATCACTCCGGGAGGCCTGGGGTTCGTAGAGGCGGGGCTGGCTACCACGCTCGGGCTGGCGGGGGTGAGCGCAGCCCGGGCCGTGGTGGCAACGCTGGCCTACCGGCTGGTCTCCTACTGGCTGCCCCTCATCGCCGGCGCGGTGGCCTTCCCCGTCTTTCGCCGCAGATACAGGACCCTCTGACACCACGATAGGGACGGGCCCTAGGGGTGCTTCCCTCCAGGGCTTCCGGTAGGGTTGCGTGAGAGGGGTCGGGGGGAAGGGGGCAGCAGCATGCGACGTCAGCGGACTCAGGAATCCATGTTCGGACAGATCGCCGGGGTCTGGTGGTTGTTCCTCATCACCGGGATCGCCTGGCTGATCATCGCGTTGATCGTGCTGCGGTTCGATACCACGTCGATCGCTACGGTCGGGGCGCTCCTCGGCGTCGTGTTCCTCATCGCAGGACTGAACGAGGGGATGATCGCCGTAGTGCGTCCGAACTGGAAATACGCCCACGTCGCGCTCGGGATCCTGTACGTGGTCGGGGGGCTCATTGCGTTTGCCAGTCCAGGCGACGCGTTCTGGGCGCTCGCGTCGATCCTCGGCTTCCTGCTCGTCCTGAAGGGAAGCCTGGACATCGTCGCCTCAGCGATGACGAAGGATCTCAACGAGTTCTGGTGGCTCGGTCTGGTGAGCGGGATCCTGGAGCTCTTGCTGGGGTTCTGGGCATCGCAACAGCTCTTCCCGGCGCGGGCCGCGCTGATCCTCATCTGGGTGGGATTCCTCGCCCTGTTCCGGGGCATCAGCGAGATCGCCCTAGCGTTCCAGATCCGCAGACTGCAGAAAGTCGTCATTCGATAGGGCTACCGGGCGAGCGCCGGCCTGGTCGACGTGAACCGCTCGAGCGGGATGGGCGCCCTAACGAGCCTCGATGGTCTCGATCCTCGCCGGTCCGATCGTCGCCGGCTTCCCGGCCACCCGCACGTCCACCGCGCGTTCGGGGGACGGGTTCCACAGCCGGACCTGGAGGACCCCGTCTTTCCGACGAACGTTCGACAGGACTGCATACCCCTCGACGGCGAGGAGCGAGCCGCTCGACGGCAGCCCGCCCTTCCCCGCCGCCGGCACCTCGCGAAGGGGAAGGGCGAATCGTTCCCAGTCCGCCATGAGCCCGAGGCGAGTCGGGCCGGCCTGAACCGCGAGCTCGAACGTCGTCGTTCCGAGCATCTGGGCGTCGGGGGTGGCCACGTCGGGTCCGGCGGCGAACGGGCGCGTGGCCAGGTGCTGCCTGCTGATCGTCCCCACGCATCGGATGAGCGTGATCGCCACCTCATCCTCGGTGACCTCGTACTCGAAGACCCCCTCGTGGAACACGGCGATGCCGCCGGCCAGGACCACGTGGCGGGCGGGCCACGTGGGCGAGGGAGCCTCCAGCTCACCGCCCTCCGAGACGAGCCCCCGCTCGACGAGCTCGAAGGGCGACCCGGCCAGGGAGCCCTCGGCCGGCTCGGCCAGCCGGACGTGGATCCGGAGGCGATGGTTCGGGGTCCGGTTGTCGATCTCTCCCGAAAGCCGAACGAACGACTCTCCCTCCCTCTGAGCGACATGCATCCGTACGGAAAGCCCCTCGTCGAAGTGGGCCTGAACCTCGTTGCCCTCGGCGGCGACGGACCACACGGGGCTCCGGGCCGGTCGACCCTGTTCCTCGAAGCAGAAGTTGTAGAGATCGCCGACGTCGGGCTCGTCTCGCAGGGTGAAGTCGATGCCGTCGCTCGTCACCCATCCATCTCGCTCCTGCGGGGCAGGCGTCTCCGGCGAAGGCGCGATGTCGCCATCCACTCGCCATCCCAGGCCCGGAACGCCTTCCCGATCGAACGGCGATGGATTGAACCGCAGGGTCCCGGATTCGGCCATGGCCGACCCGAGCCCCTCGAGCGCCCGCGCGATGACTCCCTCCGCGATGGCCCGCGCCTCGGCGTATCGGGCGTCGACGTCGCGGGCCACCTGGTCGTGCGAGCACCCGCAGACCGAGTCGTGCGCCCCGTTCCACAGCAACAACGTCCACGCCCGGTCCAGCTCCTCGGCAGGCCAGTCGAACTCGGGGACCAGGGCCGCGAGCGGCTCGGCGTACCGCTCTACCAGCGCCTCCACCCTGCCGCGCTCGCGCTTCTGGTTGGTGCGGGCCGAGTACACGTTCGGCAGGAGGTGAGCCCGGGCCGACGAACGGAGCTCGCCCCGCCATGAGGGCAACCCGTCGACCGCTCGGGCGTCCAGGTGATCGGAGAGGGAGCCGATGCGAACCGTCATCCCCGGGAGGTGCTCATCCGCGACGGCCAGCCGCTCGGGGAGCGTGGCGTCCGGCCCCGTGTGATCGGCGCCAACGGTGATGAGCATCCGCTCGGACGCCAGGAACGGGGCCACGTGCTCGGCCTTGCGTCGCAAGGACGCCGCCAACTGCTCGGGATCCTGCTGCTGCTCGATGTCCCACCCGAGCGAGTACCCGAATGCGAGGTATTCGGCGAGCACGCGGCTGCCGTCCGGAGCCTCCCACCAGAACTGGCTCCGGTCGATCTCCTTCGGCACCCCACGCCACACCACGGCCCGGTCGATCCCCTCGTGGGCCAGGATCTGTGGCATCTGCCCGACGTGGCCGAATTGGTCGGGCAGGTATCCCACCATGAGCGCTCGGCCCAGCTCGCCCGCCCGGGCCAACCCTCGCTCCAGGTTGCGGAGGTGGGACTCGCCGGAGACGAGGAACTCGTCCATCTGGGTCACCCACGGGCCCGTGGAGAGCTTTCCGTCCTCGGCCAGCCGCCGGATGTCGACCTCGCGTTCCGGGCGGACGGCGAGGTAGTCGTCGATCATCGCGGTCTGTCCGTCGAGGTGGAAGTGCGGGAACCCCGCGTTCCCCAGCTCGATCAGCGTGTCCATCATCGCCACCAGGCGCCCTCGGAACTCGTCGAACGGCGCGTACCACTCGCGGTCCCAGTGCGTATGCGGGACGAGCGTGATCAGGATCGGTTCCACGGTGGGGACGCTCAGGGTTCCGCCGAATCTCCCCGTCGCCTGATCCAGGAGAGGAGGGAGCGTCGTCGCCTCACCCTGACCTGAGACGGCACATCGGGGTCGGGCTGCATCGTGAGCCTCGTCTCGACGACCTCATGGCGGGTCAGATAGCTCGACACCGTGGCCTGGATGACGGCGGCTGCGGGGAGCGCCATGAAGGCCCCCAGGATCCCGGAGATGGCGGCACCGGCAAGCGCGGCGAAGAAGGCCACCGCCGGATGCAGCTGCATGGTCCGGGCGGTGATCCGAGGACTCAACAGGTAGTTCTCGATCTGCTGGTACACGACCACGTAGATGAGGAAGATGAGCGCGGACCACGGGTCGGACAGCAACACCACGAGGAGCGGGACCGCGGCGCCGATGTACGTCCCCACCACGGGGATGAACTGCGAGACCAGACCCATCCACAGCGCCAACGGAAGGGCGAAGGGCACCCCGAGGAGCAACAGCGCGATGAAGGCGAAAAACGCCGAGATCGCAGCGAGCAGCAGCCGCGAGTACAGGAACCCCCCGGTCTTGTCGATCGCGATCTCCCACGCATCCAGGATCTCGCGCTGGCGTCGAGGCGGAAGGACCGAGCAGACGGCACGCCGCAACCGGGGGCCGTCGGCCACAAGATAGAAGGTGAACAGCCCGATCGTGAGGACCTGGAACAGCAGGCCGAGCATGAAGGCGCCCACGGAGGCCAGGCTCGTGGCGATACGGCTGACGGCGACGTCCGCGTTCCGGAGCTGATCCAGGATCTCGCTGCCCGTGAGCTCGATATTGAACCATCGCTTGGTGTAGACGCTCGCCTCCTCCAGCCACCCGGGCACCCTCGTCACCAATTGCTGGACCTGGTCGATGACCAGCGGCACCATGGCGGCGACCGTGACGAGCAGGATGGCCGCCAGTCCGAACAGCACGACGCCGGTCGCGGCGCCCCTCGGCCATCCGCGCTTCTTCACCAGCCAGTTCACCGCGGGCTCCAGCGCGAAGGACAGGAACAATGCCGTGATGAGCCAGAAGATGACGTCCCTGAGCTTGCGGACGAGGAGGAGGGCGGCGTAGGCCGCGAAGGCAGTGAACACGATGAGGAGGAGCAGCCGGGGGATCCACGGCGGCATCCGTTCTGATCCGGCCTCCGCGGGGGCGGGAGGCGGTCCTTCGCCTGGGGCCGGCGTCTGTTGAATCTCGGTACTGGTTGCCACGGGCATCGGCTCTCGCAAGGGCTTCGTTCAGGGTATCGGCCGAGGGGCAAGGGTGCACGCGACTGTCGACGCACATCCGAGCGGCCGGGCTACCATGGCTCCATGCGACCCGAGGCACAGGGCAAGACCGGGCGGCCCACGCCCACACGCAATAAGCCGAGGCGTCCCCGAGACGAGCTCGGCCGGCCCCAACCGTGGGATGCCGAGAACCTCCTGGACTTGGAAGACTTCGATAAGCTCCCGCTGGAGGAGAACCACCGCCTGGGCCGCGAGCACTTCAACGCCGGAAGGTTCTTCCCCGCCCACGAGGCTTGGGAGACGGCATGGAAGCAGGCCCGGGACACCGGCGATGCCGAGTTCTTCAAGGGTTTGTCGCAGCTGGGGGCAGGGTTCGTCCACCTGTTGCGGGGGAATGCCCACGGCACGATGCAGCTCCTGCGTCGAGCGGCCCGGCGGATCTCCCGATATCCGACGGGCCACTTCGGCGTGGACACGGCCGAGGTGAGCCACAAGGCAGAGGAAGTCGCCAAAGCGGTCGAGCGAGGCGAGATCGAACTTGGCGAGGACGCCGAGTTCACCGCTCCCAGGGTCTGAGCGCTGGTTGACTGGCGCTCCCCGGTCTGCGCACCATTAGCATGGATATGACCTCCTCCAGCTCGGACGGAGCCCCCCAGGTGATGGAGTGGAGGGGCCGAACGGGCCCGTTCACCATCCGGGTCAACCCGGGCGTGTTCGCTCCGAGCCACACGAGCCGCTCGATCGCCGAAGCCCTCGAGATCGCTCCGGGCGACACCGTGATCGACGTCGGTTGCGGCAGCGGGGTGCTCTCCTTCGTGGCGGCCCGGCTCGGCGCGGGGAAGGTGATCGGATGCGACCTCTCCGAGCCCGCGATCGAGGTGGCCGACGACAACGCCGAACGCCTGGGCCTGAAAGACCGGGTGGAGTTCCGGGTCGGGAACCTCCTCGAGCCGGTCCGAGGCCAGCAGGCCGACGTCATCATCGGCGACGTCTCGGGGATCCCCGACGAGATCGCACGGGTCTCCGGGTGGTTCCCGGACGGGCGAGCGGGCGGACCGACGGGGGCCGAGCTTCCGGCGGCGATGCTCGAGAGCATCCGGGAGACCGAGTGCCTCGCCCCCGGGGGCCGCCTGTACCTCCCGACGGGAACGATCCAGGCCGAGAACCGGATCCTGGAAGTGGCCCGACGGATCTTCGGTGCCGCGAATCTCCAGGCCATCGTGTCGCGCGAGCTTCCCCTACCGGATGTGGTGGCCAAGTCGAAGGCCGTGGCCCGGATGATGAAGGAAGGGATCCTCGACCTTCATGCCCGGGGCAGCAGGTTGTTATGGCGGTTGCGGGTGTGGCGGTGCGTGCTTCCCTCCGGCGGCTCCGCCGAGATCGTCTCCAGCTAGCCCGCGCCTTCGTCGCCCACCGACCCGGCCCCGTCGCCCGCCTCCACGTCGACGACCGCCTTCACCCAGTACCCCGCCTCGCGAAGGTGATCCCCGCCGCCTCGGTCGATCGCCAGGACGACGATCCCGATCTGGCATCCCGCCGCCTCCAGCGCCCTGGCGGCCCGCAGCACCTGCGTGCCAGTGGTGGATACGTCCTCGATCAGGCCGACCTGCGACCCCGGCGGCGCGTGTCCCTCCACCTGCGACATCGTCCCGTAGGGCTTCGGCTCCTTGCGAACGACGGCGAGCGGCAGGTGGGTCTGGAGCGCCACGGCCGCGACGAGGAGCGTGGCCGCTCCCTCGGGTGCAGCCAGATGGGTGATGCCCTCCGGGAGCAGCGCGGCCACCGCGCCCGCCAGCTCCTTCAGGAGCGGTGGATCGGTGAGGAACCGGAACTTGTCGAAGTAGATCGATGAGCGCTTACCGGAGGACAGCACGAAATCCCCGTGGATCTCGGACGCCGCGAGGAGTCGCTCCGCGAGGTGGTCGGACATCGCGGGTAGCATAGGCGCCCGATGGGCCTGTACCGGGCGGTGGCCCGCCCCCTGCTTTCCTCGCTCCCACCGGAGGCCGCCCATCGATTGGCGCAGTTCATCCTTTCGCTCCCCCTGCCGTGGGAGCGGATCGGCGGAACCCCGAAGGATCCGGCGCTCCGCACCTCGCTCGCCGGGATCGAGCTGTCGAACCCGGTCGGCCTGGCAGCGGGATTCGACAAGTCCTGCCGACACCTGGATGCCCTCGGGCGACTGGGGTTCGGGTACGTGATCGGAGGGACGATCACCCGCGATCCGCGTTCGGGGAACCCCAAGCCCCGGATCGCCCGGTATCCGAGACGGGGGTCGTTGACGAACGCCATGGGCTTGCCGAATCCGGGGGCCGAGGCGGTCGCGCGCACGCTGTCCCGATCCCCTTGGTCCGGGCCGAGATTGGCGAGCATCGCCGACCAGGGCCCGGGCGAGGTCATGGCCACTCATGCTCAGCTCGAGCCCCACGTCGACGGGGTCGAGCTCAACGTGAGTTGTCCCAATGTCTCCTGGGGCCGGGACCGCGACAACGAGGGCCACTTGGCCCTGCTCATGCGGGAGCTCGGCGCCCGGCGAACCAGGCCGCTGTTCGTCAAGCTCCCGCCCTTCGGGAGCGACGTCGAGCGCGAGGCGGTGCTGGCGCTCGCGCGCATCGCGCAGGACGGCGGCGCCGACGGCCTCACCTGTTCCAACACCCGGCCGGTGTCCGACCGGCGCCTGTCGGTTGGGGCCGGCGGACTGTCCGGCCGCGAGCTGTTCCCCGACACGGTACGGATCGTCGAGGTCGTCCGGACGGCGACCGGAGGGGCGCTCCCCATCAACGCATGTGGCGGCGTCTTCTCCGCTGCGGATGCTTTGGCCTGCCTCGACGCCGGCGCCACCACCGTCCAGGTCTACACGGGGTTGATCGAAAGAGGCCCGCGCGTGGTTCGCGACATCGTGAAAGGGCTGTCCGAGGCTCCGAGCGGCCGGTCCCTTGCCCCAGCGTCCTCTCCCGGTCAAGATGGCACGCGTCCCGGCAGGCTTCGGAGGGGGTTTGGCGCAACCGCAGGTGCAGGTGAACGACGTCCAGGCTCCGCGGGAGGCGCGGGCGGCCGTCCGGCTCCAGGGAGTCCGTAAGCGCTTCGGTGAGGTCGTGGCCGTCGACGGCGTCGACCTCGAGGTGCGGGAAGGCGAGTTCTTCTCCTTGCTCGGACCATCGGGTTCGGGCAAGACCACGTGCTTGCGGATGATCGCCGGCTTCGAGGCGCCTTCGGAGGGACGAGTCTGGCTCGGCGGCAGGGACGTGACGAGTCTCGCCCCCTACGAGCGCGACGTGAACACGGTGTTCCAGGACTACGCGTTGTTCCCGCACATGACGGTCGGGGAGAACGTCGAGTACGGGATGAGGGTGAGGAAGGTCCCAAAGGACGAGCGTCACGATCGGGTGACCGAGGCGATGCGGATGGTCCGTCTGGAAGGCTTCGAGGGTCGAAAGCCCGGACAGCTCTCAGGTGGGCAGCGTCAACGAGTGGCCCTGGGCCGGGCCCTGGTGAACCGCCCCAAGGTGCTCCTGCTAGACGAGCCCCTCGGCGCCCTCGACCTGAAGCTCCGACAGGCCATGCAGATCGAGCTGAAGCAGATCCAGCAGCAGGTGGGGCTCACGTTCATCTATGTGACCCACGACCAGGAGGAGGCGCTCACGATGAGCGACCGACTCGCGGTGTTCAACCGGGGAAGGATCGAGCAGGTCGACACGCCGGCGGAGGTCTACGAGCACCCCGCCACCGGGTTCGTCGCGGGGTTCGTCGGCATCTCGAACGTGCTTGAGGGGGATGCCGCGAGGTTGGTGACCGGGTCCTCGGACGCGTTCACCATCCGGCCCGAGAAGATCCACTTGGGGGGTCCCGACACCCAGGTGCGACCGGAGGAGTGCACGGCAACGGGGCACGTGCGCGAGGTCGTATACCTTGGTGCCCTTACCAGGTACATCGTCCCCCTCGACGTCGGCGGCGAGCTGGTGGTGGTCCAGCAGAACCTGGCCACATCGTCGATGGAGGCGCTCCAGGTCCGGGGCCAGGCCGTCCGGCTCGTCTGGAGTAGGCACAACAACCGTTTGGTCGAGCAGGACGAACGTACGGAAGGGTCGTGAGGCCCGGAGAAGGGGGAGCCATGGGGAACGTCAAGACGCTGATCGCCGTGGCGGGAGTGATGGCCCTCCTGGCCGCGGCGTGTGGTGAGGAGGAGTCGACCCCTCCCGGTGGAGGTGGGGGAGCGACTGTCATCGACTCGATCGGACCCACCGAGGGCGCCCTGAGCCTGATCGCGTGGCCCGGCTACACCGAGAAGTCATGGGTGAAGCCATTCGAGCAGGAGACCGGGTGCGAGGTCACGGTCAAGTACGGGAATACCTCGGATGAGATGGTGAACCTCATGCGCCAGCAGGGCGGTTCGCTCTACGACGGCGTGTCGGCGTCCGGCGACGCCACGAACCGGTTGATCGCGAGCGGCGATGTCGCGGCCGTCGACGTCGAGGGGCTGTTCCCCGAGAACGCCAACGTGATGGAGTCGCTCCAGTCGCCGCCCCACAACACGGTCGGCGGGCTGCACTACGGCGTGCCATACATGTGGGGACCGAACTTCCTCATGTACAACACAGATGAGGTCACCGAGGCCCCGACGAGCTGGGACGTTGTGTTCGAGCCTGGCTCGCCGTACGCGGGCAAGGTCACGGCCTACGACAGCCCGATCTACATCGCCGACGCGGCGATGCACCTCATGACCCATCAGCCGGACCTGGGCATCACGGACCCGTACGAGCTCACCCAGGACCAGCTCGACTCCGCAGTTGAGCTGCTGAAGGGGCAGGCCGGCATGATCAGCAAGTACTGGGCCGTGTACACCGACGAGATCGACGGCTTCGAGTCGGGCGACATGGTCATCGGCACGGCGTGGCCGGTAAACCAGCAGTACGTCGAGAAGGTTCCCGTCTCGTCGGTGATCCCCTCGGAGGGGGTCACCGGATGGGCCGACACCTGGATGATGTCCTCGAACGCCCAGCACCCCAATTGCATGCTGAAGTGGATGGAGTACACGCTTCGGTCGGACGTCCAGGAAGGCGTTGCCGAGTTCTACGGCGCGACGCCCTCGAATACCGAGTCGTGTCCCAAGCTGGCGAAGGCCCTCGGCGACGCAGCAGCCATCTATCACTGTGGCGACGAGGAGTTCCTGGCGAGCGTGTTCCTGTGGAAGACCCCACTCTCCGACTGCGGGGACGATCGCGGCAACGTCTGCCTCGACTACGCCACCTGGACGAACGCCTGGACGGAGATCCGGGGCGCGGGCTAGTGATCGCGGACCATCTCCGGGGGGTCCGACTTCGGGCCCCCCGGACCATCTCCGGGGAGCGATGAACCCATGGCCGTCACGGGGACGACGGCGAGGGGCAGGGCGGCTCGCCGCGTGTCCGCGGCCCTGTTCCGCCGGCCCGGCGCGAAGCTGGCCCTCCTACTCGCACCACCGCTCCTCTGGATGATCCTGGTCTATCTGTCCGCGCTCTCGCTCCTCCTCGTGACGTCGTTCTGGCGCCTGAACGAGCTCACATCGGAGATCGAGCGGGTGTGGGGCCTCCGGAACTTCGAGACCTTGTGGCGCAGTTCCGTTTATCGGACCATCACGCTTCGGACGACGGGGATGGCGGCGGCGGTTACCGTGACCGACCTTGCCTTGGCCTTTCCCATCGCCTACTACGCTGCCCGGCTGGCCACGCCCCGCGTCCGGTCGGCCCTGCTCCTCGCCGTTACCTTGCCTCTGTGGTCGAACTACCTCATCAGAGTGTTCTCGTGGCGCATCATCACTGCCGGGGAGGGCCCACTCCAGTCACTCCTCGGGGCGTTCGGCATCCATCGGTCCCTGGCGGCCAGCAACTGGGCTGTGTGGCTCACCTTCTGTTACCTATGGCTCCCGTTCGCCATCCTCCCGGTTTTCGCGGCGCTCGAGAGGCTGCCCGGCTCGCTGCTTGAGGCATCGAGCGACCTCGGGGCGAAGGGCTGGATGACGTTCCGCCGGGTCATCGTGCCGCTCGTACTCCCGGGGCTCGTGGCAGCATCCATCTTCACCTTCTCGCTCACCCTCGGTGACTACATCACGCCGACCCTCGTGGGGAAGGCATTCTTCATCGGGAACGGTATCTACAACTTGGTGGGCCTTGCCAGCAACCTCCCACTCGCCGCGGCCTTCGCCATGGTGCCGGTGGTGATCATGGCGATCTACCTCACCGCGGCGAGGCGCCTCGGGGCGTTCGAGGCCCTGTAGCCCAATGGAGTCTCGGCTGGCGAGGGCGATGATCAAGGTCGGGACGGTAGTGACCCTGGTCTTCCTGTACGCGCCCCTGATCATCCTGGCCCTGTACGCGTTCAACGTGAACATCACCCGGGCTTGGCCACCGGAGCTGTGGACCATGAAGTGGTTCGGCGCTGCATGGCGCGATCCGGACCTCAGGCCGGCCTTGGCCGGGTCCATTCAGGCCGCGGTAGGCGCGACCCTGATCGCGTTGGTCCTGGGGTCGTGCGCTGCCTTTGCCGTACACCGGTTCCGGTTCTTCGGCCGCGAGACCATCTCGTTCGCGCTGGTGCTCCCCATCGCGCTCCCCGGTATCGTGACGGGCATCGCCCTGTCGTCGGCCATCGACTTCGGGCACACCGTCTTCGGGCTCAACTTCTCCGTGTGGACCGTCATCGTGGGCCATGCCACGTTCTGTATCGTCGTGGTGTTCAACAACGTGATCGCCCGCCTTCGGCGCACCCCAACCTCGCTCGTGGAGGCGTCGATGGATCTGGGCGCGGATGGCTGGCAGACGTTCCGCTACGTTACGGTCCCCGCGATCCGGACCGCGTTGGTGGCCGGCGGCCTTCTCGCGTTCGGCTTGTCCTTCGACGAGATCGTGGTCACGAACTTCACCGCCGGCCCCAAGCTCACGCTGCCGATCTGGGTCTTCAACAACATCCGCCTCCCCCGTCAGCAGCCGGTGGTGAACGCAGTGGCTCTCGTGCTGATGCTGCTCTCGATCATCCCCGTCTACCTGGCTCAACGCCTTGCTGGAGGGATGGAGCCGACGCCAGCGCCTAGGCGGGCCGCGGCCACCCCCCTTCCCGTGGCGGCCCTCGAGGAGGGGGGTCCCGGGTAGGTCGCGCCGAAGGACGAGGAGGACTTACAGGTATGCGCCCGGTCCGCCCTGCGGTTGGGGCGGACCCTGGGGCGCTCCGCCGGGAAGGCCGCGTCGGCGGAGCTCCTCGAACTGGGCTCGGGCCGCCGTCTGCTGGGCGAACAATGCGGCCTGGATCCCGTGGAACAGGCCCTCCAGCCATCCGACCAGCTGTGCCTGGGCCACGCGGATCTCCGATTCGGTGGGGAGGGCATCCATCGGAGGGACCAGCTCGGCGAGCTCCTGCTGGAGGTCGGGCGACAGGACCTCGCGAAGCTCGTCGAAGGAACGGAGGTAGATCTCGCGAAGGCGCGCCCGCCCCGGCTCGTCGATCGTGGCCTGGCGCGTCTCCTCCAGGAGCTCCCGGACCATGGTCGCGATCCGAAGGAGCTTCGCCGGCTCGGTGATGGCCTCCTGCGGTCCGGGGGGTCCCTTCGGTGCCTGCGGGGCGGACAGCGCGTCCTCTTCCGAAGCCTGGCCGGCCGCCTGCTCCATGTCCATTGGCTCCTCCACCCTAGCAACCAGCGAGCCCAAGGTGGTGGCTCAGCGGCCGAGGGCCGCGAGCTTTCGGAACATGAGGGCCTCGGCGAGGGCCGCCCGCTCAAGCTCGCCCAGGTCCACGCTCTCGTTCACCGAATGGAGCGAGGAGAGCTCGTCGGAGGCTCCGAACAGGAGCACCGCGATCCCCGGAAACGTGCGCGACAGTAGGGGCACGAGCGGGATCGATCCGCCGCTCCCCATGTCGACGGTCTCCCGGCCCCACGCCTCGCCCATGGCTCCACGAGCGGCCCCGAAGATCTCTCCGTCGGCCTGGACGGCGAAGGGCTCGCCCTCGCCGCCCCGTTCGATCTCGAGGTGCACCCCCCACGGGGCCTTCGCCTCCAGATGCGAGGTCAGGGCGTCCAGGGCCTTCTGCGCGTCCTGTCCCGGGGGGATGCGCAGGCTCACCTTGGCCCGGGCCACGGGCACGAGCTGGTTCGAGGCCTCTCGGATGCGGGGGGCGTCGATCCCCAGGACCGAGACGGCGGGTCGGGTCCACAGGCGCTCGGCCACCGAGCCCTCCCCGATCGAGCCCACGCCGGGAAGGACGCCGGCTTCGTCGCGGAACTCGTTCTCGGGGTACTCGACCCCGTCCCAGGGTCCCGACGCGAGGCCGGGGATCGCCACGTTGCCGCGATCGTCGTGGAGCGTGGCGAGCAGGCGGGACAGCGCCGTGAGCGCATCGGGGATTGGGCCACCGTACGCGCCACTGTGGACGGCCTTCCGAAGGACCCGGACCTCGACCCGACAGTCCACCACCCCGCGGAGCGTGGTCGTCAGGGTGGGGACGCCCCGGCGCCAGTTCCCGGAGTCGGCCACCACCGCCACGTCCGCGGCGAGGAGGTCACGGTGGCCCTCGATCAGGAACGGCAGGTTGTCCGTGCCGGCCTCCTCCTCCCCCTCGACGAGCACCTTCACGGTGAGCGGCGGCGCGCCGCCAAAGGCCTTCAATGCGGCGGCATGAAGCACGATCCCGCACTTGTCGTCCGAGGTGCCGCGACCGAACATGCGCCCGTCCCGGACCGACGGCTCGAACGGCGGCGTGTCCCATTCGTCCACCGGGCCCTCGGGCTGGACGTCGTGATGTGCGTACAGGAGAACGGCGGGTGCCCCCGGGACGGCAGGCGACTCCCCGAAGACGGCTGGGTGCTCGCCGGTGGGGAGCTCGATGAGGTGGACGCCCGAGAGCCCCGCGGCCGCCAGGATCTCCGCGGTTGCCTCCGCCGAATCCCGAACCGGTTTCGGATCGTAGCCGGGGAACGCGATCGACGGGATCCGAACCAGCCGTTCCAGGTCTGCCCGGACGCCGGGCATGAGCCCGGCAACGGTCTC
The DNA here is from genome assembly GCA_035701505.1 of Actinomycetota bacterium. GTDB lineage: Bacteria > Actinomycetota > UBA4738 > UBA4738 > HRBIN12 > AC-69. The sequence goes on from DASSSA010000040.1 coordinate 54,398, forward strand.
CCGAAGGTCGTCGTCCATCCGGGTGCGAACGATACCGCACGTCCGGCGCGCCGGGTTCGGTGACGCGGCCTACGGGAAAAGCCGCTCGATCACCCAGCCGCCGTCGGATCGTCTCG
>DASSSA010000041.1:0-3110 GCA_035701505.1 Actinomycetota bacterium
TACTGCCACCCGCTCCGCTCCGGGCCCAGGAACGGGATCGTGAGGTCCACCATCTGGCCATCGAGCGTCGCCCACAGCGGCTGGGCGTTCGCCACCACCGCGAGCTGATGGAACCGAGGGATGTCGTCCGGATGGACCACCTGGATGTGGGCGATGTGATGGCGATGGTCGTTCGCCCCGTTCGCGGCCCGCGCAACCTCTAGGGCGTCCAACGCCTCTCGCACCGCCCGCTCCCCGATCGCGTGGACGTGGACCTGGAATCCCTCAGCATCGAGCCCGGTCACCGAGGCCTTCAGCAGCTCGGGGTCGACGAACGACATGCCGCGATTGGAGGTCGGCGTGCCGTCGGGGCCCAGATAATGTTCCAGGACCCCGGCCGTGAAGTTCTCGATCACGCCGTCCTGCATGATCTTCACCGTGGTGGCCCGGAACCGGCCCACCGAGCCTCGTTCTCGTTTCGCCACCAGCTCACCGACCTGCTCCTCGCCACGGTGCCGGTCCCACCACAGGGAGCCGACGACCCGGGCCGTGAGCGCGCCCCGGCCGGCCATCGTGATGTACCCACCGAGCGTGTCGTACGGGCCACCGACGATCGCGTCCTGCCACGCAGTGATGCCGAGTGAGTGCAGGTACTCCTGGGCGACCCGGAGCCCCTCCACCCATTCCGCCTCCGTAATCGGGGGCATGACGTTTTCGACCAGGTCCATGGCTCCCTCGTGCAGGGTGCCCGAGGGCTCGCCCGCGCCGTCCCGTTCGATCCGTCCGTCGGAAGGATCGGGGGTCTCTCGGGTGATGCCTGCCAGCTCCAGGGCTCGTGTGTTCACCCAGGCCCCGTGGCCGTCGCGGTTCGGCAGGAACACCGGCCGGTCGGCGACGATGCGGTCGAGGATCTCCTTCGTGGGGGTCCCGCCGGGGAACGAGTCCATCGACCACCCTCCGCCCCGGATCCAGTCGACGTTGGGATGCTCGCTCGCGTAGTCGGCCACGATCCGCTCGTAGCCCTCCCGCGTGTAGGCCTCGTTCAGGTTGCACTCCAGCATCTCCCGGCCGCCGGAGGGCGGATGGACGTGAGCGTCCTGGAACCCCGGGAGCAGCATCCTGCCGTGCAGATCGTGGACCTCCGTCTTCGGCCCGATGAGATCGGCGACCGACGCGTCGCTCCCCACCGAGACGATCCGTCCACCCTTCACCGCAACGGCCTGTGCCCAACTGCGTGTGGGGTCGACCGTGTACACGGCGCCTCCGCTGAAGATCACGTCGGCCGGGCCGTTGGCATGCGTTTCGCTCACGCGCGTCGCTCCATCGGGGATCCAGGGGCGCCGAGCATATCGGCTTCGGTCAGGCCAGCGCCACGAGCTCGAGCAGATCGTCGCTCCAGGAATCGAGCGTACCCTCGGGCATCATCAGTACACGTTGCGGTGCAAGGGTTTCAACGAATTCGACGTCGTGGCTGACCAGCACCATGGCCCCCCGCCATGCCGCGAGCGCAGCCCCGATGGCCGTTCGTGACGGAGGGTCGAGGTTGTTCGTCGGCTCATCGAGCAGGATCAGGTTGCGACGCCCCGCGACCAGCTGTGCCAGCGCCAGCTTCGTCTTCTCACCGCCCGACAACGTGCCGGCGTCGCGGAACGCGATCTCGCCGGTCAGCCCGAACATGCCGAGCAACGCCCGGAGGTCCTGGTCCGAGGCGTCGGTGGACTCGGATCGGACGTGCGCGAGGACGTTCACCCCGTCGCGGATGCCCTCGTGTTCCTGCGCGTAGTAGCCGAGCGAGACCCCGGTCCCCAGGCGCACGCTCCCGGAATCGAGCTCCGTCACGCCCGCCACGATCCGAAGGAGCGAAGTCTTGCCCGCACCGTTCAGGCCCATGACCAGGAGCCGCTCCCCCCGGGACAGGTCGAAGGTGGCGTTCGCGAACACCGGGGGCCCGCCGTAGCCCTTCGTGACATCCGAGGCCTCGAGGACCAGCCGGCCGCAGTGCGGCGGCTCGGGGAACCGGTAGCGGACGCGCCGCTGCTTCGCCGGGGCCGCCGCGGCCCGGGCGGCCAGGTGACGCACCCTGGTGTCGAGGGTCTTGGCCTTCCGGGCCCGCTTCTCGGTCTGGCCTCGCATCGAGTCGGCCAGCGTCTTCAGCCGCTTGATCTCCGCGTTCTGACGGTCGGCGAGCGCCGTGAGACGGAGCTCGTCGAGTCGCCTCGCTTCCCGATACTCCGAGTAGGTCCCCCGATAGATCACGACGCCGTCGCGATCCAGGTGCAGGACCCGGCCGATGGCGGCGTCCAACAACTTGATGTCGTGGCTCACCACCATCACCGCGCCCGGATAGCCGGCCAGGAAGCTCATCAGCCAGACCTTCGCGTCGCTGTCGAGGTGATTGGTGGGCTCGTCCAGGAGCAGGACGTCCGAGCCGGCGAACAGGATCCGCGCGAGCTCGAGTCGCCGCCGCTCCCCTCCGGACAGGGCCCGGACGGGGAGGTTCAGCCGGTCCTGCGACAGTCCGAGCCCCCGGACGATCCGGCGGGCCTCGGCCTCGCCCGAGTAGCCGCCCGCCGCGCGGTACCGCTCCTCCAGTCGAGCGAACCTACCCACGGCGGCTTCGGTGGGCCGGACCTCGAGGGTCAGCCGGAGCTTCTCCAACTTCTCGGCCATCGCCTGGAGCCCTCGCGCTTCCAGTACGTGGACGAGAGCCGTGTGGTCCTGGTCGGCGCGATGTTGGCGGGGGTCCTGGCGCAGATAGCCCAGCGCTCCCCGTCGGGTAACGGTCCCTCGAACGGCTTCCGCCTCCCCGGCCAGGACCCGGAGCAGGCTGGTCTTGCCGGCTCCGTTCCTGCCGACCACGCCGACCTTGTCTCCCGCCCGGAGGGAGAAGGACAAGTCCTCGAGGATCGTCGTGCCCCCGGCTTGCACGGACAGGCCGGCGGCTTCCAGCAGGGTCATGCCCGGATGGTACCGGCTCCTGGGTCGCAGCCCTGGCCGCTTGATCCGATGAGCGCTCAGATGCGTTCGATCGAGCGAAGCGACATGCGCGGCCCGTACCGCGGCGGGCTCACGCCGGCCGCAAGCAACAGCCGAAGGACGCGCCCCCGATGGCCGGCGAAGGGCTCCAGGAG
>DASSSA010000042.1:0-28961 GCA_035701505.1 Actinomycetota bacterium
ATCTTCCCCACCACCTCGTGCCATCCCGTGCTCACCGGTGTCTCACCATGGGCCGGTCGCGTCTATCCCTCTCCTGCGGGATTCGAGTCGGCGGACGGCCTCCCCCGGTCGGTGGGCACGACCCGCAAGGTGCGCCACAGCGCATCTCTCTTCCCTCAAGGAGGCGGTGAGGCGGTGCGATTATCAAGCAGTGGACGAGACACGTGGGTTCGCCGTCCCTGTCCGGGACGCGGAGCGTGATGGATTCGTCGCTGGACATCGACGTGCCAGGGCGCGGCCAACCCGGGTCCGACGTCGCCGCGAGATTCCCCTCGATCTTTCCCGGGACCTCCCCGGTCACAGTGTGGCGCCGCTTGCCGTCGTGGCGATAGCGGTCGGCTTCAACCTGTGGATCCTGCGGGCCGAGATCCTCCCCGTCCTGTATCCGAACGATGCGTCGGTTCATTTGTCGATGGTCCGGTGGGCCCTCGACCGGATCCGCGATGGCCACCTCCCCTTCGACGGCTGGTACCCGTATCTCGGGCTGGGATCGTCGCTGTTCCACCATTACCAGAGCCTGCCGCACACACTGACCGCGGTCCTGGCACTGGGCATCGGGGCGGACTGGGCCTTCTCGATCATGCTGTACGTCCTGCTCGCCACGTGGCCCATCAGCGTGTACCTGGGAGCTCGGCTCCTCGGGTGGGAGCGGTGGGTTGCGGCCGCAGCGGCACTTGTCTCGCCTCTCCTTGCCAGCGCTCCCGGGTATGGCTACGAGCTCGGAAGCTACACCTGGGGGGGCTATGGGATGTGGTCGCAGCTGTGGGCCATGTGGCTGATGCCACTGGCGTGGGGGTTCTCCTGGCGCGCGGTGAGCCAGAGCAGGCCCACCCGATACGCGGTCGCCGCCCTCGTGGTGGGATTCACCGCCGCGTTCCACTTCCTGAGCGGGTACCTTGCGTTCCTCGTCCTCGGGGTGTGGGTGCTGATACGTCCGGGAGAATTCCTCAAGCGGTTGGGGCGAGCCGCGCTCGTTGGCCTGGGCGCTTTGCTGATCATCTCGTGGGTCGTGGTCCCGCTCGTGCTGGACAGCCGGTGGACGAGCCAGAGCCGGTACCTTCAGGGGAAGTATTGGTTCGACTCATTCGGCGCCCGGAAGGTGCTCGCCTGGCTGTTCACCGGGCAGCTTTTCGATGGAGCCCGGACCATCCCGGTGATCAGCGTGCTCGTCGGCGTCGGAACGGTCGTATGCATCTCGCGATTCCGGCGCGACGAGCGCGCCCGCGCGCTGCTCGGGGTCATGTTGGTCAGCCTGTTGCTGTTCTTCGGACGGCCGACCCTGGGTCCCGCGCTCAGGCTCCTGCCGGGAAGCAGCGATCTCCTGCTCCATCGATACATCATGGGGGTCCACTTGGCCGGCATCCTCCTGGCGGGGGTCGGCGCTGCTCGCCTCGGGCTCATCGTGCTGGCCGCGATGCGCCGCCTGCTGCCGCATGTGGCGCGTCTGGCCACCGCAGCGGCCGTCGTCTTGCTGGGGTTGGGGGTCCTCGCGCCCGCGTGGGCCGAGCGGTGGAGAACGTTCGACCAGCAGGGCGGCGAGTGGGTCCGGCAGCAGCGGACGGTTGACGCCAGCCCAGATGCCGTCATCCGTTCGCTCGTGCAGCAGGCGCAGGCGCAGGGCCCCGGCCGCGTGTATGCGGGGATGTGGGGCGATGGGTGCACCGACTCCATGGAGGGGTTGGTGGCGGGGTGCCAGGCCCTGCTCGGCTACCAGGTCGACAGCATCGGGTTCTCGCTGCGAACCACATCCCTTTCCTCAGACTTCGAAGCCAACTTCGATGAGTCGAACCCGGCGCAGTACAACCTGTTCAACGTCCGGTACGTGATCCTGCCCTCCGGGCGGCAGCCCCCCGTGCCCGCGAGCCTGATCGACCAGGACGGCGGAGCCGCCCTGTGGGAGGTCCAGACGAACGGTTACGTGGATGTCGTGGACTCCGTGCCCCCTCCGATCGGGGCAAACCGATCCGATCTGTACCAGCAGGCGGGGTTCTTGCTCCGATCGGATGAGTTGGCGCAGGGCAGGTATCCGACCGTCGCATTCGCGGGCCAGCCGGCGGCCCCGCCCACGCTGAGTGGGGGGGAGCACCCGCTGGGGCCGGCCGGCTCGGTCGAGTTCGAAGACGATGCGCTCGAGGACGGAGCCGCGACCGTCCAGATCGTGGCGAACCGGCCGGCAATGGTGATCCTGAAGAGCTCCTTCGACCCTCGGTGGCAGGTCATCGTGGACGGGGTCCCTCTGGCGCCGCAGATGGTCGCGCCGAGCTTCGTTGGGAGGACGGTACCCCCGGGCCCGCACACGGTCGTGTTTCGCTACCAACCGTTCCGCTACTACGACGTGCTGTTCTCGATCGGCGCTCTCGCGTTCGTCGCACTCTGGTTCGGTCAGGTGCTCGCGGCGAGAGCTTCCCGCCGCCGCCCGCTAGAAGAGGCAACCACCGATGGATCCCCTCGTTGACGCGGGCGCGGTTCTCATCCACCCGACGGCCGTGGTCGAGGAGGGAGCCGAGGTCGGCGCCGGGACGAGGATATGGCACTTCGCCCACGTCCGAAGTGGCGCTCGCATCGGGGAGCGCTGCGTCCTGGGCAAGTCGGTCTTCGTCGACTCCAGGACGTTGATCGGAGCGGGATGCAGGATCCAGAACTTCGTGTCCGTCTACTCCGGCGTGACGCTGGAGGACGACGTGTTCGTTGGTCCCTCGGCGGTCTTCACGAACGATCGATACCCTCGGGCCTCCGGTGAGGAATGGGAACTGCTGACGACCCTGGTTCGCACCGGCGCGTCGATCGGGGCGAACGCCACCGTCCTGTGCGGTCTCACGATCGGCGAGCTCGCTGTGGTCGGGGCGGGCGCCGTCGTGACCGCCGACGTGGAGCCGCACCGGCTGGTGCTCGGCAACCCCGCTAAGCCCGTGGGGTGGGTGTGCCGATGCGGCAGAGTGGTGCCCGGGGGGCCGGGCACGGCTTGCCCGACCTGTGGTGAGGAACTCTCCCTGTGACCGAAACGCTTGACATGGGCGGCCCGATGATGGGCGATGAGGAGCGTTCGGGCGTCGACCGCGTCCTGCGGAGCGGACGGCTCGCTCAGGGCCCCGAGGTGGAGGCCTTCGAGCGTGAGCTCTCGGCGGGTCTCGCGGGGACCCGGCACGCGATCGCCGTTGCCTCCGGCACCGCGGCGCTCGACCTGTCGCTCGTCGCTCTCGATGTGGGCGAGGGCGACGAGGTGGTCACGACACCGCTCACGTTCCCAGCCACCGTGAACGCGGTCCTTCGGGCGGGAGCAACCGTCCGCTTCGCCGAGATCGGGCAGGACTTCCTCCTCGACCCGGAGGCCGCCGCAGAGGCCGTGACGGAACGAACGAAGCTGATCCTTGCCGTCCACCTGTACGGGCTCCCGTGCGACATGGACGGCCTGGCGGCGGCCGGCCGGCCCGTGCTTGAGGACGCGGCCCAGGCCCACCTCGCCACCCTGGGCGGCCGCCGGGTCGGCGGCCTCGGCGTGGCCGGATGCTTCTCTTTCTATGCCTCCAAGAATATGACCACCGGAGAGGGCGGCGCCGTCACCACGGACGACGACGAGGTCGCCGAACACGTGCGGGTCCTGCGGAACCAGGGCCAGCGGGGCCGCTACGAGTTCGCCGCCATCGGGTGGAACCTCCGGCTGACGGACGTGGCGGCCTCGATCGGAAGAGCCCAGCTGCATCGCCTGCCCGAATGGACCTCCGCACGGCGGAAGGTGGCCTCGAGGCTGTCTGAGGCGCTCGGCCAGATCGAGGGCGTGATCCTTCCCGTTCTGCCCGCGGGGCGAGAACACGCCTGGCATCGGTTCACGATCCGGCTCGACCCATCGATCGATCGCGACGCGGTAGCGGCCAAGCTCGAGGCCGACGGCATCGAGGCTCGGGTCTACTACCCGCAGATCGTGCCCGACATGGACCCGTACGTGGGGCACCCACGGATCGATGCGAGCCGGCCGCTCGTGCGCGCTCGAGCGGCCGCCAGGACGGTCCTCTCCCTCCCATGTCACCCGTTGATCGGCGACGGTGACGTCGAGCGGATGGCGGGATCCCTCCGCGCGGCCGTCGCCTCGACCCGGGCAGAGCCGCGATGACGGTTTCCGTCGCGGTCGTCGGCGCGGGATTCATGGGGACGAACCACGCGCGAGTCCTCTCAGCGCTCCCCGAAGCCACGCTCGCCGCCATCGTCGACCGAGACATGTCGCGCGGGCGCCTGCTCGCCGCCGAGTTCGACTGCGATTACGCGGCCTCGATGGAGGACGTTGCGGTTCAGGTGGACGCGGCCGTGATCGCCACCCCCACTGAGACGCATCGCGCTGTGGGCGTCCAGGCCATGGCCCGGGGATGGCACGTGTTGGTGGAGAAGCCCTTCGCTCCCTCGGTGCGGGAGGCCGAGGAGCTGGTAGCAGCGGCCAACGATGCGCGGAGGATCCTGGCGGTCGGGCACATCGAGCGGTTCAACCCGGCCTGCCTCGACCTGCCTCGGTTCGTGACCGAGCCACAGTTCATCCAGACCCGGCGGCTCTCGCCCTTCAGCGAGCGCGTCAAGGAGGGCGTCGTGCGGGACATGATGATCCATGACATCGACCTGGTCCTGTGGCTGGCGCATTCGGAGCCCGTCCGTGTGGCGGCCGACGTGTCGACCTGGCGTGCGCAGACCGAGGACCTGGCGGTCGCCACGATCGTGTTCGAGTCTGGCTTGGTCGCCCACATGACCGCCACTCGGATCGGCCAGGACAAGGTTCGACAGATCGACATCCTGCAACCCGATTCGCTCGTGAACGTCGATCTCCTGCGTCAGGACATCACCATCCGCCATCAGTCCACGGCGGAGTACCCGGAGACCGGGGCCCCCCGGCTCAAGGAGTCGTCGATCATGGAGATCCCGTATCTGGAACACCGGGGAGAGCCCCTGTGGCTCGAGCTCCAGGACTTCGTGGAAGCGGTCGGTTCGGGCGGCCGGCCGTTGGTCGATGGGCGGGCGGGTGTTGCGGCGCTCGACCTCTGCCAACGGATCCTCGACGCTGCGAAGCGGGACTGATCAGCATTGTTCAAAGGCCTTCGTGTCGCGGTCGTCGTCCCCGCCTTCAACGAGGAGGCGCTGATCGGGACGACCGTAGCCACGATGCCCGACCTCGTCGACCACATCATCGTCGTCGACGATGCGAGTACCGATGCCACGGCCGAGAAGGCCAGGGCGACTGGCGATGAACGCGTCGATGTCATCACGCACGACCGGAACAGCGGAGTGGGAGGGGCCATCCTCACCGGACACCAGCGAGCGATGGAGATCGGTGCCGATGTCTCCGCGGTGATGGCCGGCGATGCGCAGATGGACCCTGACTACCTGCCCGTCCTCCTCGATCCAATCGCCGACGGCGGCTACGACTTCGCCAAGGCCGACCGGTTCTTCGACTTCGGCTCGTACGAAGGGATGCCCCGGACCCGGGTGATCGGCAACGTCCTCGTCGGCTTCCTGGCCAAGGCAGCCACGGGTTACTGGCACCTGTTCGATCCCCTGAACGGATTCACTGCGGTTCGAACCGCCGCCCTCCGCCGGCTTCCGCTCGGCCGGATCCGCCGCGACTACGCGTTCGAATGCGATCTGCTCGTGTATCTCAACATCATCCAATCGAAAGGAAAGGACGTACCGGTGCCGGCCGTGTATGGCGAGGAGCGCTCGGGCATCCGTCTGTTCCGTGAGGGGCGCAAGCTCCTGTGGTCCCTGTTCCGCGGGTTCTGGCGCCGGATGTTGTGGAAGTACCTCCTGTGGTCGTTCTCACCGATCGCCATCTTCCTGTTCGGCGGCCTCGCGCTCGTCCTGTGGGGGATCGGCTTCGGGATCGGGATCGGGATCAGGACCCTCGGTCCGCCCGAGGCCTCGGCCGCCACGGTGCTGATCTCGGTGGGCCCGCTCCTGGTGGGGATCAACCTGTTGATCGTTGCCTGGGTGCTCGACGTCCTCGAGAGCCCTCGGTAGGGCTCTGCTGGCTCAGCTTCGATCCGGAACCTTGCCGCCGGAAAGGACGTACACGACGCCGCCGACCACGCTCGACGCCAGGGTCACGGCCAGCACGAGGAGGGCGAACGCGAGGGCTCGGTCGTGGCCGATGCCGTACGTGGCCAAGCACCAGACGTACGCCGCCTCCCGGAACCCCAGGCCATTGATGGAGACCGGGAGCGCCGTCGTGAGCGTGGCGATCAGCACGATCGCCGGCAGGGCCGCGACTGGAAGCGACATCCCAAGCGAGTCGGCAAGGAGCGCATTCACGGCGATCAACAACAGCGCGGAGACGACCCCTACCACCGTGCCCCATCGAACCGCCTGCGGTTCGCGGCCAGCCGTGGCGAAAGCCTGGCCGAACACCCGGAACCTGGAGGCGACGGCGGATCGGAGGTCGTCGCCTTTCGACCGAAGGGGCGCCAGGCACAGCACGAGTGCCGAGCCCACCAGGACCCCGATGCCGAGGATTGAGGCGGCCACCACCACTCGGTCGGGGGGCCCGGCCGTCAGCCCCCACGCGCACCCGGCCAACGCCAGCAGGGCCAGGCCTGCCAGGCCGGCCAGACGGTCGAGGACGGCGGTCGCAAGGGGGGACGCCACGCCTGCCGCCCGGTCGCGCAATCGGAACGACTTGTACGCGTCGCCCCCGAAACCCGTCGGGAGGAACGCGTTGAAGAACGTGCCGACGAAGGTAAGGCGTATGAGATCGGAAGGCGGCAAGGCCAGACCAAGGGGCCGAAGGAACAGCTGCCAACGGAACGCGTTCACCACCAGGCCGGCAAGCAGCACGAGGAACGCGAGCACAACCTCACTCGCCTTGGCATGCCGGAGCGAGAGGGCGAGCGCGTGGGTGTCTGCCCGGACCAGCAGGAGGACGACGACGAGCACCCCCACCGCCGCCCGAAGGCCGATCCGGATGGCGCGGCCGGCGGACGGGGACCGGCTCGGCGACGAGGATGGTAGGGAGTTCTCGATGACCGGGCCTAGGGTGAGAGGGTGGCGGACCCAGAAGCCTGGGGTCCGACCGAGTCGCTCGGCTGCGGCACGGGGCTGGTCTTGAGATCCTCGGGGATCCGACTGGCCAGCGTTGGATCCAGTCCCACGGCGATCGCCAGCTCCGCCTTGCCTTCCTTTTCATGACCGTCGCCGATGAGGAGGAACCCCAGGTTCAAGTGCGCCGCGGCGTAGCCTTCGTCGATCTGTATCACGTGCTCGTACAGGTCGATGGCCTCGCGGTCGGTGCCCGAGGACGTCCGCAGGATCGCCAGGTTGAAGAGCGCCGGCACGAAGTCCGGGTCGATCGTGAGGGCGATGCGGTAGTCGGACTCGGCCGATCCACCGTCGCCTTGGGTCTGCTCGATGACGCCCAGGTTGTAGTAGGCGAACTTGTTCCGTGGGTCGTAGACGAGCACTTTGCGGTAGTCGGCCGCGGCCTCGTCCAACCGGCTCGCTGCATGGGCCTTGAGTCCCGCGGCGAGGGCCGCGGAGGCCTGCTCCGAATCGCTCTTGCCCTTGGAGCACGCCCCGATGAGGAGGACCAGGAGGAGCAGCAGGGCCGGTCTCGTCCGGAGGCCCGCTCGAACCCGATCCACGCCACCGTCTCCGTTGCCTCGTCGGATGCCACGCCACAAAACGGCTCCACCCCCAAGCGCTCTTCTCGGACCGGCCGAAGCGGTGCCGGGCCCGGACGAACTTCAAGCTCGGCCGATCCGATCGGCCGCTTGAGCGTCGGGAGCAAGTGCACGCTGCCCGATGCCGGCGCCGTTGCTGGTCGAGATGGGGTCAGGACCGAGCCGTCGCCGGCCCCAACCCCCGAATGGCCGACAATGCGTCCCCCGCATCCTCTTCCCTGCTACCTCGCTTGGGGTAGACGGAAATACTTAGGGGAAAAGCCCGTAGGAGGTTCATTTCCATTCGGAAGGCCCCGATGGTCACTGGGAAGGTGTCGGTCGTTCGCCCGACACCCCGGCGTGCGGGCCGACCGCTTCAGGTGGGGTCATGGCAAAGTCAAGCGACAGGTGGGGGTGGGTGAAGCCGGCGATCGTCATCGGGCTGGTCGCCGCCGTCCTGCTCCTCATGGCTGGGGTCGAGGCCGGGGGCCGCCCAGGGCAGAGCGCCGTTGGCCCAACCGGGTCGACGGGAGCGACCGGCGCAACCGGGGCGACGGGTTCCGCCGGTGTTTCGGGGGCTACGGGTGCTTCGGGTCTTCCGGGTCCGGCGGGCGTCGGATCCGTGGGTCCGGTCGGCCCCACCGGTGCACCAGGTCCCGCTGGTCCAACGGGCCCCAAGGGCGACGCGGGTGCGGACGGCACCGCCGGAACGGCAGGCGCCACAGGCTCGAGCGGTGCGGACGGCGCATCGGGCGCGACGGGCGCATCGGGCGCATCGGGCGCGACGGGCGCAACGGGCGCATCGGGCGCGACGGGCGCATCGGGCGCGACGGGCGCAACAGGCGCATCGGGCGCGACGGGCGCATCGGGCGCGACGGGCCCGGCAGGATCCGACGGCGCTACCGGGCCGACAGGTGCGACAGGCCCAGTCGGGCCGACGGGTCCAGTCGGGCCGACGGGCCCGGCCGGTCCGGCCGGCGCGACGGGAGCTGCCGGTGCGGATGGTGCGGATGGTGCGGATGGCGCCGATGGCGCGACTGGCGCGACGGGTTCCGCCGGTGCGACCGGCGCCCCTGGCTCAACCGGCGCGACGGGTGCTCAAGGGGCGACCGGTGCCGCAGGCGCCACCGGGGCGCCGGGTGCTGACGGTGCGACCGGCGCCACGGGCCCGACCGGCGCTGCTGGTCCGACCGGAGCAACCGGCCCCACTGGCGCTGACGGGGCCACCGGTCCCCACGGCCCGATGGGACCGACTGGTGCGACCGGCGCTACCGGTGCAACCGGCGCCACCGGACCGATGCCGAACTACCGAGCGAGTACGGCAACGATCAACAGCGGCTCGAGCTCGGTGACCGTCGGCATGTCGAGCGCGATGCCGAATGCGAACTACGTCGCAGTGGTGTCGCCGGGAGGTACGACCGGAGCTGCGAACTGTCTGGTTGTCTCGAACAGGACGACCACCCAGTTCACGATATCCAACCTCAACTGCAACTCCGGAGCTCCTGCCAACGTCAACGCGAACTTACTCGTCTTCTGGATCGCTGTGGAGCAGAACTAGTCACCTCGGTCGCCGTCGTCACGCTTCCTCTCGCGAGGTCGACCGCCGCCTTCTCGGAGATACCGAGGAACGCATCGACCACGTCCGGATCGAACTGACTTCCCCGACCCCGCGTGATCTCCGCTACGGCAGCCTCGACCGGCCACGCACGCTTATACGGGCGATCGTGCGTCAGAGCGTCGAACACATCGGCGACCGCCGTGATGCGACCGGACAGTGGGATCTCCTCGCCGGCAAGGCCGGCGTACCCGTGACCGTCCCATCGCTCGTGGTGGGCGAAGGCGATCTCCTCGGCCAGCTTGAGAAGCGCTGATCGGCTTCCGGAGAGGATTCGCGCGCCGATCGTCGTGTGCGTCTTGACGACCTCGAACTCCTTCGACGAGAGCTTGCGTGGGGCGAGGAGGATGGCGTCCGGGACGCCGATCTTCCCCACGTCGTGGAGCGCCGCGGCTCGTTCGATGGGCTCGAGCACGCCGCTCGCCACTCCCATCGTTCGAGCGATGAGGAATGCGGTCCGGCCGACCCGCCTGGTGTGCTGGCCCGTGTCATCGTCCCGGAATTCGGCGGCCAGGGCGAGCCGTTCGAAAGTCTCGATCTGCGACTCCTGGAGCTCCTGGGTTCGGATCCCCACCCGCTCTTCCAGCGACTCGTTCTGAACCCTGAGCTCCTCGTGTAGGAGCCGGACCTCCAACATGTTCCTGATCCGGAGCAGGACCTCGTCGATGTCGAGTGGCTTGGTCAGGAAGTCCTTCGCCCCCGAGGCCAGGGCCCGTCTCCTGGTCTCGGTGGACGTGTCTGCGGTGAGGACGAGGATCGGCAGGTACGAGTCCCTCGTCGACAGCGACTCGAGCAGCTGCATCACTTCGAATCCGTCCATGTGCGGCATCATCAGATCGAGGAGGATCAGATCCGGCTCGCACTCCGCGACCAGGCGGGAGACTTCGCGTGACTGCGTGGTACTCGCGATGTTGCCGTACCCCGCGTGCGCCAGCGCCCGTTCCAGAAGCCGGACGTTGGATTCCTCGTCGTCGACGATCAGGATCCGGGCTTCCGTCGATGACCCCTTGCGCCACATCCCTGCTTACCCCCAGTGCTCGTCTTCGATTCATCGGTGAGCTGGCCACGCGGCTTTACTCGGGGTTTAGCCGCAAACGACGGTGCCGATAAAGGCGAAGAGAGGCCGGCGTCCGGGGGTTGCTGGTGGAGGAGACTGGAGGGCATTCCGAGAGCTCGGAGCCACCCCGGCTCCCGGCGCTCCCGGCGCTCTGGGCCGACCGTTCCCTTCGGGCCAAGGGCCTGATCGTCGGCATGATTCCCGTTGGGGCGTTCCTCCTCTCGGCTTCCCTGGTAACGATCGAGGTCGGGGTCATAGCGGGGTTCGCGTGCAGCTTGGCCGGCATCGTTCTCTTCACCACCAGCGTGGCCCGAAGGGTTCAGCGGAACGAGGAGAATGCGCGAAGGCTCGCCGAGGGCTTGCCCCTCCTGGCCCCGATCTCCGGAGGCGACGAGGTGGGCGGGGTCGCCCAGGCACTCCAGCGCGCCAGCGCGATCCTGACCGAACGGCAGGCCGCTCTTGAGGAGAGCGAGGCCACGTATCGAACCCTTGCACGGAACTTCCCCGATGGGTTCGTGGGGCTCTTCGATCACGAACTGCGCCTCACGCTGATGGAGGGCAAGGGGTTGGAGCCCATCGGCCTCACCAAGGAGCGATTGGAGGGACGGACCATCACGGAGGTGGGGGAGGAGGTGTTCCCGGCGACGGCGAGGATCGCCGAATCGCAATATCGCGCGGCACTCACCGGTGAGAAGACCACGACGGAGCGGTTGATCAACGACCGCACGTTCCTCGTGCAGATCGTTCCCGTGCGCTCCGATACCGGAGAGGTGGTCGCCGGGATGCTAGTCGCACTGGACATCACCGGGCGCAAGGAAGCCGAGGAGGAGCTTCGGCGAGCAGAAGCGTTCCTGGATTCGGTGGTGGAGAACATCCCGAGCATGGTCTTCGTCAAGTCCGCCGAGGACTTGCGGTTCGTCCGGTTCAATCGGGCCGGCGAGGAGCTCCTCGGCCATTCGCGGAGCGACCTCCTCGGCAAGAACGATCACGACCTTTTTCCGGCTGAGGAGGCCGAGTTCTTCACGTCGAAGGACCGCGAGGTGCTGGCGAGCGGCCGGCTCGTCGACGTCCCCGAGGAACGCATCCAGACCCGCGAACATGGTGAGCGGTTCCTCCACACGCGGAAGATCCCGATCCTCGAAGCGGACGGACATCCCGTCTACCTCCTCGGGATCTCCGAGGACATCACCGATCGACGGATGGCGGACGCCCAGATCCGCGAGAGCAAGGAACTGGCCGAGCGAGCCAACCGGGCAAAGGACGAGTTCCTATCCCGGATGAGCCACGAGCTGCGAACCCCCTTGAACGCGGTGCTGGGATTCGCACAGATCCTGGAGATCGAGGACCCGACTCCCGATCAACGTGAGAGCATTCGCCAGATCCTGGCGGCGGGGCGGCACCTCCTCGGGCTGATCGATGAGGTGCTCGACGTCAGCCGGATCGCCACCGGCAGGCTCTCCCTGTCGTCGGAGCCGGTGTCGGTCACCGACGCACTGACCGAGGCCGCCGACCTGATCCGCCCGTTGGCCGTGGAACGGGGCATCCACCTGCGGATCGACGATGCGGACGGGCTCCACGTCCTGGCGGACCGTCAACGCCTCAAGCAGGTCCTGTTGAATCTGCTCTCGAACGGCGTCAAGTACAACCGCGAGGGCGGCGACATCCTGGTCACGTGGGCGCCCGTGACCCCGGACCGGCTTGCGATCCGGGTGGCCGATACGGGGGTGGGCATCGCCTCGGAGGCGATGGCCCGCCTGTTCGACCCCTTCGACCGTCTCGGCGCGGAGATGAGCGGCGTGGAGGGGACTGGACTGGGCCTGGCGCTCAGCAAGGGTCTGATCGAAGCCATGGGGGGGACGGTCAAGGCCGAGAGCGAGGCCGGCGCCGGCAGCGTCTTCACCATCGAGCTCCGCCTGGCCGAGCCACCGGTGGACCGCTTCGAGCGGGAATGGGGGGGAGTGGAGGCCCCGCCGACCCAGGTCACTCCGTCTCGGACGATCCTGTATATCGAGGACAACGTGTCCAACCTACGGTTGATCGAGCGGATCATCTCCGATCGCCCACACGTTCGGTTGCTCTCGGCTATGCAGGCGAGCCTCGGACTAGAGCTTGCCCGCGATCACCTACCGGACCTCATCCTCCTTGACCTGCACCTGCCCGACATGGCGGGAGACGAGGCGCTTCGGCGTCTGCGGCAGGACCCCACGACGCGAACGATCCCGGTCGTCATGATCTCGGCCGACGCGACCCAGGCTCAAATCGAGCGGCTGCTCGCCGCAGGGGCCGACGAGTACCTCACGAAGCCGCTCGACGTCAAGCGGTTCCTCCAGGTTCTGGAAGCGATGCTCGACCGAGAGCCGGCGGGACCATGACGAACGACCGGGTGGCCAGCTCGCGCGCGCTCGATGCCGAACGGATGTACCGAACGCTTGTGGAACAGGTCCCGGTCGTCGTGTACGTCGCGGAGTTCGGGCAGCACGGGCCGTGGCGGTACGTGAGTCCCCGGATCGAGTCGATGCTGGGCTTCTCGCCGGAGGAATGGCTGGCCAACCCGGCCCTGTGGTACGACCAGATGGTTCCGGAAGACCGCGAGGGTGCGATGGCCGATGAGGCCCTCAGCCGAGAGATGGGGACGCCACTTCGGAGTGAGTACCGGCTGCGGACCCATGACGGGCGTGTCGTCTGGGTCCGGGACGAGGCCGTCGTGGTGCACGACGGAGCCGGCCGTCCCTCCTTCTTTCACGGGATCCTGGCCGACATCACGCCGGAGAAGGAGGCGGAGAAGGTCGCCGAACGGGCCGAAGTGGCCGAGCAGGCCAACCGGGCAAAGGACGAGTTCCTGTCCCGGATGAGCCACGAGCTCCGAACCCCACTGAACGCCATCCTGGGGTTCGGTCAGCTCCTCCAGACCTCGCCGCTCGCTCCGGCCGACGCGGAGAGCGTCGAGCAGATCCTCAAAGGCGGACGTCACCTGCTGGATCTGATCAACGAGGTCCTGGACATCGCCCGCATCGAGTCGCGCACCCTCTCGCTCTCGATCGAGCCCGTCTCGGTCTACGAGGTCATCCGCGAGGCGGTCGACCTCGTGCTGCCGCTTGCGGCGAAGAGAGGGATTGCAGTCCACGCATCGGGCTCCGATCCGGCTTCGTTCGTGCTTGCCGACCGGCAACGTCTGAAGCAGGCCATGTTGAACCTCCTGGCCAACGCGGTGAAGTACAACCACGAGGGGGGCTCCGCGACCGTCTCGGTGGAGGGGATGGCCGACTCGATCACGATCCGCGTGCGCGACACGGGGCTCGGCATCCGTTCTGAGGACCAGGAGCGGCTCTTCTCCCCGTTCGACCGGCTGGGGGCCGAACGAACCGGCATCGAGGGGACCGGCCTAGGCCTCGCCCTGACCAAGGCCCTGGTCGAGGGCATGGGCGGCTCGATCGGGGTGGAGAGCGAGATCGGGACCGGGAGCACGTTCTGGCTGGCCCTCCGCCCAGCCGAGGACCCCAACTCCCTCGAGGACCCGGCGAGGGAGCCATCGGGCGACCGCGGCCCCATCCACACCATCCTGTGCATCGAGGACGACCCGTCGAACCTCAGGCTGATCGAGCGGATCCTGGCCAACCGCCCCGGGGTGAGGCTCCTCAAGGCCATCCGGGGCAGGATGGGGCTCGACCTGGCTCGCGAGCACCACCCAGACCTGATCGTGGTGGACGTTCACCTCCCCGACATCCCCGGCGACCACGTGATCCGCAGACTTCGGAACGGCCCCGCCACCGGAAGGACACCGGTGATCGTCACGTCAGCGGACGCGACACCGAAGCAGCGGAAGAGGCTGATCGCCGCAGGGGCCACCGAGTACCTCTCCAAGCCCCTCGACGTGAAGCGGTTCCTGGCCGTCGTGGATGAGGCTTTGGGCAATCCCCCCATCAGAATGGGGGCGTCCCCCCCGAGCAGAGTGGGTTGGTAGCGATGACCTGGTAGCCTGGGGAACGCCGCAGACCGCAGGGGCGCCGCATGATCCGGCCACGCCGGTACCTGCCGAGGCGATGAGGTGAGCGCCGTTCGACGTGCGCCTCCGCGCGCTGCGGAGGCGTTTTTCGTTGTTTGGAGTCAGGATGCCGAGTCAGGAGAAGGTCGAGCAGGTCGCCAGGCTGAAGGGCCGGATCAGCGGCTCCCAAGCCCTGCTGCTGGCCGAGTACCGGGGCCTGAGCGTGAAGGACGCTACCGAGCTCCGTCGGGCGCTCGGCGAGGACACCCGGTTCTCCGTGGTGAAGAACACGTTGATGAGGAGGGCGGCCGGCGAGGCGGGCGTGGGCGAGCTCGAGCGGCTGTTGGAGGGCCCGACCGCCGTCGCCTTCGTGGCCGGCGATCCGGTTGCGGCGGCCAAGAGGGTCGTCGAGGCGGGGAAGCGGTTCCCCGCCCTGGCCCTGAAGGGCGCGTTCATGGAGGGGCGCGTCTTGGACGCCGACGAGGCTCGCGGCCTGGCCGAGCTCGAGTCGCGGGACATCATGCTGTCCAGGCTCGCGGGAGCCTTCAAGGCCGAGATGTCCAGGGCCGCGGGCATGTTCCAGGCCCTCCAGGCTCGGTTCCTGGCGCTGCTCGAGGCGTACAAGGAGAAGGTTGCCCCGGGCGAGGAATCCGCCGCCGAGCCCCAGGTCGGGCAAGCGGTCAAGGAGGAAGCCGACGTCCCGGCCACACAGGCCGAGGGCGCCGAGCCACCGGAGGCCAAGGCCTCCGAAGAAGGAGAGGAGTGATCATGGCGACGAAGAAGGCCGACCCGGACACGCTGCTCGAGCAGTTCAAGGAGATGACGCTCCTGGAGCTCTCGGACTTCATCAAGAAGTTCGAGGAGACCTTCGACGTGAAGGCCGCCGCGGCCGGTCCGGTCATGATGGCCGCACCGGGCACCGGTGGGCAGGGGGGCGGCGAGGAGGCCGAGGAGCAGACGGAGTTCGACGTGGTGCTCACGGGCGCGGGCGAGAAGAAGATCCAGGTGATCAAGGAGGTTCGGGCGCTGACCAGCCTGGGCCTGAAGGAGGCCAAGGACCTCGTCGACAGCGCACCGAAGCCTGTCCTGGAGCGGGTCAACAAGGAGTCGGCAGACAAGGCCAAGGAGCAGTTGGAGTCGGCGGGCGCCTCTGTCGAGGTGAAATAGGGGCCCACGCTGGGCCTTTGCGTTCATCCAGCCCGACATTGATATGCTCCCCCCGCGCCAGGGTGGGGCGATCGAGGGGGCGGTCTCATGAACGATGAGAGGACCTTTGGCCAACGTCTGCGCGAGACGCGGATAGGGGCCGGATACTCCCAGTCGGACCTTGAGGAGATCTCGGGGATCCCCAAAGCCCGATTGTCCCGCTATGAGAACGGTCATGTCGCACCGTCCATCCAGACATTGGAGCGATTGGCCAGGGCCCTGAGGGTCTCGGAGGCGGCGCTCCTCGGCGACGAGCGCGCGATCCTGGAGGACTTCTTCAACGTCCTTCACGAGCGAGGCGTCCGTATCGAGTCCACGGACCAGGCCCGGACCCTGGCCAACGCCGTGGCAGACATGTACTTCGCCATGCAGCGGGCGGCCGAGGCCCAGGGGCTCACCGGCGAGCGCGACGAGCGCGACGGGGCCCTCTCCTCGACCATAGCCCCTCTTAGGGACTGGGCCGGGGCAGCCGACTAGGTGGCGGTTGACGGGTTGACCGCGCTTCCGGAGAGGAGTACCCTTCCACCCGTCTGACCTGGGGGTTCTTCCCGGGTTGACTTCGCGTGTCCGCGACCGTATACTGCTCGTTTGCCGTGCCGCCGTCCCGCATGCCCGTATTCCAAGCGTGTCATTCTGTCTAGGGGGGAGAGTCTTTGCCTGATGCCCTCGTTCCTGTCCGCGATCGTCTCAGTTTCGCCAAGCTCGAGGAGGTCCTGCCGCTACCCGATCTGATCGCCATCCAGCGAGTCTCCTTCCAGACGCTCCTCGACGAGGGCATCCGTGAGGTCCTGGAGGAGGTCTCGCCGATCGAGGACTTCACGGAGCAGTTCCAGCTGCACTTCGGAAAGCACCAGTTCAAGGAGATCAAGTACTCCGAGGAGGAGTGCAAGGACAAGGACCAGACTTACTCGGCGCCCTTGTTCGTGGAGGCCATGTTCGTGAACAAGGCCACCGGCGAGATCAAGGAGCAGGAGGTCTTCATGGGGGACTTCCCCATGATGACCGAGCGGGGAACCTTCATCATCAACGGCACCGAGCGGGTGGTCGTCTCGCAGCTGGTCCGGTCCCCGGGTGTCTACTTCAGCCGTGACCTGGACAAGACCACCGACAAGGATGTCTTCCTGGCCAAGATCATCCCCTCCCGGGGGGCCTGGCTAGAGTTCGACGTGGACAAGAAGGACACGGTCGGGGTCCGCATCGACCGCAAGCGCCGGCAGAGCGTCACCGTCCTTTTGAAGGCCCTCGGTTGGTCCGAGGAGGACATCCTCGAGCTGTTCGACCAGGCCCCGTCGATCAGGCTGACCTTGGAGAAGGACCACGTCCAGACGCCCGAGGAGGCCCTGGAGGACATCTACCGCAAGCTCCGTCCGGGGGAGCCGCCCACGGCCGAGTCGGCCCGGACGTTGCTCGAGAACCTGTTCTTCAACCCCAAGCGCTATGACCTGGCCCGGGTGGGCCGGTACAAGGTGTCGAAGAAGCTCGGTCCGGCCGAGGGCGCGCTCCAAGCCCAGCTGAAGGCCCGGGCCAAGGCCCTCGCCGAGCTCTCCAACCCCGAGAAGAAGGGATGGGATCAGCCCAAGTTCCGCGTGTGGGCGGAGCTCCAGAAGGACGAGCAGGGCGAGGGAGGGCCCAAGTTCAAGGGCATCCTCGCCTACGAGGACATGCTGAAGACCGTCCGATACTTGGTGAAGCTGCATGCCGGGGAGGAGGGGTTCGAGCCCGACGACATCGACCATTTCGGCAACCGTCGGCTGCGTTCGGTGGGAGAGCTGATCCAGAACCAGATCCGGATCGGCCTGTCGCGCATGGAGCGGGTGGTCCGTGAGCGCATGACCACGCAGGACGTGGAGGCCATCACGCCCCAGACCCTCATCAACATCCGCCCCGTGGTCGCCTCAATCAAGGAGTTCTTCGGGACCAGCCAGCTTTCCCAATTCATGGACCAGACCAACCCCCTGGCCGGGCTGACCCACAAGCGGCGGCTGTCGGCCCTGGGGCCCGGCGGCCTCTCGCGGGAGCGCGCCGGGTTCGAGGTCCGCGACGTGCACGCGTCGCACTATGGCCGGATGTGCCCCATCGAGACCCCGGAAGGGCCGAACATCGGCCTCATCGGTTCCCTATCCACCTACGGCCGGATCAACCCGTTCGGGTTCATCGAGACCCCCTACCGGCGCGTGGAAGGGGGCAAGGTCACGAACAAGATCGACTATCTCTCTGCCGACGAGGAGGACCGCCACGTCATCGCCCAGGCCAACACGCCGTACGAGCTGAAGACCGGGCGGTTCACGGACGACTCCATCCTGGTCAGGCGGAAGGGGAGCGAAGTCGAGTCGGTGCCGCCCGACGAGGTCGACTACATGGACGTCTCGCCCAAGCAGATCATTTCGGTGGCGGCGGCGTTGATCCCGTTCCTGGAGCACGACGACGCCAACCGGGCCCTGATGGGCGCAAACATGCAGCGCCAGGCGGTGCCGCTGCTGAAGTCCGAGGCCCCGCTGATCGGCACCGGCGTGGAGTTCCGGGCCGCCGTGGACGCCGGCGACGTGATCCTGGCCGAGGAGACGGGGACCGTGGAGGACGTCTCGGCCGACGAGATCCTGGTTCGGGAGCGCAGCGGCCAGCGCACCTACCGGCTCCAGAAGTACCGCCGGTCCAACCAGGGCACCTGCATGAACCAGAAGCCGTTCGTCCGGGAGGGCGACCGGATCGTGAGGGGGCAGGTCATCGCCGACGGCCCCTCCACCGAGTCCGGTGAGCTGGCCCTGGGCCGCAACCTGGTCGTGGCCTATATGCCCTGGGAGGGCCACAACTACGAGGACGCAATCATCATCTCCGAGCGGCTGGTGAAGGGGGACGTCCTGACCTCGATCCACATCGAGGAGCACGAGGTCGACGCCCGCGACACCAAGCTCGGGGCCGAGGAGATCACTCGTGACATCCCCAATGTCTCCGAGGAGATCCTGAAGGACCTCGACGAGCGGGGGATCGTCCGGATCGGGGCCGAGGTCAACCCGGGCGACTACCTGGTGGGCAAGGTCACCCCCAAGGGCGAGACCGAGCTCACCCCCGAGGAGCGGCTGCTCCGGGCGATCTTCGGCGAGAAGGCCCGGGAGGTCCGGGACACCTCGCTGAAGGTGCCGCACGGCGAGTCCGGCAAGGTCATCGGGGTGCGCGTGTTCTCTCGCGAGGAGGGCGACGAGCTGCCCCCAGGCGTGAACCAGCTGGTGAGGGTGTACGTGGCCCAGAAGCGGAAGATCTCCGACGGCGACAAGCTGGCCGGCCGCCACGGCAACAAGGGCGTCATCTCGACCATCCTGGCCGAGGAGGACATGCCGTTCCTGGCCGACGGGACTCCCGTCGACATCATCCTGAACCCGTTGGGCGTGCCGTCTCGGATGAACCTGGGCCAGATCCTGGAGGCGCACCTGGGTTGGGCCTCGCTGATGGGGTTCTCCAAGGACGGCCGGAACCTCGAGGGTCCCGCCTACATCGCCTCGCCCGTGTTCGACGGCGCGCGGGAGTGGGAGATCCTGGAGGCCCTGCAGAAGGCCAACTCCGACCGGGACGGGAAGACCCTGGTCGACAAGGTGGGCAAGGCCATGCTGTTCGACGGCCGGAACGGGGAGCCTTACGAGGAGCCCGTGACGGTTGGCGTGGCGTACATCATGAAGCTGCTGCATCTGGTGGATGACAAGATCCACGCCCGGTCCACCGGCCCTTACTCGATGATCACTCAGCAGCCCCTGGGCGGGAAGGCCCAGTTCGGTGGGCAGCGGTTCGGCGAGATGGAGGTGTGGGCCCTCGAGGCCTACGGTGCGGCATACGCCTTGCAGGAACTGCTCACGATCAAGTCGGACGATGTGCTCGGCCGAGTGAAGGTGTACGAGGCCATCGTCAAGGGCGAGAACATCCCAGAGCCGGGGATCCCGGAGTCCTTCAAGGTCCTGATCAAGGAGATGCAGTCCCTGTGCCTGAACGTCGAGGTCCGCTCGGCCGAGGGCGAGGAGATCGAGCTGAAGGAGACCGACGAGGACGTGTTCCGGGCGGCCGAGGAGCTCGGCATCGATCTTTCGCGCCGGGAGCCCGCCGGCGCCGACTACGACTAGGGAATGGCTGAGTGTTGAACGTGATGGAGGGGTATGTGCGCGAGGAGGCGACCGCCTAAGTGCTGGATGTGAACTACTTCGACGAGATCCGGATCGGCCTGGCCACTGCGGATCAGATACGCGCGTGGTCGAACGGCGAGGTCAAGAAGCCCGAGACCATCAACTACCGGACGCTGAAGCCGGAGAAGGACGGCCTGTTCTGCGAGCGCATCTTCGGTCCGACTCGGGACTGGGAGTGCCACTGCGGAAAGTACAAGCGCGTCCGGTTCAAGGGCATCATCTGCGAGCGGTGCGGGGTGGAGATCACGCGGTCCAAGGTCCGCCGGGATCGCATGGGCCACATCGAGCTCGCCGCACCCGTTACCCACATCTGGTATTTCAAGGGCGTCCCCTCCCGCTTGGGGTATCTGCTCGACATCCCGCCAAAGGACCTCGAGCGGATCATCTACTTCGCGGCGTACGTCATCACCCGTCTGGACGGCGACCGCCGGCACAAGGACCTTCCCGACATCGAGAAGCAGATCGAGGAGGAGAAGCACGAGTTCGAGGCCGATCGCGACGAGGAGATCAAGGGACGGCTGGCCGAGCTGGAGGACCGCCTGCGCGAGCTCGAGGCCGAGGGGGCCAAGGGCGCACAGCTCTCGGCGGCCCGCAGGGAGGCCCAGCGCGACATCGAGCGCCTGACCGAGGCCACCAAGCGCGAGACCGATCACCTGGATGAGGTCCTGACGGCATTCAAGAACCTGAACGTGAAGCAGCTCGTGGCCGACGACGCCGTGTATCGGTCCCTCCGGGAGCGGTTCGGGGACTACTTCGACGGCGGCATGGGTGCCGAGGCCATCAAGCGCCTGCTCCAGGACCTCCGCCTCGAGGAGGAGGCCGACTCACTGCGGGACCAGATCGCCACGGCCAAGGGGACCCGCCGGCTGAAGGCCATCAAGCGACTGAAGGTCGTCTCGAACTTCGTCGAGGGCACCAACTCGCCGATGGGCATGGTCCTCGACGCCATCCCGGTGATCCCTCCGGACCTTCGTCCCATGGTGCAGCTCGACGGGGGGCGGTTCGCCACATCGGACCTGAACGATCTGTACCGGCGGGTGATCAACCGCAACAACCGACTGAAGCGGCTCCTGGATCTCCAGGCCCCCGAGATCATCGTGAACAACGAGAAGCGGATGTTGCAGGAGGCGGTCGACGCCTTGTTCGACAACGGCCGGCGGGGTCGCCCCGTGACCGGCCCCGGCAACCGCCCTCTCAAGTCCATCTCAGACATGCTGAAGGGCAAGCAGGGCCGGTTCCGCCAGAACCTGCTGGGCAAGCGGGTGGATTACTCGGGCCGGTCGGTCATCGTCGTCGGTCCCCAGCTCAGCCTGCACCAGTGCGGCCTGCCCAAGCAGATGGCCCTCGAGCTGTTCAAGCCGTTCGTTATGAAGCGCCTGGTGGACCAGGCCCTGGCCCAGAACATCAAGAGCGCGAAGCGGATGGTGGAGCGGGCCCGGCCCCAGGTGTGGGACGTGCTGGAGGAGGTCATCAAGGAGCACCCGGTCCTGCTGAATCGGGCGCCGACCCTCCACCGGCTGGGCATCCAGGCTTTCGAGCCGGTCCTGGTCGAGGGCAAGGCCATCCAGATCCACCCGCTCGTCTGCGCGGCGTTCAACGCGGACTTCGACGGGGACCAGATGGCCGTGCACGTGCCCCTGTCCTCGGAGGCCCAGGCCGAAGCCCGGGTCCTGATGCTCTCGACCAACAACATCCTGTCGCCGGCGCACGGCCGCCCCATCGCCGTCCCGAGCCAGGACATGGTGCTCGGGATCTACTACTTGACGCTCGAGCCGATCCCGCCGGAGAAGGACGAGGAGGTGCCGCGGTTCTCCTCGGCCGACGAGGCCCTGATGGCCCTGGACCACAAGCTGATCACGCTCCACGACGCCATCAAGGTCCGGCTTCCGGGCAAGGCGCTGCCGGCCGAACTGCTCCCGGAGACCGTGGACGTGAGCGGCGACGGAGCCTCGCCGGTTCCGGTGATCATGACGTCGGCGGGTCAGGTCATCTTCAACCAGGCATTCCCCGACGACTTCGAGTACGTGACCCATGCGCTGATGAAGGGCGACGTGGGCAAGGTGGTCGACGCCTGCGTGCACCGTTATGACCGCGCGACGGTGGAGCAGATCCTGGACAACCTGAAGAACGTGGGTTTCCACTACGCCACCCGAGCGGGCGTCACGCTCGGGGTGCAGGACGTGACCACCCCGCCGGACAAGGCGAAGATCCTGGACCTCTACGAGGGTCGGGCCCGGAAGATCGAGCAGCAGTACACGCGGGGCATCATCACCGACGACGAGCGCAGGCAGGAGCTCATCGAGATCTGGACGGAGGCCACCGACAAGGTGCGGGATGCCATGGAGGCTCAGTTCTCCCGGACCAACCCCATCTACATGATGGCCAACTCCGGGGCTCGAGGGAACATCATGCAGATCCGCCAGATCGCCGGGATGCGTGGTCTGGTGGCCAATCCCAAGGGCGAGATCATTCCCCGGCCCATCAAGTCCAACTTCCGGGAGGGGCTGTCGGTCCTGGAGTACTTCATCTCCACCCACGGGGCCAGGAAGGGCCTGGCCGACACCGCGCTCCGCACGGCGGACTCGGGGTACCTTACCCGGCGCCTGGTGGACGTGGCCCAAGAGCTGATCGTCCGGGAGGACGACTGCGGCACGGACCGGAGCGTCCCGGTACAGGTGACGATCGAGACGCCGCACGGGACACGGGAGCGGAATGCCCACCTGGACACGTCGCTGTTCGGGCGAGCGCTGGCCGAAGATGTGAAGGGCCCGGACCGCAAGAAGATCGCGTCGAAGGGCCAAGAGCTCGACGATGCGCTGGTCGAGAGGCTTGCGGACTCCGGCGTGGACGTCGTGCACGTCCGATCGGCCACCGGGTGCGAGGCCGAGTACGGGGTGTGTCGGATGTGCTACGGCTGGAGCCTGGCCTCGGGCCGGCTGGTCGACATCGGCGAGTCGGTGGGGATCGTGGCCGCCCAGTCGATCGGCGAGCCGGGCACCCAGCTGACGATGCGGACGTTCCACACTGGCGGTGTGGCCGGCGAGGACATCACCCACGGCCTTCCCCGCGTGGTCGAGCTGTTCGAGGCCAGACGACCCAAGGGTGAGGCCCTCATCACCGAGCTCCCCGGAACCGTGACCATCGAGGACGACGAGGAGAAGAAGGAGCGTCGCATCACCGTCACCTCCGACGACGGCGAGCAGGTCCAGTACAAGGTGTCGTTCCGAGCCCGCTTGACGGTGGGTGACGGGGACAAGGTAGAGGTGGGCCAGCAGCTCACGGAGGGGTCGGTGAACCCCCATGAGAAACTGCGGATCGAGGGCGTTCAGGCGCTCCAGCGCCACCTGGTGGAGGAGGTCCAACAGGTGTACCGGAGCCAGGGCGTGACCATCCACGACAAGCACATCGAGTTGATCGTGCGGCAGATGCTTCGCAAGGTGCAGGTCATCGAACCGGGTGACACCGAGTTCCTTCCTGGCGATCTGGTGGACCGCCGGCGGTTCGAGGCGGCCAACCGGGACGCGGTGGAGAACGGGAACACCCCTGCGTCCGCTCGTCCGCAGCTCCTGGGGATCACCAAGGCATCGCTGGCCACCGACTCATGGCTGTCGGCGGCGTCGTTCCAGGAGACCACCCGGGTGTTGACCGAGGCGGCCATAGGCGCGAAGTCGGACCAGTTGCTGGGGCTGAAGGAGAACGTGATCATCGGCAAGCTGATTCCGGCGGGTACGGGGATGGGGCGATACCGGAACGTGCAGGTCCGGATCAAGCCGGAGGCCATCCCCGAGTACTGGCTGGCGCGGCAGCGGGAGTTGGCCGCCGCCGGTGAGGCCGAGCCGGCACTGGCCGGTCTCACCCGCGAAGAGGCGGAGCAGATGCTCGGCGGAGGTTCGTACTCGCCGGAGGAGTAACTCGGGCTAGTCCCACCACCAGGGACGAGGGGGCGGGATTAGGGCAAGCCTGCCCGGTCAGCCGTGCTGCGCAATGTCCAACAGTGTGGCGTGGATGGCCGGCGACCCGGCCAGGATGTCGCCGCCCAGGTAATCCGGCCCGCCCTGCCAGTCGCTTACTACGCCGCCGGCCTCCTCGATGAGCAACGCCCCGGCGGCCACGTCCCACGGCGCCAGCCCGAGCTCGAAGAACCCCTCGAACGCTCCGGCGGCCACCCAGGCGAGGTCAAGGGCCGCGGCCCCGGGTCGGCGGAGGTCCTCGAATCGGTCCAAGCACGCCTCGAAGACCGCCATGTATCGGGCGAGGACACCCTTCCGCCTGAACGGGAAGCCGGTTCCCACCACGGCCTGCTCGATCGGACGTCCCGAGACCCTCGCCTCCACCTCCCCGCGGCCTGTTCGGACCCGCACGCCCAGCCCCCGGGCCCCAAGGAACGTCTGCCCCAGGAACGGGGCGTGGACGACGCCCACCGTGGGCTTTCCGGATTCCACCAGCGCCACAGAGACCCCGACGATAGGGAACCCGTGGACGTAATTGGTGGTGCCGTCCAGCGGATCGACCAGCCAGGAGCGCCTGCCGCCGGTCCCTCCGGCCTCCTCGCCCACAACGGGGATGTCGGGGGTGCCCTCGCCGAGAACCTCCCGGATGGCCCGCTCGGAGGCCCGATCCACTTCGGTGACGTAATCGCCGGTCCCCTTGGTCTCGGCCTCGGGGGCCGGCCCCTCCCCGGCCACGAGCGCACCGCCACGCACGGCGGCTCGCTCAGCGAGGTCCAAGAGATCGGCCAGCTCAGGCACGGCGCCCAAGCTAGCAGGGCAGGGCTCGGGACCGTCCACTGCTTCACCTGGGTTCGTTGACGAGCACGCGTCGTGCCTAGTAGCCTTAACGATTGCACACCGAACCCGGCGGGCGGGTTCGGTATCCATGCAAGCTTTCAGGGGGGACCCCGAAGGGACAATTGTGCCTGAGGCGAGTCCCTGGGAGCCGGGCCCGCGGGTCCGGCTTTTCGTTGGACCCCCATGGAGACCAAGGCGAGAGTGAACACGAGACCGACATGCCCACGATCCAGCAACTGGTCCGAGAAGGGCGCGAGCGCCCGCGGGGGAAGACGAAGAGCCCTGCGCTCAAGGGCTCTCCACAGCGCCGCGGCGTGTGCACGCGCGTCTACACGACCACTCCGAAGAAGCCCAACTCCGCCCTTCGAAAGGTCGCCCGCGTCCGTCTGACAACCGGGGTCGAGGTCACCGCCTATATCCCGGGCATCGGGCACAACCTCCAGGAGCACTCCATCGTCCTGGTTCGGGGCGGTCGTGTGAAGGACCTGCCGGGGGTTCGATACAAGATCATCCGTGGCACCCTCGACACCGCAGGCGTGAGGGACCGCAAGAAGGCGCGATCCCGCTATGGGGCCAAGAGGGTAGGCGAGTAGCGATGCCTCGCAAGGGCCCTGCCGTACGCAGGGAGGTCGAGCCCGACCCCGTCTACCAGAACCCCCTGGTGACCCAGCTCATCAGCAAGGTCCTGTACGACGGCAAGAAGTCACTGGCGGAGCGGACCGTGTACAAGGCGCTCGAGGTCATCTCCGAGCGGACGGCGAACGACCCGGTCATCACGCTAAAGCGGGCGGTGGAGAACGTCCGTCCCATGCTCGAGGTTCGGTCCCGGCGGGTCGGCGGGGCCAACTACCAGGTGCCGGTGGAGGTTCGTCCGACCAGGGGCACCACGCTCGCGCTGCGCTGGCTGGTCAATTACTCCCGCGCCCGTAAGGAACACTCCATGTCCGACCGATTGGTGGGGGAGATCATGGACGCCTCCCAAGGCCAGGGGGCATCTGTCAAGCGGCGCGAGGACATGCACAAGATGGCCGAGGCGAACAAGGCGTTCGCGCACTACCGATGGTGATCGAAGCAAACGCTCGTGCCGGGCTTTGGGGCCCGGCGTTGGTCGAGGGGGTGGGCTAGATGGCCACCTCCGCGGAGAGGATCGACGTGGTCGAAGCAGCACAGGACATCAAGCGGCGCCAGCCCGGAGGGTCCCGCAAGGACCTGGTGCTCCGGGAGTACCCGCTCGCCCGGACCCGGAACATCGGGATCATGGCCCACATCGACGCCGGCAAGACCACCACGACCGAGCGGATCCTCTACTACACCGGCAAGGCCTACAAGCTCGGCGAGGTCCACGAGGGCACGGCCCAGATGGACTGGATGGTCCAGGAGCGCGAGCGCGGCATCACCATCACGTCCGCGGCCACCACGACCAATTGGAAGGGCCACTGGATCAACATCATCGACACGCCCGGTCACGTCGACTTCACCGTCGAGGTTGAGCGGTCGCTTCGCGTGCTCGACGGTGCCATCGCCGTGTTCGACGCGGTGGCCGGCGTGGAGCCCCAGACCGAGACGGTGTGGCGCCAGGCCGACCGGTACGGCGTGCCGCGGATCTGCTTCGTCAACAAGATGGACCGGACCGGCGCCGACTTCGGCCGCACGGTCCGGATGATGGAGGATCGCCTGCAGGCGAACCCCCTGGTCGTCCAACTCCCGTGGGGAAGCGAGGCCGGGTTCGTCGGCGTCATCGACCTGGTCGAGATGAAGGCCCACCGGTGGATCAGCGAGATGGGCGAGGAGTGGGAGACCACGGAGATCCCGGACGAGTACCGGGACGCCGCCAACCAGGCCCACCACGAGCTGTTCGAGAAGCTCGCCGATCACGACGAGGAGCTCATGGACAAGTTCGTCCACGAGCAGGAGCCGACACTCGAGGAGCTCCGCCGGGCCATCCGCCGGGCCACGCTGGCCGGCGCGGGGGTTCCGGTGCTCTGCGGCAGCGCGTTCAAGAACAAGGCCATCCAGCCGCTCCTGGACGCCATCGTCTCCTACCTACCGTCGCCGGTCGACGTCCCGCCTGTGCAGGGCCACACCCCATCGGGGGAGCCCGCCGAGCGCCTGCCCTCGGACGACCAGGCGTTCTCCGCCCTTGTGTTCAAGATCATGTCCGATCCGTACGTCGGGCGGCTCACCTACGTCCGGGTGTACTCGGGCATCGTGCGTACCGGCGCGCACGTCCAGAACTCCACGAAGGATCGTAAGGAGCGGATCGGCCGCATCCTCCAGATGCACGCGAACCACCGCGAGGAGAAGGAGGCGGCGTTCACTGGGGACATCATGGCCGTGGTGGGGCTGAAGCACTCGACCACCGGGGACACGCTATGCGACTCGGCCAACCCCATCGTCCTGGAGTCCATCTCCTTCCCCACCCCGGTCATCTCGGTGGCCGTCGAGCCCAAGACCAAGGCCGATCAGGACAAGCTTGGTCAGGCCCTGGCCAAGCTGGCCGATGAGGATCCCACCTTCGTCGTGAAGTACGACGAGGAGACGGGCCAGACGATCATCTCCGGGATGGGGGAGCTCCACCTCGAGATCCTGGTGGACCGGCTGACGCGCGAGTTCAACGTGGGAGCCAATGTCGGCAAGCCGCAGGTGGCCTACCGCGAGACCATCCGCAAGGCGGTCCACAAGGTGGAAGGACGGTTCATCCGTCAGACCGGAGGCCGCGGCCAATACGGGCACGTGGTCATCGACCTCGAGCCCACGGGCCCCGGCGGCGGCTATGAGTTCATCAACAAGATCACCGGCGGCGACATCCCCCGCGAGTACATCCCCTCGGTCGATCAGGGCATCCAGGAGGCCTGTGAGTCCGGCGTCCTTGCCGGGTATCCGCTGGTGGACATCCGAGCCACCCTGGTGGGTGGGTCGTACCACGAAGTCGACTCGTCGGAGATCGCGTTCAAGATCGCGGGCTCGATGGCGGTCAAGGAGGCGGCCCGCCGGGCCGATCCCGTGCTGCTCGAGCCGGTCATGGAGTTCGAGATCGTGACGCCGGATGAGTTCATGGGTGAGGTCATGGGCGACGCCACGGCGCGCCGAGGCAGGATCGAGCGGATCGACGATCGGAGCGGGATGAAGGCCATCAGGGTGCTGGTCCCGCTTGCGGAGCTGTTCGGCTACGCGACCGAGTTGCGCTCGCGCACGCAGGGGCGGGCCTCGCACACGCCCATGCAGCTCCACGCGTACCAGGAGGTCCCGGCCCAGATCGCGAAGGAGATCGTGGCCAGGGTCCGCGGCGAGTAGGCCGCGGACGGAGAGCGAGAAGGGGAAGGGAGCATGGCGAAGAAGAAGTTCGAGCGGACCAAGCCGCACGTGAACATCGGCACCATCGGCCACATCGACCACGGCAAGACCACGCTGACGGCCGCGATCACCAAGGTCCTGGCGGAACGGGGCCTGGCCGACTTCACCCCCTTCGACCAGATCGACAAGGCCCCCGAGGAGCGGGAGCGGGGGATCACCATCGCCATCGCCCACGTGGAGTACCAGACCGATGCCCGCCACTACGCCCACGTGGACTGCCCCGGGCACGCCGACTACATCAAGAACATGATCACCGGGGCGGCCCAGATGGACGGGGCCATCCTGGTGGTCTCGGCCGCCGACGGCCCCATGCCCCAGACCCGGGAGCACGTCCTTTTGGCCCGTCAGGTGAACGTCCCGGCCATCGTGGTGGCCCTGAACAAGGTGGACATGGTCGATGACCCCGAGCTGCTGGACCTGGTGGAGCTGGAGGTCCGCGAGCTGCTGTCCTCCTACGAGTTCCCCGGCGATGAGGTCCCGGTGATCCGGCTGAGTGCCCTGAAGGCCCTGGAGGGCGACGAGGCCGCCAAGGCCGGGGTGCTGGAGCTGTTGAACGCCGTGGACACCTTCATCCCCGAGCCGGTCCGAGACATCGACAAGCCCTTCCTCATGGCCATCGAGGACGTGTTCACCATCACCGGGCGGGGCACCGTGGTCACCGGCAGGGTGGAGCGGGGCAAGCTGAAGAAGATGGAGGAGGTGGAGATCGTGGGCCTGCGGGACACCCGCAAGACCACGGCCACCGACCTGGAGATGTTCCGAAAGCTCCTGGATGAGGTCCAGGCCGGCGACAACGTCGGGGTCCTGCTCCGGGGGATCGACAAGGACGACGTGGAGCGGGGCCAGGTGCTGGCAAAGCCGGGGTCCATCACCCCCCACACCGACTTCTCCTCCCAGGTGTACGTGCTGAGTAAGGAGGAGGGGGGCCGGCACACCCCGTTCTTCAACGGCTACAAGCCCCAGTTCTACTTCCGGACCACCGATGTGACCGGGACCCTCCACACCCCCGAGGGGGTGGAGATGGTCATGCCCGGGGACAACGTGGAGGTCACGGTGACCCTGGAGAAGCCCATCGCCATGGAGGAGGCGCTGCGGTTCGCCATCCGGGAGGGCGGACGGACCGTGGG
>DASSSA010000043.1:0-2012 GCA_035701505.1 Actinomycetota bacterium
GATCGTCGAGGATCCCCATGCCATGGTCGACCGCGCGGTGGCGGCCGGTGCCACGGTGATCCGACCGGTTGGAGAAGAGCACGGGTGGCGCCTCGGTCGGATCCAAGACCCATTCGGCCACCATTGGGAGATCGGCAAGCCGCTGGTCCCGTGGCCGCCGCCGGGTTAGCGCGGTGTCCCGGCGGGTGTGACTGGTAATTGACGCACGAACGCCCGGCGCTCGGCCTCGCGTGTCGCGATGTGCCGGGCGATGTACTTCGCGTCCCTGCCGACGCCGGGGAGCACGTCGGACGCTACCGCGTACTGGAAGATCAGCCCCATGAAGTACATCCCGGGTTCGGAGACCACCACGCCGCGGTCGTGCACGGGCTCACCGTCCTCGCCGAAGATCGGAAGGTCGATCCACGAGAACTCCTGCCGGTAGCCGGTGCACCAGATGACGTTCGCGACCTCCAGAACGCGATCGTCTTCCAACACCGGCTTTCCTTCGCGCACGCCCACCACCCTCGGGACGCGTTCCACGCCCGCGGCGACCAGGTCCTTGGTCTTGACCCTGACCAACGGAGCTGCCATGGTCGCAACCTTCGGACCAACCTTTCGGCCGATGGGCGTTCCCTTCGTCAGAACGTGTGTCCCCGCGAACCTGAAGATCGGGAAGCCGAACCGCGAGGCCCTGCTCCCATGACGGACCGGGATCTGCCCCGACGGCTTCCCCGAGAGCCACGTGCGCTTGCTCTTCGACAGCTCGAACGCGATCTCGGCACCGGAATTGCCCAGGCCGACGACGAGCACGTCACCCTCACGCAGCTGCCCCGGGTTCCGGTAGTCGCTCGAGTGCAGCAGCACGATCCCGGTGTCGAGCTCGAAGGCGAATGGAGGGAGCTTTGGAACCCGCTCTGCCCCCGTCGCCACCACGATGCGGTCGGCTTCGAACCGGCGCTCGCCGGAGACGACCACGTACCGGTCACCATCCCGGGAGAGCCCGTTCACGCTGACGCCCGACCTGACCGGCAGGTCGAAACGCTCCGCGTAGGCCTCGAGGTAGTCGGCCATCTCGTCCTTCGTGGGGAACGTCCACTTCGACGCGGGGAACCGCCAGCCCGGCAGGCCATCGTACTTGGCCGGGGTGAACAGGCGGAGCGAATCCCACCGGTTTCGCCAGGCGTCGCCGATGCGCTCGCTGGCATCGAGGATCACGAACGGCACCCCTCGCTTCGCCAAGTGGTACCCCGCCGCCAGGCCCGCCTGGCCTCCTCCGATGATCACCGTCTCGAACCGCTCCGCGCCGTCACTGTGCATCCCGGGCCACCTCCCTCGATCGTCGAAGGCGACCGTAGGGCCTGGCCGAGCCCCCGCTCATCGCCGGAATCGGCCAAAGTCGGGACGCTGGCGTGTGGTGAGAAATCACCACGAGGGCCGGAAGGTCAGACCAGGTCGTGTTCGAAGGCGTAGGCCGTCGCCGCAGAGCGGGACGAAATGTTCAACTTCGCGAAGATGTTCTGGAGGTGGCGGGCGACGGTGTGCTCACTGATGACGAGCTCGCCCGCGATCGCACGGTTCGACTTGCCGGTGGCGACGAGCCGGAGGACCTGCGCCTCGCGCGCCGTGAGCCCGCCGGGGAGGTCCCCGGGTCCCTCCAAGAGCGCCTCCACCGTGGCCACATCCCGGGCCGCACCGAGGCGCTCGAACGCACCGAGCGCCGCGCGGAGCTCTGCCCGTTCGGCCTCCTCGTCCCCCACGGCACGGGCGGCGTGCGCACAGAGCACCCTGGCGTGAGCCGCTTCGTAGGGTAGGCGCAGCTCCAGCCACGCAGTACAGGCCCGTCGCAGTCGCTCCACGGCTGCCTCCGGGTGGGCCTGCGCGATGAGGAGCGATCCCCGAGCGGTGTCGACCGTGGCGGCGAGCATCGCCGTGGGGAAGGCACGTGAGATCGCCTCGAGCTCCTCGGTGGCCGCCCCCGCCCCGACCAGGTCGCCAGCGGAGAGGGCGACCTCGACCTGGGCAGCGAGCAG
>DASSSA010000044.1:0-20343 GCA_035701505.1 Actinomycetota bacterium
TAGATGTTGCAGATCAGGACGTACGAGCCCGCCGTGAGATCGTCGATCGTCAGCGTCGGCGTATCCCCCACCGGGATGTCCTCGACCTCGTCCACGACCTCCATCCCCTCACCCGTCTCGGAGAC
This sequence comes from Actinomycetota bacterium, assembly GCA_035701505.1. Taxonomy (GTDB): domain Bacteria; phylum Actinomycetota; class UBA4738; order UBA4738; family HRBIN12; genus AC-69. Next base: position 126 of record DASSSA010000044.1, read on the forward strand.
GGAGCCGTTCTCCTCCGTCGGTAGCGCGGTCGGGTCCAGGTCCGTGCGGATCACCACGAACTCATGGGTATCGTCCGGGCCCTTGTTCTCGATGTTGAAGGTCACGGACCCGGCCGGGACGCTCGAGGGGACTGCCCCGACCGCGAACTCCTGCAGCGTGATATCGACATCCTCGCCGCCTCCGCCGCACCCGGCGGCCACGAGGCCAAGCGCCATGATCGAGGCCATGATCAACCGGCGCACCATCCCCCTCCCTTCCCGACAGGCAGGTCAGAAGCTTACCCTACTCACCGTTTCGGTAGCCAAGTCCGGGTCACGGGCACCCCACGGTGATGTCCCCCGTGTCGGTCTGACATGTGTCCTGGCCGAGACCGCCATCGATCGAGTCGGTGGGCGCCCCGTCCCGTGCGTCGAGGACATCTCGAGCATTTCCTCCTCGCAGCGCGTCGATGCCGGGGCCACCGGTGACCTTGTCCTTTCCGTTGCCACCCATGATCGAGTCGTTGCCCTCGTCGCCGTTCAGCACGTCCTTGCCGTTCTGACCGAAGATCACATCGTTCCCACCGCGGCCGTTGATCGTGTCGCGTCCGTTGCCTCCGCAGATGATGTCGTCGCCGGGCGTACCGTTCAGGGTGTCGGAGGCGTTGGTCCCCGTGATCGCGCCAGCGCGGGCGCAGAGGTCGGCCGCGATCCCCACCACCGTGGTCGTGGTCGCCGTGTTGTTCGCGGAATTCGGATCCGTCGTCGAGGAGGACACCGTTGCCGAATTTCTGATCACGGTTCCGCTCGGAGTCACCGAGTTGACCTTCACGACGAGCGTGAACGCCGCGGAGCTCAACGGCGCCAGCGTGGCGATCGTGCAGGTCTGGGTTCCCGTTCCCCCAACCGCAAGCGGCGGACAGCTCCATCCCGCCGCCGGCGTGACCGAAACGAAGGTCGTGTTGGCCGGTATCACGTCGCTCAGGGTCACGGACGTCGCGGTCTGCGGCCCATCGTTTCGAACGGTCAGGGTGTACGTGATGTTGCCTCCGGCCGCCACCGGGTCCGGGGAATCGGATTTCAGTACGAGGAGGTTCGCTCCCGCGCTCACCGTCGTCGTGGCGCTTGCCGAGTTGTTGGCGGTGAATGCGTCATCCGGTGAGGCCGCGCTCGCCGTGTTGGTGATGATCGTTCCGTTCGGCGTGGCGGCGGAAACGTTCAGCACCAAGATGATCGTGCTCGTTCCGACGGGGACCGATGGATTGGAGCAGGTCTGCGTGCCCGTCCCACCAACGGGTAGCGGGAGGCAAGTCCATCCGGTCCCAGGCGTCACCGACACGAACGTTGTGCCCGCCGGCGTCGTGTCCGAGAAGGAGACGCTCGACGCGGCATCTGGCCCGGCGTTGGTGACATTCATCGTATACGTGACGTTCGACCCGGCGACAACGGGATCGGGCGAGTCGACTTTCGAGACCGCGAGGTCGGCAGTCGCTGCGACCGCCGTCGCGGCAGGTGGCAACAGCATGCCGACGAGGACCAACGTGAAGATGATCCAACGAAGTGAGGTCTTCACAGTCGCACCGCCTCCTCGCCCTGTCGTGGTTCGGCGCCGACCTCTTCCACGCTGTCTTACACCTTGTCGTCGCAGGCCACAAGGTGTGAATGCCAGGCCCAAGGCACTGTTGTCGGACCCGAGTCTCGCGCACGAGGTCACCACCGCCGGTACCGGTCTACCCTCCACCTTCATCCGAGGGGCAATGCCCTTTCACGAGGTCGAGCGGTTCGTGATTGGATTGGAGTTCGCGAGCGGAGGATCGCCATGCCACGAAGGATCGTCCATCACACCGCCCCCGCGAAGCCGCCCGACCCGCGCGCCAGCCAGAAACAGAAGGGCCCCGCCCCTCCGCCACCGCCGGAATGGCGGCGATGGCTCCTGTACCTGGGGATCGCAGCAACGATCCTCTTGTTCTTCCTGCCGATCGGCGGGACGAGCTCCACCGAGCTGAGCTACACGCAGTTCGTGAACGACGTGACGGCAGGGAAGGTCAAGACCGCCACGATCGACTCGAACGGGGGGGTTTCCGGCACGCTGACCGACGGGACGGCCTACACGACCCAGATCCCCGTGGCCCTCCAGGATACGAACCTCTCCGGACTCCTTCAGCAGCACAACGTCCAGATCACCGGGGAGAGCCCATCGTCCTCGACCTTCCTGGCGATCCTGGTCAATCTCCTCCCGTTCATCCTGCTGTTCGGTGTGTTCTGGTACATGGGCCGGCGAGCCCAGCGACAGGCCGGCGGCGGAGGCTTCTTGGGCTTGGGTGGGCTGACTGGCTCCAGGGCGAAGCTGTGGGACGAAGAGCGGCCCAAAGCGAATTTCAGCGACGTCGCCGGCTACGAAGGCGCCAAGCAGGAGGTCAACGAGGTCGTCGATTTCCTCAAGCACCCCGAGCGCTATCGCCGGATCGGTGCCCGGGGCCCTCGAGGCGTGCTCATGGTGGGGCCGCCGGGCACCGGCAAGACGCTGCTGGCACGCGCCGTTGCCGGGGAGGCCAGCGTTCCCTTCTTCTCCGTCACGGGCTCGAGCTTCGTCGAGCTGTTCGTCGGCCTCGGGGCGTCCCGGGTCCGCGATCTCTTCAGTAACGCCAGAAGACGGGAGCCATCGATCATCTTCATCGACGAGATCGACGCCATCGGGCAGCGGCGCGGGTCCGGCGTGATCTCGAACGACGAGCGCGAGCAGACCCTCAACCAGCTCCTCGCCGAGATGGACGGGTTCGACCCGGCTACGGGCGTGGTCGTCATTGCAGCCACGAACCGGCCGGAGATCCTCGATCCGGCCCTGCTTCGGCCGGGCCGGTTCGACCGGCAGGTCGAGATCCCCCTCCCGAACCTCCGAGAGCGCTCGGCCATCCTTGCCATTCACGCGAGGGGCAAGAAGCTCGGCCCGGACGTGGACCTGGAGGCCGTCGCTCGGGGGACGCCCGGGTTCTCCGGGGCCGACTTGGCCAACCTGGTGAATGAGGCCGCGATCGTAGCCATCCGGGCGAGCCGGGACATGGTCTCCGCTCGGGATTTCGCGGATGCCCGGGACCGCCTCCTCCTGGGAAGGCGAGAGGCGACCAATGCGCTCCTGCCGGACGAGAAGCGGGCGGTTGCCGTCCATGAGGGAGGCCACGCCCTGGTTGCCGTGTACTCCGAGCATGCGGATCCGGTGGCCAAGGTCTCCATCCTCCCCGCCGGGCAGGCCCTCGGCGTAACCGAGCAACTCCCGATCGACGAGCGACACTTGTACCCGGAGAGTTATCTCCGTGACTCGCTGGCCATCCGCATGGGAGGGCGGGCCGCGGAGAGCCTCGTCCTGGGCGAGATCTCCAGCGGCGCGGCGAACGATCTGGCTGGCGCAACCCAGCTCGCCCTGAGGATGGTGCGGGAGTTTGGGATGAGCTCGCGGCTTGGACCGGTGGGTTTCGGGGACGGTGGACCGATGTACCTCGGACGGCAAGAGGTCAGATCTCGCGACTACGCCGAGGCGACGCAGGCCCTCATCGATGAAGAGGTCGCCCGCCTGCTGAAGGAGGCCGACGACCGCGCCGGAACGGTTCTCCAAAGGCACAGAGACGTCCTGGACCGGCTGACGGAGCTGTTGATCGAGCGCGAGATGATCGACGGGGCCGAGATCTACGTGCTGGCCGGCCGACCCCAGCCGGTGGGCACCGAGGAGACGATCGCACCCAAGCGGGCAGCCGCTGCCGCCGAGCGGGTTCGGGAGACCTCGAGCCAGCGGCAGCCGGGGGGCTGAGCGCCTTTCCCGGAAGCGCCATGCTAAAGGCGACGCGCCCGGTTGACGATGCCAGTGAGGTCGAACTCCAGACCGGTGAGGGGGCATGATGACGAGGCAACGACATCGAGACGGCGACGACGATTCGGTCCAGCCGACAGAACTCGGAATCAAAGAGTCCCTCGGTCCGGAGATGACGGTGGTGGCTCGTGGGGCTGAGGTGGACGGGACGCTGGTATCGGCCGAATCGATCCGCATAGACGGCAAGGCCAAGGGGAAGATCGCAGCCCGAGGCGACGTGATCGTCTCGTCGAACAGCCACGTGGAAGCGGACATCCAGGCCCAAAACGTGGTGATGGGGGGGACCCTCAAGGGCAACATCACCGCGCGGACCAAGACCGAGCTGGCCCCGGGCGGCCGGCTGGACGGCAAGATCCGGTCCAAGGTCTTAGTGGTGAGAGAGGGGGCCCTGTTCTTCGGCCAGTCGACCATGGATCTCGATAACGCCCCAGGCGAGACAGACGGGTCTGCCTATCCAGAAGACCAATTACGGACGGCGTATGAGGATGCGGCGCGCCGAGGCGCCGACTGGTACAGGTCGAGGCTCTATGGACCGAAGACGGCGTCAGATCACGAGCGCGCGGAGGAGCTGGACGCCCCGGCCACGTCGGAGCCAGATTGGACCGTCGCTCGCTGAAGGCGATCGAGGTCCGCTCCTCTCCGGGCGGGCCCCGAGGGATCAATCCATCGCGGGTCGAGGAGATGAAGCTCGAACGTTGATCGATGAGTTGATCGCCCTCCACCCTGCTCCGTAAGTCTCGTCAGCTTCCACCCTGCAGATGTACGAGCTCTCAAGCGGGAGCCCGAGCCCGAACCGATCGGAAGGGCGACGGTATCGACCGGCGCGGTCCGGGTGTGGGACCGTATGGCCATGGGGACGGGGCAGCGCCCGCCCGATGAGCGCACGGGGCTCTTCGCCGGGCTCTCCCGGAACGTGGTCGTGCTGTCGTGGGTGAGCTTCTTTCAGGATGCCGCCTCGGAGATGCTCTACCCCGTGCTCCCGTTGTTCCTGACCGGAGTGCTCGGGGCGCCACCCTCGGTCGTTGGCCTCATCGAGGGCGTGGCGGAGGGCACGGCGTCGGTGATGAAGGCGGTCTCGGGACGTCTCGCGGACATCCGGCGCCGGCGCCCTCTGGTTGCTTCGGGCTACGGGATCTCATCGCTGTCAAAGCTCGTGATCGGTTTGGCCACGGGATGGCCCCTCGTGCTGATCGCTCGATTCGCAGATCGGTTCGGCAAGGGGCTGCGGACCTCGCCTCGGGACGCGCTCATCGCGGCCGACACTCCCTTCGAGCATCGCGGTCGGGCGTTCGGATTCAATCGGGCGCTGGACACGGCCGGAGCGGTGGTCGGGCCGCTGACGGGACTGGCCCTCTACGAAGCTCTGGACCACCGGCTTCGGCCCCTGATCTTCGTGGCGTTCGTCCCCGCGGCGGCGAGCGTGGCGTTGATCGGTCTCGTGCGGGAGCACGGCACGCCTCCCGATCGCGGAAGCGCTCGACAGCTTTGGGGGCCCCTGCCGCGCCGGTACTGGCGGGTGGTGGTCTTCCTGACGATGTTCGGCCTGGCCAACTTCTCCGATGCACTGCTGATCCTCAGGGCGAAGGCCCTCGGCTTGAGCTTCGTGGGAATCATCCTGGCCTACACGCTCTACAACCTGAGCTACGCGCTCCTCAGCTACCCGGCCGGGGTGATCTCCGACCGTGTGCCCAGGCGGCTGGTCTTCGCCACGGGACTGGGGATCTTCGCCGCCGCGTACATCGGCCTGGGGGCGGTCACCTCTTCCGGGTGGGTCTGGCTCCTCCTGCCCCTCTACGGGGGATATACGGCGTTGACCGACGGCGTGGGGAAGGCATGGGTCACCGACCTCCTGCCCGAGGAGCGGGTGGGAAGCGGCCTGGGCCTGTACCAGGGACTTGCCGGGGGTGCGGCGTTGCTTGCCGGGGTATGGGCGGGTCTCGCATGGGGGTCCGACGGTCGACTCCCACTCCTGGTGTCGGGGGTGGCGGTGGCCGGCCTCGCCGCCGTCCTGTTCCTGGGTGGAACCCGTTTGGAGCGTGGCGGCACCGCGAAGGCTGCCGGTGGCGCAGAATCGGAACCGCCTAGCGTCCGCTGAACGGGGGTATCGCCTCCCTTCCACCTGATGGCTGTTCTTCGCCAGCTCGAGCAGGCGTGCCTGGCAGGCGGTGAGATCAGGCAGGGATCCGAGCCCGGTCGAAGCGCCAAAAATGTGCCCACGACCAGGCAGTTCCCGGACTCTTCAGGAGGCCCCCGACGGTGACGAGAACAATGGGGCGACCTACGACCAACGGACCATGGTGACCGCCAAGCACACGCCGAAGCAGCTCGGGCAGATGCTCCGCGAGCAGGGGCTCCTCACGCAGGAGCAGCTGGACACCGCCCTCCGGCAGCACCGGAACACGCCGAAGTCGCTCGGCCGAACCCTGATCGACCTCGGCTACATTCGGGAACGGGATCTGGTTCGCGCGCTGGCCAAACAGGTTGGATTGGACTTCGTCGACCTCAGAGTGCACCGGATCGATCCGGTTGCAGCGGCGCTGCTGCCCGATCAGCTGGCCCGCCGATACCGCGCTCTGCCCATCGGCGAGCGCGACGGCAAGCTCCTCGTTGCCATGTCCGACCCCGCCAATCTGTACGCCCTGGATGACATCAGGGCGGTCACGAGCCGCGAGGTCCAGCCGGTCGTGGCGACCGCGAGCGACGTGGAGGATGCCATCGACAAGTTTGCCGGAACCTCATTCGGCGACCTCCACACGGTCTCGCAACCGGCTGAGGGAACCGCGCCCAGCCGAGTGCCCCCGAGCCTCGACGAACCGACAGCCGTCGTTCGAGCGCGGACCCCCTACGCTGGGTCGGAATCTCAGACGGGGACGAGCGTTCCTCTCGAGGCCTCGATCAAGCGACTGATCAATGCCACGTGGGTTCTCGCTGGCGCGACGATCAGCCTGATCTTCCTCACGATCGTACTGATCGCCATTGCCGCGAGGTCATAGGACACCTGAACTGCCGCATCGAGCATCCACACGTGCCGAGGACCGGGCCGTCGAGACACGGGAGTCTTGACTCCGGCTACGATCGCCTCCCGTGTGCGAGCACTCGCGCCAGGAGGTAGCCCGGAGGGCCGGAGACGCGTTCTGGCCGGTGACGTGCACAGAACGCCCGGTGACATTCACGGAGATCGGGCTCGTCGAGCTGAAGGGCGTGTCGGGCACCCCTCGCCTCCACACTGCCCGACGGGCCGCGTGAGGCTGTAGGGGCGCGACCGGCGGTCAGGGACCGCCGATGGCTAGCGCAGGACGCGATAGGTGATGTGCGTCGCGAACGGCGACTGGAGCAGGCGCACATGCTCGAGGTTCAGCGTCTCGTCGAAGCCGTCGAACAGTCGCTTCCCTCCCCCGAGCACGACCGGCGCGATCGAGATCGACAGTTCCTCCACGTACCCGGCGCGCAGCGCCTGACGGATGACGTCCGCCCCGCCCATCACGAACACGTCCTTGTCGCCCGCCGCCTCGCGCGCCCGAGCGATCGCCTCGTCCAGCCCGTTCACGAACGTGAATTCCGCGCCCGGGGGAACGTCCTCCAGTCGGTGCGTCACGATGAAGAACGGCACCCCGAACGGGTTGTGGCCACCCCAGGCCTCCGCCGCCTCGAACGTGTTGCGCCCGCCGACGATAGCGCCGACCCGACCGAAGGCATCGTCGAGGAGCTCCTTGTCCGCGCCCGTCGCCTCGCCTCTCGGCTCCTCGTCGTAGCTCCACGGACCACCGAAGACCCAGTAATGCAATCGCTCCCCGCCATCGCCCAGGCCGCGGCCCGGTCCGTCGTTCGGTCCAACGATGTACCCGTCCAGCGAGGTCGTGATCCCTGCGTTCACCTGTGTCATGGGTTCCCCCTCGGACGTCACCATCGGACAGGACCGATGGGCTTGTGGAAACTCATCGGTCCAGGCTTCGGTTTTGTGCTCACGGTCGCGAGACCGAGCGTCGAGCTTATGTGGGGCCTACTCCAACCGCTCGATCAAGCCGCGCTCGGCGGAGATTGGTTCCCTCGGCCGCCCGCGATACCGCCTTTGTAGACCTCGGATCCCGCCGGCCCAGAGGGCTCGAGAGCAAATGGCGCTGTCGTCGTCACGAGGGGTGAGAATGCGCACTCAGTGGGGCTCATTGAAGCGTCATCGTCGCCCCCCGGGAGGGCATGCTCGAAACGCTCGAGGTCAGGCAATCGCTCCGGGACCTCCAGCTCCCGGGCGTCCGCCCGTGGCCCTCGTGAGCGCCGCCCTCGCTTCCCCGGCGTCCATACCTGCGACCGCGAACACCTTCGTCCGAGAGCGCTCGCCGCGATGCAGCGACACCCGGCTGGCCGCGACGCCGAGGGCCTTGGCCAGCGCACGGCGCGCCTCCTCGGTGGCGGCGCCGCCCAGAGGCGCGGCCGCCACTCGTATCACGAGGCTGTGGGCAGCGATCACCCACCCCGGGCGCGAGCGCGGCCGCACCCGCACGTCAACCAGCACGCCTCCGGGAAACGCGCGAACGACATCCTGTCTCCGCAAGGTCGGCTCCTTGGGTGTCGATCCCATCTCCCAGAACGGGCGCCTCCACCCAGCACTTCTGCGTCCCCCCACCTGGTCGATGCTGATCCCATCGCCCTCCTCAAGCACGCGAGATCATCCAACCGCACGGACTGACCCGATGCGCTGTCCGATGAAGTCTCTATAGCCGGGGATCGACTGGCTCGCTCTCAAGCGCGAGCACACCGAAGACGCACTCGTGGACCCGGAAGAGCGGCTCACCGCGAACGAACCGTTCCAGCGCTTCCAGGCCCAACGCGAACTCCCGGACGGCCAAAGATCGCTTGTGCGACAAGCTTCGCTCCCTCAGGCGCTGGATATTCTCCGACGTCGTGTACTCCGGCCCGTAGATGATTCGAAGATACTCGCGACCCCGCACCTTCACCCCCGGCTGCACAAGGCTGCGGCGCCCGCGGACGATGCCATCCAGAGGCTTCACTACCATCCCCTCGCCTCCCGCGTCGATCAGCTCCTCCCACCACCGGACACCAGTCGACCCGCTCTCGGGATCGTCGAGATTGACCACGACGTATCGGGTGGGCAACACGGGGCCCGCGTCACCGTCGGCGAGTCGGTCGACGGTGGTCATGTGCCAGAGGTGATCCCGATCGATGTAGGTGTGGCCCTCGCCGGCGAGGATCTGGAACGGCGCCAGCGCGAGATCGTCGACGGTCTCCACCCTCCAGCAATACCGGCGGTAGGCGTCAATGAAGAGTTCCGACATCCGGAGCCGATCCCGGCTTCGGGCGAGTAGCTGCTCGACCTCGACTCCCCTTCCTTCTCCAGCCTCGAGCTCCCGGACCGCGCCCGTGAGAGCCGCCTTTGATGACGCTCCCACCGCGGCGTACTGGGTTTTGAGGAGCTCAAGTGCCTTGGCCGACCAGGGAAGGAGCTCACAGTCGAGCGCGAGCCAGTCCGTCTCCAGCTCATCCCACAACGCGCTGGCGTCGACGGCGGCGCGGACGCGACGGATCAATGCGTCCTGCATCGCAGCATCCTCGAAGAACGGCCGTCCGGTACGCGTGTAGCAGATCCCCGCTCCGTCGATCCTGAAGCGACGCGGGGCGACATCATCGTCCCGGCACACGATGACGACGGCCCGGGACCCCATGTGCTTCTCCTGGCAGATGACCTCCCCCACCCCCTCCTTGCGGTAGTACGAGAAGGCCTCGGTGGGGTGCTCCAGCAGCCCCGGTTCGGCGGACGTGACCGGGGGTGACATCGTGGGCGGGAGATAGATGAGCCATCGGGGATCGGCCGCGAAGCGGCTCATGACCTCGAGCGCGGCCCGACCGTTCTCCTCCCTGATCGTCACGGACCGCTGAAGACGGGTCTCGACGATTCGCTTTCCGAGGATGTCCTCGATGTCCAGCAGGTCGTCGGGCTCCGGTGCCCGTTGACCTTCGTCCTTCGGCGGCAAAGGACGGACCGGTTCGTAGTACGTCTGCGCGGCAGGCACAGCCACGAGTTCCTTCTCCGGGTATCGCAGCGCGGTAAGGCCGCCGCCGAACACGCAGCCTGTGTCGATGTTGATGGTGTTGTTGACCCACTCCGGCTCGAGCACCGGCGTGTGGCCGTAGACGACCATGGCCCTTCCCCGGTACTCGGTCGCCCACGGATATCGCACGGGCAGGCCGAGCTCGTCGGTCTCTCCCGTGGTCTCGCCGTAGAGAGCGAACGCCCGAACCGCGGCCGAGGCCCGTCCCTGCATCTCCTCGCGCATCCCGGCGTGCGCCACAACGAGCCTGCGGTCGTCGAGGACGAAGTGGCTGATCAAGCCGTCAAGGAACGCAAGGGTCTGCTGGCCGAACTCCGGAGGCTCCTCCTCCAGCTGCGCGAGCGACTCGCCCAGCCCGTGCGTCACCTGGACGTCCCGGCCCCGAAGCGCCCGGACGAGTTTGTTCTCGTGGTTGCCGGGGACACACAGCGCCGATCCCGAAGCGACCATCCGCATGACGAGGCGGAGAACGGCCGGGGTCTTCGGTCCGCGGTCCACGAAGTCCCCCAGGAACACCGCCTTCCTGCCCTCGGGATGCGTGGCACCCCAACCCTCCTCGGCGATCTCGTAGCCGAGCTTCGTCAGCAGCGAGACCAGCTCGTCGTAGCAGCCGTGGACGTCGCCGATGATGTCGAACGGCCCGTGCTCGGAGCTTCGGTCGGTCCACGACGGCTCTCGCTCGATCTCGGCCGACTCCGCCTCTTCGGGCGTGCGGAACACGAACACCCGGCGGAATCCCTCGCGGTCGAGGCCTCGGAGGGACCGCTTGAGCTGCGAGCGCTGCTGGCGCACGACGTGCGGGCCGAAGTCTCGATCGGGCCGGGCCGCGTTCCGGTCCACGCACAGCCGCTCTGGCATGTCGAACACGATCGCCACAGGCAAGACGTGATGGCCTCGGGCCAGCTCGACCAGGGGCCGGCGCGCCTCGCGCTGGACGTTCGTCGCGTCGACAACCGAGAGCCTCCCGGAGGCGAGCCGCTTGCCCGCGACGAAGTGCAGTGCGTCGAAGGCGTCCTTGGTGGCGGCCTGGTCGTTCTTGTCGTCGGACACCAGCCCGCGGAACGCGTCGGAGGACAGCACCTCCGTCGCCTTGAAGTGGCGCGTGGCAAACGTGGACTTCCCCGACCCAGATGGGCCGATCAGCACCACGAGCGACAGCTCGGGGATGGTGATCTTCACCGGCTGAACACCGCCATCTGCGTGGGCGACCCGACCTCCGGATCCTCGGGCCCCACGGGCTGGAACCGAACCGTGTAGCCGTTGCGCTCGGCCGCCCCGTTCGCCCATGTCTCGAACTCCCCCCTGGTCCACTCGAAGCGGTGGTCCCGGTGCCGGAGCGATCCAGTCGGAAGACCTTCGAACCGCACGTTGTACTCGGCGTTCGGCGTCGTCACCAAAACCGTGCCTGGATGGGCCACCTCCAACAGGGCGCGCTCGAACGCGTCGAGCCGGGGAGAGTCCAGGTGCTCGATCACCTCGACCACGGCCGCGGCGTCGTAGCCCTGAAGCCCGCGGTCCCTGTATGTGAGCGAGCTCTGGACGAGGTCGACGCGCTCCCGCTGCTTCGGAGACATCTCCTGAAGCCGGATCCGCCGGGCGGCCCGCTCGAGGACCGCATACGACACGTCCACGCCGACGATCCGCTCGAACGACCCGTCTCGAAGCAACGCCTGGAGGAGGCGTCCGTCCCCGCAACCGAGGTCGAGCACGCGGGTGGCTCCCGCATCCTTCAGGGCACCGACCACTGCCTGCATCCGCTGCTCCCCCAGCCCGATCCGTCGCTCGACCTGCTCCTCTTCCTGGTCGTGAGCCCGGACCGTTGAATCCGGATCGGCCTGGTCCTCCTCGAGCAGCCGGGCCAGAGCCTCGCGGGCGAGGCGGGGCTGGTGCCGAAGGTAACGCCGGGTGATCAGCTCGTTCTCCGGATGGTCCCGGAGCCAGCCCTCGCCGCGGCGAAGCAGCTTCTCGATCTCTTCCCGGCTCACCCAGTAGTGTTTCGCGTCGTCGAGGACCGGAAGCAGCACGTACAGCTGGCTCAGGACATCAGCGAGGCGGGCCTCCGTCACGAGACGCGTCTTCAGGTACGCGCTCTCGCCCCACTCCCGGAACTGCTCGTCGAGAGGGATGGGCGTGGCGGTCACTCTGTAACTGAGTGGCTCGAACAGCCGACGGAGCAACCCCTCTCCTCCCCGACACGGGAGGGCGGGGATGCGCACCTCGAGCGGGATCGGCGTGTCGGCGAGCTCCTGGCGCTCGGCGCTTCGTCCGGTCATCGCGGTCCCGAAGACCTTGGCCAGGGCTACGCTCACGAACGACGAGGCCGCGTAGGGTCGGTCGTTGACGTAGGGCTCGAGGGAAACGGGCTCGGCCCCTCGCCCCTTCCGCCGGACCAGGCCGATCGGGTCGACCTCAAGCAGCAGCGCGACAGTGCAACGCTCGTCCGTCGCCTCCGGGTAGAAGACGTGCGCCAGCCCGAACCACATATCGACAGAGCGCACCGCGCCCGGGTTCTTGTGCAGCAGGTATCCGAGATCGGTCGCGGGTCTATGGGTGGTCGTAAGAGTGAGGAGCATCGTCTCTTCCCTGCTGGAGCTCCCTGCAAGAGCGCAAACGATTATCCCAGGGCCTCATGGCCGATCCGGGCCTATCGGCGTTCCAGGACCACCGTCGCTCGCCCCAGCGCAGCAGGGGGAGGAACGTAGCCCGCGATCGATGTCCCAGTCAGGCAGTAAGCGACTGTGTCGTCTCGAAATTGCCGTTCACGTCCACAGCTCGAAAGCGGATATTGCTGCCCGTGGCCAAGACGAACGGGCCCAAGGAGCGCTGAAACGCTCCGAGGTTGAGCCGGTACTCGATGCCGGCCACGCCCACGTCGTCGGTTGCCTCCAGTGAGACCAAGCTGCCGCCCTCGACCACAGCCGTGGTCGCTGTGGTCACGGGAGGTACCTGGTCCGAGAAGTCGAAGGTCGCCCCCCAAGTCACTCGGGCCAGGCGCTGCTGGCCCTTGAGCGAGGGATGGAAATAGTCACGCCTCGAGACGTCCTCGGGCTGGAACCGGTCGGAGAAGACAGCATTCTGATCGAATCGGCAGTGGATGTATGTCGCACACACCTCCGACAGCTGCACGTTGAAGTCGATGTTGCGCTGCCGCACGGTCATTCGCCGCATCACGTCCGAGGGGTCTGTGGAGCGCGGGCGCCGCAGCAAGGATTGACATGTGTCCAAAGTCCGCCAGGCCACTCGGGCCAGGACATCGTCCTTGAAGATGACCCACAGCCGGAACACGTCGGGGATGCTCACGACATAGATGCGAGCTCGCGGGGAGCCGGCGGAGAGCGCAGCCATGGCCCGCTCGAACTGGGAACGGAAATCGGCCACCGACGTCATCGCGGCCACCGTTCGGGTGCACAGGTCGTTCGCGCCCATCAGGATCGTCACGTAGGCCACGCCCCGGTCGTTGACCTGTTGGATCTGCGACCCGAGCCCGGCCATCTTCGCCCCGCTCACCGCCTGGTTGTAGTTCCGGCCGAAGATGGTTGGTTGGGCTACGAGGATCCGACTGTAGTGGCTCTCCACCGAGGCCCGCGTGCCGGTCGACCAGGAATTGCCGGGGGCGTCGGAGAACGGCAACGTGCCCGTGTTGTATGCCCGGGTGATGGAATCGCCGGTGGCGGCCAGCGAATTGGGGTACCCGGTGAGATTCGGAGTGGCCTCGACCGAGGGGATGGCAGGCAGACCCAGGATCGTGACCAGCGCGACGGTCTTGATCCAGAATCTCATGTCCCCCGCTCCTGCTGGCGGATCTATCCGTCCGGAGAGGGCCTTGATCGAAGAACTCTAGAACCCTATGCCGAGACTGCCTACCACACGGTTTTCTCGTTACACATCCTCACCGTCGATACTAGGCGAAGCGCACCTGGCTCGGAACCCCTTACGTTGAAGGGGTCGGCGTCAGGGGTGTCATAACTACTGGCTCCCCAGCCTGCGGGGACCATCTGATGACGAACGAGGACGGATCGGAAAGCAGAGCTGCGACGACCTCGTCGTCGACTCCCCGGTCGCAGTACTCCGTCCTCGATGGTTCGTAGGATGCGACCGGGTTCGACGCGCCGTTTGCCTTTGCGATGACATCGATGGGCCTGGCTGGGTAACTCTGGGTCGAGTAACAGATCGTTGCTGGGGAGGCCCACACTTCGAGGACCCCCTTGTCTGTAGGGGCGATGAAGAAGTAGCGGGCGTACGGAACGGTCGCCTCAACGGATGGATTGGGGCTCACGGATGACATGCAGGAGGCAACGGTAAACAAGACCAGGGTGCAGGCGCATCGACGCGCCATCGGGGCAAGGTAGCCAACCTCGGCGCCACTCGCAACGGATGCCTGTTTGCGCCTCTCGGTCCAGTGCTTCATGACGGAAACGAGATCGAGCCAGTGAGTCGGTCGAAACCCAGGAGCCACCATACCTACCCTAGACGCTGATGCCGAGGTCCAGCCCAAGCGTTGAGTCAGCAGAGCGTCGAATAGCTTCCGCGTGGCGACGGGGGGAAAGCGAAGCGCAGGAGCGGATCGCCGTGAACTTCGCTCGTCGTCGTCCGGATGAGCCTCCCCGGGCGATCTGGGCAAACAATCCGCCTCAAAGGTCGGGGCTACGCAGAGTGGGGGCGAGCCAGCGCCCCTTTGGATGGCCGCGCAGCTACGACATCTTCGCCGGACCCTGGAAAGGTGGCCCGCTGACATCTCCTATGCTTCCCCCAGGTGCCTACCGATCGCCTACTCACGTTCGCGGCGGCCGCGTTCGTCCTCATCGTGATCCCCGGCCCGAGCGTGCTGTTCGAGATCAGCCGGGCGGTCGCCCTCGGCCGCCGAGCCGGCCTGGCCACCGTCGCCGGCAACGCTGCCGGCGAGCTCGTTCAGGCGGCCACCGTGGCCGTGGGCATCGGGGCCATCGTCCAGCGATCCGCGCCACTCTTCACGGTGCTGAGGGTGGCGGGTGCTGCCTACATCGTCGTCCTCGGCCTCCGCGCGATCCGTGACCGACGCACACTTTCTCAGGTGTTTGACGCGACCATGGTCCCGAGAGGGGTCCGTCGCATCTTCGTCGAGGGATTCATCGTGGGGGCGACCAACCCAAAGTCGTTGGTGTTCTTCGCGGCGATCCTGCCCCAGTTCGCCACCGCCTCCACCGGCCACTTGCCGATCCAGCTCATGGTGCTCAGTCTCGTGTTCGTGCTGATCGCATTGATATCGGACAGCGCCTGGGTCTTCGTGGCCGGAACGGCTCGGAACTGGTTCGCTCGCTCTCCTCGGAGGCTGGAGATGGTGGGCGGTGCCGGGGGACTGATGATGTTAGCCGTCGGAGTCCGCCTGGCCTTCACCGGCCGGAAGGACTGACGAGACCGGTGCGAGGCCATAATGGTGCGTACGATCCTCAAACGGCCCCGGAAGTTCACATCGAGCGACCCAGCGGTGATTGTCACCAGATCCACTAGCCCTTCCTCCTCCACGTTTCGTGAACGCGGGCGGTGAGCACGTGGATCTGACGCTGTCTTCCTACCTCCGTTCGATGGCTTCGGTTTGCTCGGTCCACGCTGACGGCTGGCACGCGCCGGGAATGGAGCCTGGCGAGTTCGCCGACATCGCCAGGAGGCTCGACCGAGCTTGTGAGGAGCTCGGCCGCAACAGATCAGGAAGAGCATCCGGGTGCGAGCCGACAACCTACGCCATCCAAGGGAACGGGTCGAACAGTTCGCCGAAGCCGGCGCTTCGACTGTGGTGTTCGTTCTGGAGACTGTGCGAGGCCACGACTCGGTGCGACGTCTGGCAGATCGGGTGTGGTCGTCATCAGGACAGCCGCGAAGTCAGTCTCCTTTGGTTTCAGGTGGGGAGGCCAAAGAATCTCCTCGGCTTGATGAACTGGAACCAGGCGAAGCTCGATCCGAGCAGCAGATTCAGTCCCACCGCGACCCAGCCAAGCGCGTTGAAGGGCCCGAATAGGGTCCCCCACAAGGCCAACATCACTCCGATGCCGTAGCTGACGGCCAGGGCTCGGGCAACCGCCTGCCCGCCGGCGGAGTCCGCAGCATCCCTCGCCAGCCAGGTCGTGAGACCCAGCGCCAGCAGCCCCAGCCCGAACCAGCGGGCCATATAGACCCCCTCCGGATTGGGGGTGATGCCGTAGACGTCCAGGATCGGGTCGGTAGCCACCAGCAGCGCGATGCCGTAGCCACCCGCGATCACAGCGTTCAGCACAAAGACTCGCTTAGGGGTCATGACACTCCCTCCTCCTCCTGCATTGCTTGAAGCGACCCGCACCAAGTTGACTGGGCATGGCTACCGCGGCGAAAGCGAGCCTCCGCGACCCGCCCCGGGCGAGCGAGGCGACCACGCCGGCCGCCGTTCCGCAGATCACGAGGACTGTCACCTGGACCCCCTCTCTATCCGCCGATCCAGGGAGCAACCGCGGCGCCGTGGGACGGTCTGTGTCACCGACCGCCCAGACCTCGTTCATCCGCCTATCTCCTCGTCCAACCCTCGCTCGCTGTTTCGCAGCCCGATGCGCAGGTCAGCGACCCGCTATGCCGTCTCCCGTTCTTCCCTCCGATCGTCCTCGAGTCGGCGGCACAGCTCATCGAGCACTCGCACCGCTGTCTCGATGTCCGAACGGGGGATCCCTCGCGCCAGCCGGTTGATCCACGCCACTTGGCGGGCATCGATCGCCTCGTACTTGACGCTGCCTTGCTTGGTCATGCCGACCAGTGGAGACCGTCGGTGATCAGCATTGGGGCCGAGCTCGAGGAAGCCGTCGCGGACGAGACGATTCACGGTGGCGTGCACGCTCTGTCGCGTGAGGCCCATCCGCCGAGCGATCTGCGGCACGGTGAGCGGCCGCTCCGCCAGAGCGATCGCACCGAGCACCTGCCACCGGGCGGACGTGAGCCCCTCGTCGGCGCTCAGGAGGTCCCCAGCGTCCAACAGCAGGCCGTTCGCCCGGAACGTGGACAAGATGAGTTCCGTTGCGGCCGCTCCAGTAGGCGTTCTCTTCTCTCTCATTATGTCGTGACCCTAACGAGACGTCAGTTATTTGTCAAGTCGGTCGTGATTCCTTACCCCTTCCCCCTTCTGAACGGGTATAGGAGTGGTCTCTGGCGGGGCAAAGACGAGCCTGTGCCAGCATCCGGGTCAGGTTCCTGCGTGATGACCCGGTGCAGCTCAAAGGCCGTTGGTTATCCCACGCGTGGAGGACGTCGGCGCCAGGCCCTCCGCCGACGCTCGTCGGTCAGACGACGGGCTTCGTTGCCTTGACGATCGCGCTGTACACCGACTCGGCTTCCTCGTGCGTCGGCACGATCGAGATCTCAATGAACCCGGCCGCGGTCAGCTGGGCCTCGTACTCCGCGAACGAGAGCGCGCCAGCGATGCACCCGACATGGCTGCCCCGTTCGGCTCGCTCGCCCGGCGAGAGCTCATTCGCAGCGACGACGTCGCTGATCCCCACCCGTCCGCCGGGACGCAGCACGCGGAACATCTCCCGCATCACGCTGCGCTTGTCGATCGAGAGGTTGATCACGCAGTTGGAGATGATCACGTCGACACTGGCGTCGGGAAGCGGGACGTCCTCGATGAACCCCTTCACGAACTCGACGTTCGTGATCTCGGCCTTACGCGCGTTCTCCCGCGCGAGCCCGAGCATCTCGTCGGTCATATCGAGGCCGTAGACGTGCCCCGTCGGACCAACTCGGCGGCCCGACAGGAGCACGTCGATCCCCCCGCCCGACCCGAGATCCAGGACGGTCTCGCCCTCGCGCAATTCGGCCACGGAGGTTGGGTTCCCGCATCCAAGGCTCGCGAGCACCGCATCGTCGGGGAGGCTCCCGCGCTCCGCGATGTCGTAGTACCTGACGCCGTAGCCGTCCGCAGGATCGCAGCAGCAGGCCTCATCGCTCGCATCGTCGGCAGCGACCCCCTCGCTGACCGCGCGTGCGGCCGCGGTGTACCGATCGCGAACGCTCTCCCGTAGCTCACTCATCGTGTTCCTCCTCAGGCATGATTCGAAGCGAGGTAGAAGGTGGGGTGGCTCCCCCGGGCGGAACGCCGGTGCACAGACTCCGACGGCTCATCTCAACCGCAGGGGAACCGCCCCCAATTCACTAGCGCCGCGTGGGCTCAGCAGCAGTCAGGTGGGCAGTCAGGACAGTCCGGGCAACAGGGATCGACCCGCATCGAACGCACCTCCTTCCCGATCGCACTCGGCGCGGTCGGATCGTCGCATCGACCGCGGTCGATACCTTGACACATCCATCGACACCCGTCAATATGAGTCTCGTGCGGAAGGAGATCGCCCAGCTCGAGGACTGCTGCACCCCGCTCGGCCCTGCAAAGCTGTCGGGCGAGGAGGCTGACCGCATGGCCTCGGCGCTCCGAGTGTTGGCCGACCCCGCGCGGCTCCAGATCGTGAGTCTGCTGGCCGGAACCGAGGAGGCTTGTGTCTGCGAGCTCACCCCGGCGCTCGGCGTGTCGCAGCCGACGGTGAGCCACCACCTTCGCGTGCTGTCGGAGGCGGGACTGCTCGAGCGCGAACAGCGGGGACGTTGGGCGTATTACCGGCTCCGCCCCGAGCCGCTCCGGCTGGTGGCGGACGCACTCGCCCCGCGGGCGATGGTGTCGGCGCGTTCCTGACTCCGCTCGGCAAGCAGCCGTGTGCCGCGACCTGGACGGCGTTCCGACGGGCTTCCGAACGCAGGGGCATGGCTCAGGTCGAGGTCACCCAGATCCTTCTCGGTCACCTCGGCGAACGCCGGGATGTCGATCCGCTTGGTCCTCCGGCGAAGACCAAGCCACATCCACCGATCCACCGACTCACGACCGGGACTCTTACCAGCTCTGGGCTACCAGCTCGTAGGATTCGACGCTGACGATCTTGCCTCCCATCGCGTCTGCCACCTCAGTCCGCATGGGGCCCACGGCGTCGACGCTTCCTTCGAGCGCGGCCTCGTCGGCGTAAAATGCGGCTGCAACCAGCCTTCCAGCGGACCTGTCGGCCAAGAAGTTGACCGCTGTGAACCCTTGCAAGCTCTTAAGCGCGGGAATGATCTTCTCGTTGATGATCTTGACTGCATCGTCGATCTTTGCTGCGTCACCTTCGATCGTGCTGATTCGCGCCTGCATAGCCATGATCTGTCCTCCTGTCTAGTGGGCCAACGGTCCTGTGCATCGAGCGGGCGATTCGCAAACCTTGCCCCTCCTGGCCACTCGGCCGGGTTTCCTACGTCAGCCTTTTTACGTATCGGGACGAGCCGCCGGCCCAACGCCTCGAGTCGCTCCCGCGACCAAGATCTTCATAGCGACCTCCTCGGTCCTGGGTGCCTTGGTCTCCAGACAAGGCGAGACCCTCCCGTGTGACATCCTTTCATCGCCGCCACCCCCCTATGAGGGTCCTGCAGGTGCCGGGAAGCAAACTTCGGACCTCGAGGTCAGCGTTCAACCGGCAAGCGGCGACCGGCCCTCGGACCCAGGTGACGAAGCTTCTCCGGATTGACGACAGCGCGGATGGTCTGGACGTGGCCCTCAGCGATGTCGAGGGTGAGGACCAGGACGGCCCGACCATCTCGGCCGAGGAACACCGCTCCGGGCTGTCCGTTGACCTCCGCCAACTGCATTCGCTCGGCACCCAGCTGCTCCCTCCATTCCCCGAACCGGAGCAGGACCCGCGCGATCCCTTCGCGCCCGTGCACCGGGTGCGGGAACGCTGAAGCCTTCCCGCCGCCATCGCTGTACGAGACCGCGTCGGCGGCGAGCATGCGCGTGAGGCCTTCGAGGTCACCATCGCCGATCGCATCGAAGAACCGCCGGGCAAGCTCCTCCCGCCGGCTGCGTGAGGGCTCGAAGCGCGGCTTCTTCGCCTCGACCTGCCGGCGAGCCCGAACGGCGATCTGCCGGCAGTTCTCCTCGCTCTTGCCGACCACGGCGGCGATCTCGTCGTAGCCGTAGTCGAAGACCTCCCGCAGGAGGAACACCGCCCGTTCGACCGGGCTCAGGCTCTCCAGCAGCACGAGGAACGCCATCGACAGCGAGTCGGCGGTCTCCGCGTGCACGGAGGCGTCCGTGGCCGGGTCCGTCAGCAGCGGCTCGGGCAGCCAGGTGCCGACGTAGGTCTCCCGCCGGGCGCGGGCCGACCGCACCTGGTTGATGGCGAGCCGGGTCGTGACCGTGGACAGCCAGGCCCGCGGCGAGTCGATGTCCCTGCCCTGATGCTGCTCGCGGTGGAAGCGCAGGAAGGCCTCCTGCACGATGTCCTCCGCCTCGCCCACGCTGCTC
>DASSSA010000045.1:0-23929 GCA_035701505.1 Actinomycetota bacterium
TGTGGCAGGGAAGGAACCCGGCCGCCAGGGTCTACGACAGCATCGGGCCGGACTTCTTCCTGGCCCTGGACGAGGGGTGGCTGAACCTCGGGTTGTGGGAAGGCGACGGGACGGACCCATCCGAGGCTCCTCGGGCTGTTCGTCGCCTGGTCTCGACCGTCGCGGAGCCGCTCCCTCAAGGCGGCGTGGTGCTCGACGTCGGGAACGGCCTCGGCGCGCAGGATCCTCTGATCGCGGAGGTGGTCCTCCCCACGCGCCTCATCGTCCTTAACATCACGCGATCTCAGCTCCGTGCGGGCCGCCATCGCCTGGCTGAGGCGAACGCCCAGCCGGTGAACGGCGACGCCACCCGGATCCCACTCCGCGGCGAGACCGTGGACGGCGTGATCAGCGTTGAGGCGGCGTTCCACTTCGCGTCCCGGGCACGGTTCTTCGCCGAGGCGTTCCGGGTGCTCCGGCCGGGCGGCATCCTTTCGATGTCCGATGTCCCGGTGAGGCGGCTGCCCCGCCGTCCGGACGAGCTACTGGCGGGGCTGACCCAGCTCCGGGTATGGGGCCTGTCGACGGCTGCCGTCGCGACGGCGGACCAGATCGTCGAGGCCGTCGAGGCCGTGGGGTTCCGGGACGTCGAAGCGCGCTCGGTTGGCGATCGGGTCATCGCTCCGGCGCTCGCCTTCGTCCGCCGGCGGCTCGACATCGAGAGGGGTGAGGCCTCCATGGCGATCCGGCTGGCCTCCCGCGCCATGCTCTCGCAAGTCGAGATGCTGTGGCGTCGCGGGCTGCTCGACTACCTGCTCCTGAAGGCGGTCAAGCCGAAGCCGTCCCGTTAGGCCGTCTCTCGAGCTCCCTGCGAAGTGCGCGGAGCGGGAGAGAGCCCAGCGCCAGGAGTCGGTCGTGGAATTCAGGGAGTGAGAAGGCATCGCCCTCGGCCTCGATCGCCTCTGCTCGGAGCCGCTCGATCTCGAATTGCCCGATCTTGTACGCCAGAGCCTGCCCCGGAAGCGTGATGTACCGGTCCGTCTCGATCACCGCGTCGACGTTGGGGACGGCGGCCTCCTCGAGCTGCTCGATGGCTCGCTCCCTGGACCACCCGAACGCGTGGATCCCGGTGTCGACGATCAGCCGGGCCGCCCGGTGGGCTTGGGCGTCGAGCATGCCCAGGCGCTCCACATCGTCCAGGAACAGGCCCATCTCGTCGGCCAGGCGTTCGCTGTACAGGCCCCAACCTTCGGCGAACGCCGCTCCAGCCAGGAGTCCGCCGAACCGCTTGATGCTCGGCCGGTCACCCATCTCCTGCTCGATGGCGATCTGGAAGTGATGGCCCGGGTTGGCCTCGTGGTACGTGGTGGTCGCCAGGTGGTAACGCGGCCGATTCTCGAGCTCGAACCCGTTCACGTAGTAGATCCCCTGCCTCGACCCGTCCTCGGATGGCGGCTGGTAGAAGGCGAACGGCATGTCGGCCTCCCGGAACTCCTCGACCGGGCGGACCTCGCAGTTGTTCCTGGGGAGGCGGCCGAAGAACCGGGGGGCGGCCTGCCATCCCCGGGTGACCTGGTCCTCGGCCAGGCGGACCAGCTCGTCCTTGCCGCCGATCGTGTTGCGGCCGTCGGCGTTCAGCTCGGCCGTCACGGCGGTCGGATCCGTTGAGCCCAGGCGCCGGGCGCACAGGATCCGTTCCTCCTGGATCCGCTCGAGGTCCTCCAGGCCGAGATCGTGGATCCGTCTGGCTTCCAGGGGAAGCGTGGTCCACGACAGGATCTCCGCCGCGTACATGGCATCGCCCCCCGGCAGAGCGAACAGGCCGATGGTCTCCGTGGCGTGCGGAAGGTAGTCGCGGAGCGCTTCGAGGTAGGTCTCCAGGGCGGGCATGACCGTCCGTCGGAGCTCAACGACGACGCGGTCTCGACCAGCGGCGTCCGACTCCGGAACCGGCATCACTGCCGGCGAGGTCTCCGGCGGCGTCGACATCAGCCGCTCGACCTGGGCGACCGAGCGCTCGACGACGACGCGAGGTGCGGTCACGCCGGCCCGGACGCCCTCATGAACCACGTCGTTGACCGCCTGGAAGAAGTCCGGGGCGGCGCTCAGGCGGGCCAGGTACCGATCGAGGCGCTCCGGCGTGTCGGCCCGTTGAAGCGAACCGAGCTCGCCGAACAGCTGGCCCGGACCCCACAGGTGGCTGACCAGGCGGAGCCGGTCCAGGCGATGGTCGATCTCGGCCAAGTCGCGAAGGGCGATGGCCTCGAGCATGTCGAGCGACGTCCGAACGCCCACATCGGCAACGTTCCGATCGAGGGCCTCGAGCTGTCTCAAGGCCTTGCGGTGCAGGCCCTCCCGCTTGGATCGCCCGGCTTCGCTGGGATCGGGGAGCCGATCGTCGAACCGCTCGTCGCCGACCAGGGTTCCGAGGAGCGGATCGGCCTCGATCAACCCCTCCCAATAATCGTCGACCAGTGCGCGCGCGCGATCGACCTCCACACCCATGTGGCTTCCACTTCCCTTCCCGATTCCCGTACCCGGCAGATGTCATCCTAATTCGGCGGCGGATGGGACTTCGCTCTACTTCGCTCGTACCCTCTTGGCCATGCTCGCAAGCAGGCGGATCAGGATCGCCGTTTTCCTGGTGCTCGACCTGGTGGCGTGGCTGCTTGCCGGCAGCGGGCGCCCGGGAACGGTGCAGCCGGTTGGGCGGTTGCTGGGACTCCCGCCGGAATCGGCTGGGGTACATCCGACGACGGTCGCCGGCGGCCGACCTTCCCTGCAGGTCTACCGCGGCCTGGGAACGTGGATCGACATCTACGACGTCGCCTGGAGGCATCCGGGGACGGCCGTCCGGCGCATGGGAGCCCGCGGAGTCGAGACGCTGTATCTGGAGACCTCGAACTTCAGCCGGGGCCGGATGATGGTGTTCCCCGATGGCGTCAGGCGGTTCCTCGACGCGGCGCACCGCAATGGCGTCTCCGTGGTGGCCTGGTACCTCCCCGGCCTCCGGGACCTGGCTCTCGACGTCCATCGCTCGCTCGGCGCGATCCGCTATCGGACACCCCTGGGGAACGGGTTCGACTCGTTCGCGCTCGACATCGAATCCGACGCGGTCGAACGCCCGGTGCACAGGACCCGGCGTCTCCTGTCGCTGTCCGCGCGACTCCGCGCGGCCGTAGGTCCGAGTTACGCGCTCGGCGCGATCATCCCTTCACCTCGGCGGCTCCAGGCCGACGAGCTGTATTGGCCGCACTTCCCCTATCAGGGACTCGCGGACGTGTACGACGTGTTCCTGCCGATGACGTACTTCACGTTCCGGGTCAGTGGGAGATTCGGTGCGCGCTGGTACACGGCCGGCAACATCGACCTCATCCGGCAGCAGACGGAGGACTGGTCCGTTCCCATCCACGTGATCGGCGGGATCGGCGGCGACGCGACGAAGGGCGAGACGGCCGGGTTCGTCGACGCGGTCCGGGGGCGGCGGGCCATCGGGGGGAGCTACTACACGTTCCCCATCACCCGGCCCGCCGACTGGTCGAGGCTGGGTCGGCTCCGCTCCGCCCGCTGAGCCCGGCGTGGCGGGCTGCTCGCGTGCCATCCTTGACGGGATGGACGAGCGCCTCGCGTCGAAGCGAGCGCTGTGGGACGAGTGGGCCGAGATCGATGCCTGGAGCGCCTTCTTCGACCTCGAGGACTTCAAGCTGGGCGGCGTCCGGATTCGGCACTCCCTACTTCACCACCAAGGAGCCTTTCATCCCGAGCTGGACGTGAAACCGACAGATGAACTCATAGGTTCCCGGAGGGAGGTCGATGGTCACGGACCCGGTGGCTCCGGGCTGAGTCTCTATGTCGATGCCCTGGCCGTTGACGGTGAACGTGTGAGGTGTGGTGCTTGGGTTTTCAAGCGTCAGCGTTTGACCCCGACTCACAGTGAGTGTTGCCGGCGAGAACGTGAAGGAGTTCCCTTGTCCTTCCGTGATGGTGATCGCGCGCCCTCCGCCGCCCTGGCCTTGCTGGGCCGACCCTGACTTGCCACAGGCCACTCCGGTCAGCCCGAGAACGACGCTGAGGCCGACGAGCAATCCCTTTCTCGAGCTGTGTCGTCTCATCGATTGATCTCCCTTCGCGATTCGTGTGGTGCGGGACCTCACGCGAATCGGACCCGCGGGTCCAAGAACGCATAGACAACGTCGACGATGAGGTTCATCACAGCGATGGCCAAGGACGCCAGGACCGTGACCGCGAGAACTCCGGGTAGGTCGCCCCGGTAAACGGACTGGATCGAATAGAGGCCGAGGCCCTGAAGGTTGAAGACGGTCTCCGTGATGATGGCTCCCCCGAGGAGGGTGCCCAGGTCGAGCCCGAGCATCGTGACAATGGGTGTGAGGCTGGATCGCAGCCCGTGCTTCACGACAACCTTCCATTCAGGAAGACCCTTGGCCCGGGCAGTGCGGATGTAGTCTTCGCCCATCGTCTCGATCAGCGTGCCTCGCGCCATCCGCGCGTAGAAGGCCGTGAACAGCAACGCCAGAACGATCCAAGGCATCAGCAGGTGCGAGAACCACTGGCCAAGGCTGGTCCCGATCGAGACGTAACCCGACCCCGCTGCCCAGTGCAGCTTGAACCAGAACAACCACAGACACATGAGCCCCAGCCAGAACACCGGCGCGGAGACGCCAAAGAGCGCGAAGGCCATCGCCAGCCGATCCCGCAGGGACCTCGGCCGCAATGCCGATAGGACCCCGATCGGGATGCCCACGGACAGCCACACGAGCGCGGCCCCGAGCGAGAGCTGCAGGGTCACGAACGCCCGCGAGGCGATGATCGAACGCACGGGCGAGCGCGTCGTGAAGGAGAAGCCGAGCCCCGGCCACCCCCAGCCATCACCGAGGAACAGGTGTTTCAGGAAGAGCAGGTACTGCGCCCAAACGGGCTTGTCGAGCCCGAAAAGGCGTCGGACCTCTGCGATGTCGGCGGAGGTCGGCTGCTTGCCCGCGAACGCCACGGCCGGGTCGGTGGGAGGCATCACGAAGAAGATCAAGTAGGTAAGGAGCGTGATCACCAGCACAACGAAGACCACCCAGAGCAGTCGCCTGGCGATGTAGCGCAGCATCACGTCTCTCCGTCGGCGGACCGAGGATCGGAACCGGTGCTCGAGCCGGGCC
Source organism: Actinomycetota bacterium (assembly GCA_035701505.1). Classification (GTDB taxonomy): domain Bacteria; phylum Actinomycetota; class UBA4738; order UBA4738; family HRBIN12; genus AC-69. The sequence goes on from DASSSA010000045.1 coordinate 5,148, forward strand.
GAGATTTCCGGTCCCGATCCCTCGGACCTCCAGCAATCTCCCTAGATGCTTGTCTGGTTGTTCACGGCGATCTGCGTGAACGAGATGTAGCCAGAGAACTGGTCGTAGGCGAACCTCGTGACCGAGGGTGCCGTCACCGTGATGTTGTTGGCCCACAGGTACGGCACCCACGGAACGACGTTCGTCGTCACGTTCTCGTCGAAGTTGATCCAGCAAGTGAGCCTCGGCGTCACTGTCATCGCCTCGCACGCGTCGATCTGACGGTCGACGCTGGGGACCCCGCCGGAGGGCAGCATGATCCCGTCTCTCGAGGCCTCGGCCGAGGTCAGGCCGACCAGCGAGTAGTTGACGTTGCCGGTCGGAATGATCGACGCGCCCGAGAACAGCGGCTGCGCGAACGTGAAGGGATCTGCGTAATCCTTCCCCCAACCCGCGTTCAGGGCGATGGGGATATCGTTGTTCACCGTCTGGATCGTTTGGTAAGCGGCGGAGGTTTCCAGCTCACGTGGCAGGACTCGGATTCCGATCTTGGCAAGATCGTCGACGACGATCGGCTCCATGTTCGTCCACGGCGCGTAGTTGCGATTGATCATCACGAGGTCTTTACACGCTGATGCATCGCACATGCCATCGTGATTGGAGTCGTACTTCGACAGCTTCATCTCGGCCTGGGCCTTCGCGAGCGATCCCGCCTCCCCGGGCGTGGCATAGGGGTCGAAGCTGTTCGTGAGCTGATCCTCCAGCACCGAGGGGGGCATGATGTGGGTTGCGATCTCTCCCTGGGTGGGACCGCCCCACGCGCGCAGCAATGCCGCCTTGTCGATGATGTCGTTGACTGCCTTTCGGACATGGATGTCGTCGAAGGGCGGCGTCGTCAGATTCATCGAGAGGTACCACGTGCGGTCGCCCGGATCCGCGTGGAAGTCGGCCCGGAGCGACGGATCCGTCAGGTAATGCTGCGCCACCGTCGCAGGAGGCGGGTCGGCGAGCGAGCCGTCGAGCGCCCCCGACTCCACCTTGTTGAAGATGTCGGACACGTTCGAGTCGACGATGACGGAGATCCCGTTCAAGAAGTTCGATCGGTCGTCGCGGCTGTCGGAGGACTCCCCGTAGTCCGGGTTCCTCACCAAGACGAGCTGCTTGGTTGGGTCGAATCCCGACATCGGCTTGATCGCGCCGCACGAGGAGATGTCCACGTGGTCCGCGCCCTGGATCATGTACGGGCCCGAAGACACGACGTCGCGACCGTATCCCCCCGCCGTCGGAAAGCACCTGGCGACCTCCCTCGGGATCGGGGCGGTGGCGGGCATGGCCAGCCGATACAGGAAGTCGCCGGTTGGCCGCGTAAGGTGGAAGACGAGCGTCTGGTCGTCAGGGGCCTCGATCCCCGAGATGGGGGTTGGTGGACCCGGATGTTGGTGCATGCCACGGATCACGCCGTCGTAGTAGAACGCGTACTGCGCCACCTCGGGCTTGGAGTCGATACGTTCGAACGCGTAGGCGATGTCCCCCGACGTGATTGGACGCGACAAGGGTGGTCCGAACATGATGCCCGGCTTGAGATGGAATGTGTATGTCAGACCGCCATCAGTCGGCTGCGGGACGGACGTCGCGAGGTCGGGCACCAGGATATTGCCCGCTGGGCCCTCGACGTGCCGATAGGTCACCAGCGTTCGCAGCAACCCGCCGTAGAAATCGAACGCGAGGCCGAGGTACTCGCCGGTTGGGTCGAAGCCTCCGGTGAAGCCGAAGCTGCTCAGTGCGGTTCGATACACGCCTCCCGGCTTCGGTGCTGCGCTCGGCGATCCGCTGCTGCTGCTACTGCTGCCGCACGCGACCGCGATCATCGCCAGCGCCGCAATGAGCGCGATCGGTGCGGTGCGGCTCCTGATCATGGCGATCATGACGCTCCTTTCCCGGCTCCCATTGGGGCCGTTCCGACGTGGGACCGACGTAGACGCCCCCCTCTCCGGGACCTGCGAAGGCGTGCACGAACGAGGGGACGGCCGGGACCCAGCGCGTCCCGCAGGCCGTCACCGACCAGGTTGAACGCCAGCGTGGTGAGGAGGAGGAAGATGCCGGGAAAAAGCATCATCCACCAGGCGTACGTGAACAGCTGCCCTTCGGCCGCCTGGGCGATCATGCCGCCCCACGATGGCGTGCTCTGCGGGATCCCGAGCCCGAGAAACGAGAGCGCCGCCTCGAACAGGATGTTGCTCGGGAGGATGAGCGTTACGTAGACCACGATCGGCGCTACAAGGTTCGGCAGGATCTCCTGGAACATGATTCGCGCGTTCCCCTCGCCGATCGACCGCGCGGCCTCCACGAACTCCCGCTCCTGCAACGAGAATGTCTGACCTCGCACGATGCGCGCGATCTGGGGCCACGTGAAAAGCCCGATCACCACGACCACGAGCCGGAGCCCCGGCTGCACCAGCCCATCCAGGCACCCATTCGGCGACACGGAGCACGCCGCCGCGATCCCGATCGCAAGTAGCAGGAGCGGTAGCGAGAGCACGATGTCGATGGCGCGCGAAATCGCGGTGTCCACCCAGCCTCGGAAGAACCCGGCGAGGAGTCCGAGCGTCACCCCAATGAGGGTGGCCGCGCCGGTGGCAAGAAAGGCAACCGTGAGCGAGGTGCGAGCGCCGTAGATCGTCCGGACGAAGACGTCACGGCCCACGGAGTCCGCCCCGAACCAGAACTGCGAGCTGGGGCCCCGCGGCAAGCCGAGCGCCGTGGTCATGTTGCCAAAGAGCTGGTTCGGACCGTGACCGACGAACCGGGAGACGAGTGGCGCCGCGACCGCGAGCATCACCAGGATCGCGATCGTGACCAACCCGGCCATCGCGGCGCGATCGATTCGAAACCTGGACCAAAACAGCTGCCACGGTGTCCGAGCCTCGACGACGACCGCGACGGCTGACCCCGGCGGCAGGTACTCGTCGGGGCGAACACCCGATGCGAGCGTGGCCATGGGCTGCGCCGATCTCCTAAGCCTTCAGTGAGGATTCGTTGCGGGTGGTGGGCGGGCGTGTGAGGAATTCGTGGAGAATGCAGCTCTGTTGCCGGCCAGTGCCAGGCCGACTTTGTCTCAGCCGGCGAGCTCCCCAGGATCTTTCAGAGCAGGGCGGACTGGCCCCGGGCCACGCGCTGTCCCCGGCGGCGGCGGGGCGACTCGGCGGGGTGCTCCACAAGAGCCACGACACGGTCGGACATGAACCGGCCGCTCCGCACGGTCTTGCCGGTTCTGGTGACCTCGGCCACTTCCACCACGCCTCGGGAGGTCGTGACCTCCACGTGCCGCCCAGACTTGCTGGCGTCGATCTCGAACGTCTGCACGCCGGTCCCGACGTCGATCACGATCTCGACGCGGTCGCCCTTCATGAGCTCATCCTAGTCCCGCCGGCCGACAGGGCGTTTCGGCCTATGCCACGGCATCACGCCTCGTGGACCCAGCCGAAGTGCCGCTCGCGGACGTCGGCCTTCACCGCTTCGGGAAGGAAGCTGGCCTCGAGCGCGTTGGCTGTTACCCGCTTGAGTTCGCTGTCGTCGAACCCCAGGACCTCCTCCGCGACGGATAGCTCGTGCGTGAGGTCGATGCCGAACAACCCCGGGTCGTCGGTGTTGATGGTCACGCGCGCACCCTCCTGGAGGAGCCGACGCGCGGGATGATCCTTCAAGCTGGGGACCGCGTTCGTCCGCTGGTTCGACGTGGGGCACATCTCGAGGGCAACGCCGCGGTCGATCACGAGCTCCGTGACCACGGGATCCCACGCCACGCTAACGCCGTGGCCGAGACGGCTGACCCCCAGGGCCTGGACGGCCTCACGCGGGTAGTCGGGACCCCCGGACTCCCCGTAATGGGCCGTGAGCGGGATGCCGGCCTCGCGGAGGGGCGCCAGAACGCCGGCGAACGTCGCGGCCGGGTGATGGAGCTCGTCGTCGGCCAGGTCGAACCCCACTAGGTGCTCCCGGTTGCGGAGTGCGAACTCGACCGTTCGCTCGGCGGACTCGATGCCGTAGGACCGGCTGACGATGGCGATCAGTCCCACGGCGACATCGCGGTCCCCGGCCTTATCGACGCCGGCACGGATGGCTTCCAGAGCCCGATCCCAGTCCAGCTCGAAGGGCTTGCACAGGAACTCGGGGGAGAACCTGAGCTCCGCCAGTCGCACGTTGTCGCTCGCCAGGTCCTCGACCGCCTCGAACGCGATCCGCTCCACCGCACCGAAGTCTCGGAATGCCTCCTGGGCGACCCGGAAATACGTCAGGACCTCGGCCAGGCTGCTCATGGGTCGCAGCACCTGGGCCTCAGGCGCGAGCTCCTCGGGGGTTCGGGCCCCGAGCGGCTGGCCCGCCTCCCGGTACAGGTCGATGATGGTCTGGAGCCGGATCGCGCCCTCCAGGTGGCGGTGGAGATCGACCTTGGGGAGCGAGCGAAGATCCATCGCCCGGGAGCCTAGCGTCCGCGGTCGGGCGGGTGCGGTCGGAGGCGCCCGCGGCTGGGCAGGTGCGTTCGGAGGCGCCCGCGGTCGAAGGCGCACCGGCACGCGAGCCGCTAGCATCCGGGTCCGAGTCGCGAGAGGGACGGATGCTGCTCGAGGGCAAGAGGCTCCTGATCACCGGGGTGCTGACGCGCGACAGCATCGCGTACTCGGTAGCGCAGGCCGCTCAGGAGCAGGGCGCGGAGCTCGTCCTCACCTCGTTCGGACGGGCCATGAGCCTCACCGCGAAGAGCGCCAAGCGGCTGCCGCAACCGGTTGACGTGCTGGAGATGGACGCGAACAACCCCGACCACATCCAGGCGGTGGCCGACGACCTGGCGAAGCGATGGGGACGGGTCGACGGGTTCCTGCACGCGATCGCGTTCGCCCCGCGGGACGCGCTCGGCGGCAACTTCCTGAACACGCCGTGGGAGAGCGTCCAGGCGGCACTCCAGACCAGCGCGTACTCGCTGAAGGCCATCGCCGTGGGGATGCTGCCGCTGATGGGTGAGCATGGGGGCGGCGTCGTGGCTCTGGACTTCGACGCCTCGGTGGCCTGGCCCTTATACGACTGGATGGGCGTGGCCAAGGCGGGTCTGGAGTCTGTCGCGCGCTACCTGGCGCGCGACCTCGGGCGGCATCGGATCCGAGTGAACCTGGTCTCGGCCGGCCCGCTTCGAACCATCGCGGCCAAGGGCATCCCCGGGTTCGACGCGCTCGCCGACGGGTGGGGCGAGCGGGCGCCGCTCGGGTGGAACACGGGCGACCCTACGCCGGTTGCGAAGGCCGCGGTGTTCCTGCTGTCGGACTGGGCCTCGGGGATCACCGGGGAGATCCTCCACGTCGACGGCGGGTATCACGCGATCGGCTCCTCCCTGCCGGAGGAAACCGAGTAGGTCTCCGCGGAACCCATACCGGCTCCGCCCGGTCTACCCTTCGACCGTGGCGGGCTGGCGCGACGACGACCCTGGGCTCCCCATCAAATTCGGGCCGTGCTCGAACGGCGAGTACGACCCCCAGCCCCTCTCGCCGGTCATGCGGGAGACCGTCCGGCGGGCCGGGGAGGAATGCGAGCGGAACGCCAAGCGCCTGGGGATGAGCCGGCGCGAGTTCCTCCTCTCTGTCTGCGGGGCGGCCACTACCCTCCTCGTGCTCGACGCCTGTACGCGCGAAGCCGTCCGCCACGTGTCCGGCTCATCCGGCGCGACCCCGGGCGGCGGCTACTCCATCCCCCCCGAGGCCACGACCGAGCCCGATGCCGCGCAGGGCGCGATCGGGGGCGAGGAGTTCGTGTTCGACATCCAGGGTCATCTTCTCGAGTACGACCTGAACCCCGTTCTGAACGGGCAGGACTTCTGGACGCGGTTCCCCCAGCGGTACTGCGGCGAGGACGATCCTCGGACCTGCTACTCGATCGACCACTTCATGGAGCTGATGTTCCTGCGGAGCGACACGTCGATGCTGGTCCTGTCGGCCCTCCCGATCTATCCGGAGGGCAGCCCGCTCTCTGCCAAGGTCATGGCCGAAACGCGGAAGGTGGCCGAGGGGCTTTGCCGAGACGACCGCGTGCTGCTTCACGGACAGGCCCTGCCCAATGTCGGGCCGCTCCGAGCGACCCTCGAGGCCATGGAGGACCTGACGCGGACGTACCCCATCGTGGCGTGGAAGACGTTCACCCACTTCCCCGACGTCTTCCAGCACGACGGGAACGCCTGGTGGCTCGACGACCACGAACGCGGAGTGCCGCAGGTGGGGGAAGCGTTCATTCGCAAGGCGGTCGAGCTCGGGATCCCTCGGATCTGCGCGCACAAGGGCTTCTCCCGGAGCAGTCGGTTCGGCTCGCCGGTCGACATCGGTCCCGCCGCCAGGCGCCATCCCGACGTCGACTTCGTCGTGTACCACTCGGGGTACGAGGCCGGAGGTCCCGAGGGGCCATACACGGTGGGCACCGCCGAGGTCGGCATCAACCGCCTAGTGTCCTCGCTGAGGCGGGCGGGGATCGGTCCGAACGAGAACGTCTATGCCGAGCTCGGGTCGACCTGGTGGAGCGTGTTCCGGGCGCCCGATCAGGCCGCGCACGTCCTGGGCAAGCTCCTCCGCTACGTGGGGGAGGACAACGTGGTGTGGGGGACCGATTGCCTGTTCTACGGCTCGCCCCAGGACCAGATCCAGGCCCTGCGGTCGTTCCACATCAGCGACGAGCTCCAGGAACGCTACGGCTACCCTCGGTTGACCAAGGAGCTGAAGGCGAAGATCCTGGGGCTGAACGGGGCCCGGCTGTATGGTGTGGACCCGATCACGACGAGGTGCGAGTTCACCCGGCGCGAGCTGGCGGAGATCCGCAAGCACCTGCCCGGCAGGGATCGGACGCTCGGGCCGGCCACGGTGGCGGCCGCAGAGCGCGTTCGAGACCACCATTGGGAAAACGGGATGCCCTGAGGCGCCACTAGCCGACGCTGTCGTGGACCTTGGCAGTGAGGTCCATGGCGGCGGTCGTGTCCGGCGAGATGGCGTCGACGACGAAGCCACCCGTGTCCTCATCGGTCCACACGCACACCGCCTGGGGGTCGCCGATGGTGGAGGGGCGATCCAGGACGATCGCCGCACACCGGTAGGTCACACCATCCCTGGTCTCGGCTATGGCCCGGCCCGTGTCGACGGAGCCACCGCCCGAGCCCGCGAAGCCGTTGGCGAAGCCCTCCAGGCCGCCCGGGAGCGGCGAGCCATCGGTCTCGAAGGCGATGACTATGAACCCGCTGGTGGAGACGTCTCCGTAGATCGCGGCCTTTGCCTCGACCTCGAAGCTCTTCAGGGCCTTCTCCATGTAGTCCGTCGCCGCGGCGGCGATCTGTGACTCGTCGTGCTGATATCCGTCGATCGTGTCGGGAAAACTGATCCCGGAGTGCATCCTCTGAACGAGAACGAAGCCCAAGGCGACCAAGACCACGACGACGATCCCCGCCCACAACGCGCCGGCCATCGATCCGCTCGCTTTCGGCGCGGAGCCGGGCCACGTGGTGGTGGGTGGCCAGTTCGGCATGGGGAGTGGCTGTGGCGGGATCGCGGCGGTGCTGTGGAGGACCCCAGAGGGCGCGGCGGGGACCGGAGGCGTGCCGGGATCCGGACCGGCCCCCCAGCTCTCGGATCGCCGAGACGCGGCCGGCTCGGGTGGGACGGACGATCCCGCGGTGGATCGGGGCGGGACCGGCGTGACGGATTCCGGGGGGACCGCCCAGCCGGGCTCGCCCTCCTGGGGTGGAACGAGGCGCGTGCCGCAGGACATGCAGGAGGTGCGACCCGCACCGTTGTTCGTCCCGCACCAGGCGCAGCGGATCTCGTCCACCCACCCTCCTCGTTGCTCGAAGGATCGCGGGTCGGAACGACGCGCCGGCGCCTGTCCCCCGCTCAGTGGATATCGGCCGCGATGAGCTGACCTTGATAGGGGCCCCGGCCGGCCACGCACCACGCCCCGCACGTCGCCGCCAAGCGAAGGGCCTCGGGGACCTCGTGTCCGGCTCCCAAGGCGAACGTGAGCCCGGCGGCGAAGCTGTCCCCTCCGCCGTACGTGTCCACCAGGGGCCCGGGGAGCGGGACCGCGTCGTACGTGCCCGAGCCGCCGTCGGCGGTCTCGAACGAGCCGCCCTCCATGCCTGCGGTCCGAACGAGCAGGCCAGGCCGATGGGAGAGCACCGAGGAGTCGTACCGCTCGGAGGGGTCGCGTCCACTGCCGACGAGGGCGTCGAGCGGCACGTCGGCCGCGGCCAACAAGCCCATCACTCGACTGGTGGCCACCAGGACCCTTGCCCTGCGGGCCGCATGGACCGCCGCAGCGTCCCCGGCGGTCAGGAACACGGCGTCGACCGAGGCCAGCTCGTCCCACGGGAGGGGATCCTCGGCGAGCGGCTGCAGCCGTTCGCCGAGGGTGGTGATGGTCCGCTCGCCGCTCGAGTCGATGAACGTCACGCCGCGGCGTGTGGGCTCAGTGCGCATTGCGGCTTCGACCCGTGGACCGAGGGACTCGAGCTCCAGGTGCGCGCGCCTTCCGACGGCGTCCCTTCCCAGCGCGGTGAGGAACGTGCAGTCTCCGGACAGCTTGTGAAGCTGGACCGCGGCAACAGCGCCGCCGCCCGCCGGCTCCTCCCACCACTCGGTGGCGTGGACGATCTCTCCGGGCTTCGGGACGTGGTCCACCTTGCCGAACTCGATCCACTCCACGTGGCCGACCACCGCCGTTCGCACGGGAGGGAGTGTGGCATCTGGAACGAGCAACCGGCGGTATCCTCAGCCCATGCGCGAGGACGTGCGGCTCACCACGTTCAGCCACGGCGCCGGGTGCGCCTGCAAGCTCGGACCGGCCCATCTGGACGAAGTGCTGAACCAGCTCGAGGCGCCGGCCATGCCCAGGGAGGTGCTCGTCTCTGCCGAGACCGGTGACGACGCCGCGGTGTACCTGCTGCCCGACGGCCGGGGGCTCGTGGCCACGGTCGACTTCTTCACCCCCATCGTCGACGACGCTTACGACTGGGGCCGCATCGCCGCGGCGAATGCCTTCAGCGACGTGTACGCGATGGGCGGCTCTCCGGTCATCGCCCTCAACCTGATGAGCTGGCCGGTGGACGACCTCCCCCTCGAGCTGCTGGCCCGGGTGATGCAAGGGGGACAGGACGTGGCGCATCAGGCCGGGGTCGCGGTCGTGGGCGGCCACTCCATCACCGATCCCGAGCCCAAGTACGGCATGGTGGCCATGGGGTTCGTTCCCGTCGAGCGGATCGTGCGAAACTCCACGGCGCCGGCCGGAGCCGCCCTGTTCCTGACCAAGCCGCTCGGCCTGGGCATCATCACCACCGCGATCAAGCGGCAGATGGCCACCGACCTCCAGGTGAAGGCCGCCGTCGAGGTGATGACCACGCTGAACGCAGACGCATCGGCAGCAATGGTCGAGGGCGATGCTCGCGCCGCCACCGACGTGACAGGGTTCGGCCTCCTCGGGCACCTCCAGAAGATGTTGGTCGCTTCGGGCGTAGCCGCGTCGGTCTTCGCCGGCGCTGTTCCGGTCCTTTCCGAGGTCCTCGATCTGGCCGCGGCGGACGTCGTACCGAGCGGCACCAGGCGCAACCACGCCTACCTCCAGCCCTTCGTGGACTGGGCGGATCTCACCGAGCCCGAGCAGCTCGTCCTGGCCGATGCCCAGACATCCGGCGGCCTCCTGATCGCCGCCGCCGACCCCGAGGACATGCGGCTTCGCTTGGTAGCGCGGGGGGTTCAGGCCGTGGAGGTCGGCCTCACCGAGGAGGGTGAGCCCGGCCACATCACGGTCGAGGGAAGGCTCACGCCGGACTGAACCGCGATTCAGGGAATAGGGGCCCGCTGCTACAGTTATCGATATTGCAATGATCGAGCTCGACACCCTCTTCGCCAAGGAGATCGTGGAACACGGGCTGCGGGAGCTTCCCAATGAGGCCTGTGGGCTGATCGCGGGGACCGATGGAAGTGCCGTGAAGGTGTTCACCATGCGCAACGTGGACGAGAGCCCTACGTCCTACCGGCTCGATCCCACCGAGCAGCTGCGGGTCACGAAGGAGATCGAGGAAACGGGCTCCGAGCTGTGGGGCATCTACCACACCCACACGCACACCGAGGCCTACCCCTCGGAGACCGATCGCGACCGAGCACGGTGGGTGCAGCCCTTCTACCCCAACGTGCACTACGTGCTGGTGTCCCTGACCGACCGGGACAACCCGGTGGTCAGAGCGTTCCGCATCACCGACGGCGAGGTGGCCGAGGAGGAGCTGGCGATCCGATGAGCCCGGGGTTCACCGAGGAACAGGTCCGCCGATACTCCCGCCACATCATCCTGCCCGGGATCGGGGGTGAGGGCCAGCGCAAGCTGCTCGATTCGAAGGTCCTGGTGATCGGCGCTGGCGGCCTCGGCTCTCCAGTGGCGATGTATCTCGCGGCCGCGGGGGTGGGGACGCTCGGGATCCTGGACTTCGACCGGGTGGACGAATCCAACCTTCAGCGGCAGATCCTGCACTCGACCCCCGATGTGGGGCGGCCGAAGGTGGCGAGCGCTGTGGACCGGCTCCACGCCATCAACCCGACGATCGAGATCGTTCCGTTCGACACCATTCTGTCTTCGTCCAATGCATTCGAGATCCTGGACCCGTGGGACGTCGTCGTGGATGGGACCGACAACTTCCCCGTGCGGTACCTGGTGAACGACGCGACCCAGATGCTGGGCAAGCCGCTCGTCTATGGGTCGATCTACCAGTGGGACGGACAGGCCACGGTGTTCATGCCGGGCCACGACGGGCCGTGCTACCGATGCTTGTTCCCCGAGCCACCACCTCCGGGCACGGTTCCCTCATGCGCGGAAGGGGGCGTGTTCGGCGTGCTTCCCGGCATCGTGGGGAGCATCCAGGCAACGGAGGCCATCAAGCTGATCACGGGCGTGGGCGAGCCGTTGATCGGCCGCCTCCTGCTGTTCGATGCCCAGGCGATGGACTTCACCACCGTGCGCGTCCGGTGGGATGCGGATTGCCCGGTGTGCGGGAAGGAACCGACCATCACGGAGCTCATCGACTACGAGGCGTTCTGCGGCCTCGCGCCCGGGGAGGCCCCGCCGGAGGCCGAGCACGGCGTGTCCACCACCGTGTAGTGAAGAAGGAGTGATCACCCAGTGTCGGTTCGCGTGAAACTCCCTACGATCCTGAGGAGGCACGCCGGCGGTGAGGCCTTGGTGGACGCCGAGGGCTCGACGCTCGGCGACCTGCTGTCCAACCTGGAATCCCGATACCCGGGCATCACGAAGAACATCGTGGCCGGCGACGGTGGACTCCACCGGTTCATCAACGTCTACGTGAACGACGAGGACGTGCGGTACCTCGGTGCCCTCGAGACCAGCGTGAAGGAAGGGGACACGGTCTCGATCTTGCCCGCGGTGGCCGGCGGCCTGGCGTAAGCACTCCGGCGCGGCCGACGGCCGCTGACACGCCGTCACCGTAGACTTCGGCGAGTCATGACCCTGGAATCGAACTCCTCGGGGACTGACCCGGGTCTGTTCGAAACAGTCCTCGGGGATGGCCGACCTCTGCTCGTCCTGACCGGGGCGAGCCTCATGTTCTCGGGTGGCTTCGCGTTGTTCTTGTCAGCGGGTCGCCAGTTCCTACCGCAGGATCTCGCTTTCCTTGGGATGACACCGGCCGAGTTGTGCAGGCTGAACGGGTGCCGGGTGTTGGATTTCATGATCCACGACCGCGTGGCCTTCGGCGGCGCCCTTATCGCGATCGGGTCGCTCTTCGTCTGGCTCGCTATCTTCCCGCTTGGCGAAGGTGAGGGCTGGGCCTGGTGGATCTTCATCCTGAGCGGCGCAATCGGGTTCGGCAGCTTCCTCGCCTACCTCGGGTTCGGATACCTGGACACCTGGCACGGAGTCGGGACCCTGCTGCTCCTCCCCGTGTTCGTCCTCGGTCTTGTGCGATCGCGTCGCCTCGTCGCCGGCATCGGTCCTGGCGTCATGCTTCGCCCGCGCGCACGGCCGCCATGGGCATCGCAATCCGGGTTGGGGCGTGGGCTCATGTTGGTCGCGGCAGCCGGCATGACTCTCGGGGGCTTCACCATCCTGTGGGTCGGGGTGACCCGTGTCTTTGTGTCGCAGGACCTGGGGTTCACCGGGACAACGCGGATGGCGCTGGATGCGCTCAACCCGCGCATCGTGCCCCTCCTGGCGCACGACCGCGCGGGGTTTGGAGGGGCGGTCTGCACGACCGGCCTCACCGCATTCTTCTGCGTCTGGTGCGGGCGACCGTCTCGAAGCCTGTGGCAGGTGCTTGTCATCTCGTGGGCAGCCGCATCGTTCACGGCGATCGGTATCCACTTTCTCGTTGGTTACGTCAGTGCCGTCCACCTAGCGCCTGCCGTCCTTGGCGCGATCGGATTCGGTGTTGGGCTCGCGCTGAGCTTCGAGGAGATGATGCGTTCCCCGACCCCCGGAACGTCGCCGGAATTGCCTTCCCCGACTCGATACCCGACTCGATAGATGGGCGTCATTACCCGCGGGGCATCCTCCCCTCTGGGATTTCCCCGCACGGTATGCTCGCCCCTCGCTCGAGGCTCTATGGGGCCGTGCCGTCGTTTCGAAGGGGGTTCTCGGTGGAACGATCGACTGCGCGCCCCCCCTCGAGGGGCCATCGTCAGACGACGGCCTCGGGCCGGTCGGTGCCCCGCCCGCTGGGATAATCGAGCGCGTGCGGTACTCGGACATCCTCGACGCCATCGGCCAGACTCCGCTCGTCGGCCTTCCGGCGATGAGCCCGAAGCCGGCCGTTCGGCTGTGGGGCAAGCTCGAGGGGCAGAACCCCAGCGGGTCGCTGAAGGATCGCATCGCCAAACGGATGATCGAGGCAGCCCTGGCGTCGGGGGAGCTCACGCCGGAGAAGACCATCCTGGAGCCGACGTCGGGGAACACCGGCATCGCGCTTGCCATGGTGGCCCGACGGATGGGGTATCGACTCACCGTGGTCATCCCGGACAATGCGAGCGAAGAGCGGATCCGCCTGCTCGAGCTGTTCGGCGCCGAGATCGTCTACTCGCCGGCGGACAAGGGAACGAACGGCTCGATCGAGGTGGCAAGGGCGCTGGCCCGCGACGAGCGGTACTACATGCCCTTCCAGTACGGGAACCCGGCCAACCCACTCGCCCACTACGAGGGGACCGGGCCCGAGATCGTTCGGGACCTACCCGAGGTGACTCACTTCGTGGCCGGGCTCGGAACCGGCGGCACGCTCACCGGCGTCGGCCATCGCCTCCACGAGCACGACCCAGCGATCAAGGTGATCGCCGCGGAGCCGGAGCTCGGCGAGATGGTCTACGGTCTTCGATCCCTCGACGAGGGGTTCATCCCGCCGATCTTCGATCAGTCGGTGCTTGACCGGAAGTTCCTCGTCAACTCGTCCGACTCCCTTCGGGCCACTCGGGAACTGACCGAGAAGGAGGGGATCTTCGCCGGCATCTCATCGGGGGCCGTCGTGTCGGTGGCCCAGCGGATCGCCGCCGAGATCGAGCGGGGGGACATCGTCTGCCTGCTCCCCGACGGAGGATGGAAGTATCTGTCGACGGAGGCCTGGGCCGCGGAGCTGGAGCGGGCCGAGAAGAGCGTCTCGGAAACCCTATGGTGGTAGTCGATGCCCGATAGCCGCCCGATCGGCGTGTTCGACTCCGGGGTCGGAGGGCTGACGGTGGCTCGGGCGGTCCTGGACCTCCTGCCATACGAACCGATCGTGTACGTCGGCGACACCGCGAGGTTCCCGTACGGCCCGAGGCCGCTTCCCGAGATCCGGACCTATGCCCTGGAGATCGCCGACTACCTCGTGGCGAGGGACGTGAAGGTCCTCGTGGTGGGGTGCAACTCGATCGAGGTCGCGGCGATCCGCGACGTCACCGACGCGGCTGTCCTCCCAGTGGTCGGCGTGATCGACCCCGGAGCGAGGGCCGCCGTCCGAGCCACTCGGAACGGCAGGATCGGCGTCATCGGGACGGTGGCGACGATCTCGAGTGGAGCCTACGACCGCGCGGTGGCAGCCACCGGAGCCTCGGTGGACTTGCTCTCCCGCCCGTGCCCCGCGTTCGTCGAGCACGTCGAGGCCGGCGACACATCGAGCGACGAGCTCCTCGCCGCGGCGCGCACGTACCTGTCGCCGCTCCGGGATCAGCGGGTGGACACGCTGATCCTGGGGTGCACCCACTACCCGATGCTGTCCGGACTCATCCAGATGGTGATGGGGGAGGACGTCGTGCTGGTCTCCTCGGCGGAGGAGACGGCCAAGGACGTCTACGCCACCCTCCGCTCGCTGGATCTGCTGACGGGTAGGCGGGCCGACCCCCGGCACGAGTTCCTGTGTACCGGCGACCCCGGTCAATTCCGGTCGGTGGCCCACCATTTCCTCGGTCCCGGCGTGGGCACGATCGATGCCGTTGCCGTTCAGCCGGTAGGAGGTGGCTCGTGGAGCTGATCGTCCTCGGCGCGAGCGGTACGTGGCCCGAGCCTGGGACGGCCACCAGCGGGTACCTGGTACGCCATGACGGGTTCAACGTCTGGGTCGACGCGGGCACCGGGACCCTGGCCAACCTGCAACGGCACATCGAGCTCCCCGAGCTCGACGCCATCCTCATCTCACATGAGCATCCCGACCACATCGTCGATCTGTACCCGTGCTTCTACGCGCGCCACTACGGCAAGCTCGGCGATCCGCACCTCCCCGTGTACGCCCCATCGGGATTCCCGGCCAGAGCGGAGGAGCTGGTCTCCGAGGACAGCCGGAGGACGATGCGTGACGCGTTCGACTGGCACGAGGTGTCGCCGGGCGAGCGGTTCGAGGTCGGCCCGTTCAGGGTCCGAACCGAGCCGATGTCGCACCTCGGGCTGGTGGCCCTGGGGTTCCGCTTGGACACCGACGGCACCGCGCTGGCGTACACCGGGGACACCGGGCCCACGTCGAAGGTCGATGACCTCGGTCGCGACGCGGACGTACTCCTGTCCGAGGCCACCTGGCAGGACGAGGACAAGCTCCTCCCGTTCCACCTCTCGGCCCGCCAAGCCGCATCGTACGCCCGAGAGGCCGGCGCCGGCATGCTCCTCCTCACGCACATCTGGCCCACCTCGGACAAGGAGATGTCCCGGGCGCAGGCGGCGGAGGCGTTCGACGGGCCGATCGAGCTCGCGACCGAGGGCCTGCGGCTCGAGGTGGCGAAGTGAACGAGCGTCCCGACGGCCGCGGCCCCGCGGACCTTCGGCCGGTCAAGGTTGAGCTGGGCTACCAGGAGTGGGCCGAGGGGTCGGTGTTGCTCGAGATGGGACGGACCAAGGTGCTCGTCGCCGCGACGTTCGACGAGCGGTCCCCGAGGTTCCTCCAGGGCACGGGGAAGGGATGGGTGACCGCCGAGTACTCCATGCTCCCCCGGGCCACGGCGGAACGAACCTCACGCGAGGTGAGCAAGGGCCGGCCGTCCGGCCGCACCCAGGAGATCCAGCGGTTGATCGGCCGGTCGCTCCGGTCGGTGACGGACCTGGTCAAGCTGGGTGAGTGCACGATCTGGATCGATTGCGACGTGCTCCAGGCCGATGCCGGGACGCGCACGGCGTCGATCACCGGCGGCTACCTCGCGCTCGCCCTCGCGCTGCGCGCGCGCGAAGAGCGCGGGGCCGCAACCGAGGAGGTCCTCACCGACAGCGTCGCGGCGGTCTCGGCCGGGATGGTGGGAGGCCGGCCCGTGCTCGACCTGTCCTACGAGGAGGATGCGGTGGCCGACGTCGACTTCAACGTGGTGATGACCGGCTCGGGCAGGTTGGTGGAGATCCAGGGAACAGCCGAAGGCACACCGTTCTCGCGCCAGGAGCTCACGGCGCTGATGGACCTGGCCGAGACCGGCATCCAGCAGCTGACCGAGATGCAGCGGAACGTGCTCGGCGGGTGAGCTTCCCCGACCGGATCGCCATCGCCTCTCGGAACGCCGGCAAGATCCGCGAGATCCGGTCCATCTGCGCCGACTGGCCGGTGGTCTGGATCACGGCGCATGAACACGAGGGTCCGTGGCCCGATGTCGAGGAGACGGGAGCTTCCTATCTGGAGAACGCCCTGTTGAAGGCCCGCGCGGTGGCCGACGGCGTCGGCGTCCCTGCGATGGCAGATGACTCGGGGATCGAGGTCGACGCGCTCGGCGGGGCGCCCGGGCCTCGCTCGGCCAGGTATGCGGGGGAGGAGGCCACCGATGAGCAGAACCTCCGGATGCTGATCCGCGCCGTGGCCGGCGTCCCTGCGGCGGGACGGACGGCCCGGTATCGGTGCGTCGCCGTCCTGGCCTGGCCGGACGGCCGCGACGTGTGGGCCGAAGGGACGTGCGAGGGATCACTCGTGTCGAAGCCCCGGGGGACCGGCGGCTTCGGGTATGACCCCCTCTTCGTCCCCGCGGGGTGGGAGCAGACCATGGCCGAGCTCCCACCGGAGGAGAAGGACCGCATCAGCCATCGGGGCCGGGCGTTCCGGGCGCTCAGGGAGCTGGTCGACCGCGATCCGTGACCAACTCCACGTACGTCCGGAGGTGCGGGAGGTGAGCCGAGCCGTGGGTGAACGGCCCGCCCGGCCCTCCCAGTATCCCACCCAGGACGTGACCGAGCGACCGACGCGACCGTGTGGTGGGTGGGGTGTCCCAGGTGTCTTCGGGCATCGAGCGGATCTCGGCCACCAGACGGCGATGGACGTCGTCGAACCGGCGTCGGACGGTGGCAGGTGATCGGTCCCGATCGGCCGCCACGTTCTCCGCGTTCACGGCGTTGAGTCCGTGAACGCGGAGCGCCCGTTGGATGGGAGCGGGATTGCCTTTCTCCCACGCGTTCAAGGCCTCAAGGGCGTGTTCCTCCCACGAGGTGAGATGGCCAAGGAGGTCCTTGGCCGACCAGTCGCCCCCGCCGATCGTTGCCCGTCGCTCGAAGTCCTCGTCCCCAAGGCGTTCCCCGAGCTCGCGGACAGACTCGTGTTCTTCCTCGAGGGTGCGAAGGGCTCGTGATCGCGATGGCGTCGTGTATCTCCTTCGTTCGGTGTGTCAGAACGGTGCGAGAGGGGGGAGTTAAACCCCCACGCCCTTGCGGGCACCGGATCCTACGTCCGTCCACTCACATTCTGAACGGTACTGCTTCGTCCTACCGTGTTCGGTTTGCCCTGCTCAGACGGTATCCGGCGTCCCGTGCCTTCCTGATGCGTCCTGGGGTGTACGGAGCGGGGTGGCAGCAAAACTGGCAGCAAGCCTGGGATATCCCTACCAAGTGAGGAGGCGATTGTCGCCAACGAGACCCCACGCACTTACGGCCGCCTCTCGGAGCATGGTGAGCTTTGGCCGCGCCCAAACCACGTAGCGTTCGAGCACAGGCCGAAGCGATGAATTTGGCAAATCTGGCGACTCCTCGGGTAGCCAATCCGGAAGCACGATCCGAACCCCCTGGGGTCCTCCGCGTTGACGCTCGGCGATGACGCCACGATGAGCCGCGAGGTTCCGGTAGAAGGCGAGCCCTTTGAACTCATTTTCAGCGGCGATTGACAGAATCAGCGGGCCGAGCTTCTCGTCGGCCGCAGCAGCCAGAGGGCCGTTCCAGTTGCCGCCGAAGGAGGCCTTTTCTGAGGACTCAAGCTCATATCGAAGCGCGACAGCGCAAGCGACTGAATCGAACGCTGCTGTCAGCTGCGGAACTGTGCCGTCGCCGTGCGCCATCGGAGCGAGGAACGGCTTCTCATCGAACTTTGAAGAAGTCGGCCACAGTATGCCCGTCCTCTAGGCGCTTGAACTTCTCAAGATGCCATTCGCCCATCAGGAGCCGGACTTCCCGGCGCCGGTCGATCGCTGGGCTCGAGGGGGGATCTATGGGCGGCCGCAGACATTCGACGGTGGGCGCGGACCTACGCCGGCGGCGCAGTGCGGTGGGGGGAGCGTTAGGAGGTCGCAGAGAAGGCGTTGGACGATTTGCAGTTTCTCCGCCAACCGCTCGGAGCGCAGGTGACGGCGAGGGTGCACCTGGATGATGCGGCTGAGGCTATCCGCGTTCTGGCGTGGGGGCCGGGCCCGGAACGTCCCCCTCCGAGAAAGAGAGCTACCCAGGCCGCGGGTAGACCGGGGTAGCAGGTGAGCCGATCAGGCGCGAAGAGAAGGGACCCTCAGCCCGTCCGCCAACCGGCGGTAATGTGTTGGCCCCAAGCTGCTTGGAGCCAACACGCAACCTTGTCTTACTCCCGGGCGGGGTTGGTTCCTGGTCCGCACGCGTCTCCAGGATTGAACACATGCGGGTCGAGACCCAGCCTGACGTCCTGCCCGTACGACTGCGACACGCCGCCGGGGCCATTGGGCGCAACGTTAAGGTCGAGGGTCAGCGGGGCTGTCGGGTCGTCATTCAGGCCCGAGAAGACGCAGATCGAATTCGCGTGCGCCGGCCCGGCTGTGGCTTTGCCGCTTCCGGTTATCTCACCTGCGGATGCAACACTTGCACTCACACCAATGACGACCGCGCATACGGCAACTACGACGAACGCTCTTGTTCGCATCATTACTCCCTTCCTTGGACGTGGGCGCCGTCAGGGCACCTGCGAATGAGGGAATCGGCGACCGGGGGGAAGGGATCGCTTGTGTGCCCCCCAGGCCTTTCGCCGACGACCCGCCGCCGCACGCGTCCCCTTTTGTCGTTGCACGAAATCCAATAATGAAAACAAAGGAGAGGAAACCCCTATTTGAGGTAGTCAGGGGTGGAACTCGAGG
>DASSSA010000046.1:0-6408 GCA_035701505.1 Actinomycetota bacterium
AAGCTCCGACGAACCGCAGGCCCGTATACCGGAAGGAGAAGGCCGGGGTGAACGGCCGCACCGATGGGCCGCTGCTCGCGCGGGAGGAACAGCAGCTCGTGGAAGGATTGCTCGCCGGGAACGAGGACGCCGTCCGGGCGCTGTACGCACGGTTCGCCCGGCCGATCTTCACGTTGGGGCTCCGACTGCTGGGGAGCTCTGAGGCTGCGGAGGAGCTCACGCAGGACGTGTTCCTCATGGCCTGGAGAAAGGCGGCCCGGTTCGACGCCACCCGGGGCAGATTGTCCACCTGGCTGATGACGATCGCCCACAACCTGGCTGTCGACCGGCTTCGCCGCGAGACCGGCGTCACCCGTCCCACGCTCGTGCTGGTGGACGAGGTTCCGGAGGTGCCGGAGGCCGGGGACGAAGATCCGGTCCTCGAGCGCGACGCGGCCGTCCGGGCCCTGCAGACCCTCTCCGACGAAGAGCGCAAGCTCCTGGTGCGCACGTACTTCGGGGGCCTCACCGCCAGGGAGATCGCCCAGGCCGACGGGATCCCCCTGGGAACGGTCAAGACCCGCCTGCGGACCGCCCTGATCAAGGTTCGCCGGGCCAACCAGGACAAGGACCGGCTGTGAACTGCGTCGCCGTCCGGGATCAGCTCCCCGAGCTCGCGGTGGGCGTCCTGTCCCCGGGAGAGCAGGTCGCGTTGGAGCGGCACCTCCAGTGGTGCGCCGGATGCCGGAAGGAAGCGGCCGAGCTGGGGCAAGCCGCGGCGACCTTCGCGTACGCGCTGGCGCCCGCTCCGCTTTCCCCTGGCCTGGAGGATCGGGTCGTAGCCGGCGTCGGGAGAGCGGCGGCCCGACCGCGGACCGCGCGGCGGACGCGGACGGCGATCGCCGCCGTGATCGCGGCGGCGATCGCCGTAGCGAGCCTGGGGTGGGGGGCGGTGATGGCCGGGCGCGCCCAGCGGTTCGCCGAGCGCGCGGCGCAGGCTGAACAGGACAAGTCACAGGCGCTCAATCAGTTCGAGAAGTTCCTTGACAGCTTGCCCTTCCGGGCCCGGGTCGACGAGACGCGCCTTGGCCAGCTGGTCCCCACGGCCGTTTCCCGGCGGTGCGGGGGAGAAGTCCTGCAGTTCGTCTCGACGACCAGGCTGGACTTCGTGATGGTGATCGTGAACGGCCTCCCCAGGGACTCATCGCTGGCCCCCTACCGCGTCACGTTGAAGGACGCCCGGGGCCGGGTGCTTCGGGGGGGCACGATCGCGGAGCTGGACGCCGATGGGGGCGGGCAGGCCTTCCGCGAGTTCAGGAACACCGACCTCACCGGGTTCACCACCGTGCTGGTCCGTGACGCGTCCGGGCGCCTCGTGCTGAAGGGAACCGTGGACCAACCCACCGGGGCCTGAGACCCCGGCTCGTTCCTGCCTGGACCCGCCCCGTCAATCCGTCGACAGGGCTCCGGCAAGGAAGGCGAGGCTCCTCGGATAGCGGTAGCCGATCGACATGTGGCCCGCGTCGAACAGCTCCAGCGTGTGCTGGACCCCGATCGCCTTCAGCTCCTCGGACACGGCCACCGCGCCAACGTCGAGGTACCACTCGTCCTTCTTCCCCCCGTCGAGCCAGATGGCCCGCATCGAGGCGAGTGCGTCGGCGTGACCCGGGACCATCCGCACGGGATCCTTCTCCAGCCAGCGCTGCCACACCTCGTCGACGAGCTTGCCGGTGCGTGGGTCGAACGGGAGCCGCACCGTCCCGTCGACGTCGGCCGAGTAGCAGGCCGCCATGCACCAGTCGTTCATCAGGACCGCGTCGGACTGCTTCGTCCCGAAGGGCCGCGACCGGACGTCGGCCCAGAACCGCTCGAACGAGCCGTCGTACTCATCGCGGAGGGCCCGCACGCTCTCCCGGAACTCGGGCAGGTAGCACGCCTCGAACAGGGCGTCACCGGCGTGGCTGGCGAGGGCCGAGAACAGGTCGGGCCGCAGCATCGGCGTGACCATCGCGCCGTAGCCGCCACTCGACTTCCCCTGGATCCCGCGCTTCTCCCGCCGAGCCTCGGTCCGGTAGCGGGCATCGACGAACGGCACGGCCTCGTCGCACAGGTAGTCGTGGTATCGCCCGGTGCCGGGCGAGTTCAGGAACTGGCTGCCGCCGAGCGAGGTCCAGCAGTCGACGAACGCCACGATCAGGGGTTGGGCCTCGCCCGAGGCGAACAGTCGATCGGCGAGCTCGAGGTAGTTCGGCCGGAAGGCCTCACGGTTCCGCCACATGTCGAGCTGGCCGGTCAGGCCCTGGATGACGAAGACCGTGGGGTAGCGGCGATCCGGCTCGTCGTCGTAGCCGGGCGGGAGGTAGACCCACAGCGGGCGGGTGGCCGGGTCCTCGAGCGGATTGCCCCGCAGCACCTCGCTCTCGATCTCGACCTCGTCAACCCGGCCGGCGAACTCGGTTCTCCACGGCGTCGTCGCGGTCCTCATGTCTGCTTCCTCCTCGGTGGCCTTCTCCCTGACCGAACCCGTGATGTTGAACCCGGATATCATGCAGGTCCATGCCGGAAGTGTCCGAGGTCATCGGCATCGGCCTGGCGGGCGGCCAGGGCGTCCGGGCCCGTCCGCTGACGCTCAAGGCGCCCGGCTACCTACGATCGAAGGCCGCCATGTCGTTCCTGGGAAGGCGGCTGATCCGATGGGTGATCGAGATCCTGTCGAGCGAGGGGATCAAGGACTACTACGTGATCGCCCACGGCAAGGAGAACCGGTACCAGATCAAGGTCCTGATCGGGTACGGGGAGGGCTTCGGCGTCGACGTCAAGTACTCGCCGGTGAAGTACGACTCCCTGTCGATGGGGAGTGCCGACTCGGCCCTCCGGATGCTCGATCATTGGGACATCACCCAGACGGCCTTGGTGTTTCCCACCGACTCCATCATCGACTTCGATCTGGAGCCCATGCTCCGCGCGCATCGGGAGACCGGCGCGGTGGCGACGATCGCCGCCATGGTGCGTGAGCCCGACGAGGTGGCGGAGAAGTACGGCGTGATGCTGGCCGATACGAACGGACGCGTGCAAGAGTTCGTGGAGAAGCCCACGCTCGCGGAGCTCCGCGAGCATTTCCAGGTCCCCAACGATGAGGAGTTCCGCCAGTTGCCGCTCCGCACCAACGCGGGGTTCTACTTGATCGAGTCCAAGGCCCTGCGCGAGCTGGCCTCAGAACCGGAGATCGTGAAACTGCGGCAACGGCGGCTGGACTTCGGCAAGGACCTCCTGCCCTGGCTGGTGGGCAACGGCCACCTCGTGCAGTCCTATCCGGCACGAAGGATCGGTGACCTCGGCAACGTCGAGGACTACATCGAGACGATGGTCGACGTCCTGAACGGGAACTTCGAGTCGGTTGACCGGTTGCTGGGGCCGCCCTTCGACGCCGAACGCCATGTATGGATCGCTCCGGAGACGCTGGCCATGCGCGACTCGACGAGCGGGATGACCCTGGCCGAGAAGATAAGCGAGGGGATGGTGACGATCGGGCCGGCGGTCCGGATGGGACGGTTCTGCGAGATCCACCCGGGGGTCACGATCACCGAGTCGAACCTCGACGACGACATCGAGGTGCATCGGGACGCCAGGATCGAGCGGACGCAGATCAGGGACGGCGCCATCATCGGCCCGGCCGCGTCGCTGTCCGACGTGGTCGTGGGCTCGATGTCGGAGGTCCGTTCGGAGCCGTACAACCCGACGGCCATCGAGGCGCACGTGGCCCTGGGGGACGAGGTGACGGTGTACCCGGGCGTGCACCTCACGGGGGGCGTCTCGGTGTATCCGCGACTGAAGCTTCCCTCGGGGATCCAGGTGCCGCCCGGGACGGAGATGACCGGCCCCGCCGACGTGCTCCGGTACCTGTAGATGCGGTTCGGCCTCGCGCTCCCTCACTACGGCTTTTCGCTGCCCGGTGGGGAGCGGATCTCCTTCGACGGGATGGCTCGGTTTGCGCGGATGGCCGAGCGGTTGGAGTTCGATTCGGCCTGGGTGTCCGATCACTTCTTCCTGTCCCTGGCCCGGTTCGGTGGCCCGCGGGACCTCCAGGGATCGTTGGAGGCGATGACCACTCTGGCGGGCCTGGCGGCCACGACCGAGCGCCTGCGCCTTGGGACCCTGGTGCTCGCCGCGCCGTTCCGCCACCCGGCCGTGCTGGCCAAGGCGGCGACCGCCGTCGACCTGTTCTCGGGAGGACGGCTCGACCTCGGCATCGGGGCGGGCTGGTACGAGGAGGAGTTCCGGGGCTTCGGCTACGGGTTCGGGACGGCTGGGGAACGGTTCGCCGTCCTGGAGGAGACCCTCGAGGTACTGGGCCAACTTCTGCCAGGTGGCCCGGCGACGTTCACGGGCAGGCACTTCCAGCTGCAGGAGGCGTTCAACCATCCGTCGCCTGCGCAGACGCCGCGTCCGCCGATCTGGCTCGGAGCGAAGGGCGGGGACCGTTCTCTGCGCCTGGCCGCGCGGCATGCCGACGGTTGGAACACCGTGTGGCGGTGGACGCCCGAGGCCTACGCCGACCGGGTCCGGCGGGCCCGGGAGGCCTGTGACGAGGAAGGACGGGACCCTCGGTCACTGCGACTCTCACTCGGCATGTACACGGTGGTGGGTGAGGACCGCGAGGACCTGGTGGCCAGGTTCAGGACGCTCCAGAGCTGGATGCCGGGAGGGGCCCTCGATCGAGAGACGCTCGAGTCGTTCATGTCGGACACGCTGACCGGGACGCCCGACCAGGTGCTGGAGCGCGTGGCCCGGTTCGCCGAGCTCGGAGTGGAGGAAGTCATCGTGGCACCCGCCCCCATCCCCTTCGCCCTGCCCGACCCGTCCATCGTGGAGGTCTTCGCCGAGGCCGTGATGCCGAAGGCCCGCGAGCTCTAGGTTGGAGTTCCTCGACGCCGCCGTGGCCGTGCTTCGGGAGGAGGGGAAGCCGCTTCACTGGACGGTGGTCCAGGACCTGGCGTTGAAGCGGGGCTACCTGGATCCGTTCACCCAACGCGACATCCGAAAGAACCTGCTGGCGGCGCTGGCCGCCGCCGCGAGGACGGGGGTCGTGGTGAAGGAGGATCGGGGCATCTACCGTCTGCCGTGAGCTCGGCTCAGGCCACCACCGGCCGGTTCAGGGACGGTAGACGACGCCGGCGAAACGCTCGAGCTTCTCGAACCGGTGCTCCGCGTCGATGTACCGGACGGTGCCCGACCGCGACCGCATCACCAGGGAATGGGTGATCGCGCCGTCCTCGGCGTAGCGCACCCCCCGGAGCAGCGAGCCGTCGGTGATCCCGGTGGCGGCGAAGAACACGTCCTCCCCGGCCACCAGGTCGTTCGTGGTGAGCACCTCGTCGATGTCGAAGCCGTCGTCCAGAAGCTTGCGGCGTTCCTCGTCGTCCCGCGGATACAGACGGCTCTGGATCGCCCCCCCCAGGCACTTCAGCGCCGCGGCGGCGATGACTCCCTCCGGGGTCCCCCCGATGCCCAGCAGGAGGTCGATGCCCGACGATGGCCGAGCGGTGGCGATGGCCCCGGCAACGTCGCCATCGGTGATGAGGTACGCCCGCGCGCCGGCCTCCCGGACCCGGGCGATGATCTCCTTGTGCCGGTCCCGGTCCAGGATGACCACGCCGATCTCCTCGGGGCGGACCCCCTTGGCCTTGGCCACCAGGCGCACGTTCTCCTCGGGTGACGCCGTCACGTCGATGACGTCGGCCGCTTCCTGGCCGGCGGCCACTTTCTCCATGTAGACGGCCGCGCCGGGGAAGAACATGCTGCCCCGTTCGGCCAGCGCGATGACCGCAAGCGCGTTGGGCTGGCCGGTGGCGGTCAGGCGGGTCCCGTCGATGGGATCCACCGCGACGTCGACGGCTGGGCCGCCCCCGTCGCCCACCTCCTCGCCGTTGTACAGCATAGGTGCCCGGTCCTTCTCGCCCTCACCGATCACCACCGTGCCATGCATCGACACCGTGTCGATCATGCCCCGCATGGCGTCCACGGCGGCCTGATCGGCCGCCTCCTTGTCGCCCCGTCCCACCCACCGTCCGGCTGCGAGCGCGGCCGCCTCGGTCACGCGGACCAGCTCCATCGCCAGGTTGCGGTCGGGCCTCATCTTGGTCATGGCAAACGCCACCTCCGGGTGCGTGTACCGGGCCTCGTCGGTTCGACCCCGAATCCCCCATCGTACGCCGACCCGTGCGCCCGGTGTCCCGCGATGCCATCCCCCAGAAGGCCATGAGCCACGAACCAGTCCAGGGTCCGGCGGAGAGTCTCCACGAGCGGCGTGTAGACCAGGCCCAGCTCCCGCGTTGCCCTCGACCCGTCGTATCGGTGACCGTGGAGGCCGGCCCTCGCGACCTCCCGACAGACGGGTGGGGTCCGCCCCAGGGCCCGGGCCGCCGTCTC
>DASSSA010000047.1:0-8320 GCA_035701505.1 Actinomycetota bacterium
ACGTTCGAGGCATTCGTCCAGCCCATCGCGGGAAGGGATCCTTCGATGGCCTTTCCCTGGGGATCGAGGAGCCCCGGCTTCAGCGAAACGACGACCCGGAATCGGTACTTCATCCCCGGTCCGGCACTCCCATGCGCTGACGGTACCAGTCGAACCGCTCGCCGGTGATCCGCTCGTAGGACTCCCGATAGGTGTGTGCGGTGCGTTCGACCACCCCGGCCGGGAGGTCCGGGGGCGGTGGCTCGTGATCCCACCCGCTCGCGTCGAGCCAGTCCCGGACGTACTGCTTGTCGAACGACGGTTGGGGAGTCCCGGGCGCGTAGCGGTCGGCCGGCCAGAAGCGAGATGAGTCCGGGGTGAGCACCTCGTCCACCAGGATCAGATGGCCACCGGCGAATCCGAACTCGAACTTCGTGTCCGCCACGATGATGCCGCGCTCATGGGCGACCTCCGCCCCTCGCTCGTATATACCGATCGTCAGCTCGCGAAGGCGCTCGGCCAGACCCTCGCCCACCAGGTACGAGGTTTCTTCGAACGTGAGCGGCAGGTCGTGCCCCTCCGCCGCCTTCGTGGTGGGCGTGAAGATGGGCTCGGGCAGTCGATCGGCTTCACCCAGGCCCGGCGGCAGCGGCACCCCGCAAACGTGGCCCTCGGCAAGGTACTGCTTGAGCCCCGACCCGGTCAGGTACCCCCGAGCCACGCATTCGACCGGGACGACCTCCGCCCTTCGGACCAGCATCGACCGGCCGGCGAGGGAGGGGTCGCCCCGGAACGGCTCTGGGAAGTCCTGCCGGTCGGCGCTCAGGACGTGGTTGCCCACGAGATCCGCCGTCTTGCCGAACCAGAACTGCGAAAGTCCGCAAAGCACCCGCCCCTTGTCGGGGATGGAGTTGGGAAGGACAATGTCGAACGCCGAGATCCGGTCCGTGGCAACGAGCAACAGGCAATCGTCGCCCGCGTCGTAGATATCGCGGACCTTTCCCCTGGTCCGGAGCTTCGCGGCTTCGGTCACGGCTCCCCGCCCGCGGTCAGCTTGGCCAGCCGGTCGAACACCACGTCGAGGTTCTGCAGGTAGCGGCCCGGGTCGAACAGCGCTCCGAGATCCTCTGCACTCAGCAGCCGAGCCACGTCGGGGTGGTCCTGGAGCTCCCCCTTGAAGTCCTTCCCTTCGTCCCATGCGGCGGCCGCCGCGCCCTGCACGATCCGGTAGGCATCATCCCGAGGCATGCCCCGTTCCACCAACGCGAGCAACACGCCCTGCGAGTACACGAGACCGCCGCCGATGTTCAGGTTCGCCCGCATCCGCTCCGGGAACACCTCGAGCCCCTCGATCACCTCCCCGATCTCGACCAGCATGAAGTGCAGCGCGGTGGTCGAGTCGGGGAAGACCACCCGCTCGGCCGACGAGTGCGAGATGTCGCGCTCGTGCCACAGCACGACGTTCTCTAGGGCGGGTTGGAGGTCGGCCCGGACCACTCGCGCCAACCCCGTGATCCGCTCGCAGCGAACGGGGTTGCGCTTGTGGGGCATCGCCGACGAGCCCTTCTGCCCCTCGGCGAAGGGCTCCTGGACCTCCCGGACCTCGGTCGTGGCCAGGAGGCGGATCTCGGTGGCGATCGCGTCGAGCGACGAGGCGAGGACCGCGAGGGCCGCCATGTACTCGGCGTGCCGATCGCGCGAAACGACCTGGCTGCTCGCCTCGGCCGGTCGAAGCCCGAGCTCACCGCACACGTACTCCTCCACCCGAGGGTCGAGGTGGGCGTAGGTTCCCACGGCACCCGACACCTTCCCCACCGATACCGCCTCCCGAGCTCGCCGCAGCCGCTCGCGGTCTCGATCGAGCTCGAATGCCCACAGGGCGAGCTTGTGTCCGAAACTGGTTGGCTCGGCGTGCACACCGTGGGTCCGTCCGGCCATCACGGTGTCCCGGTGCTCCAGCGCCAGCTGTTTCACCGTGCCGAGCAGCCGCCCGATACCAGCGAGCAGGAGGTCGGCCGCCTGGCGAAGCTGAAGGGCGAAGCCCGTGTCCAACACGTCGGAAGACGTCAGACCGAAGTGGATCCACCGCCCCGCCGGCCCAACCGACTCCGCCACGCACTGGACGAAGGCCGCCACATCGTGCCTGGTGACCTCCTCCAACTCGCGGACGCGCTCGATGGTGAAGGATGCGCGCTCGCGGACGGCCCGGGCATCCTCCGGAGGCATTGTGCCAAGGCTGGCCCATGCCTCGACCGCCAGGACCTCGATCTCAAGCCAATGGCGGAACCGAGCCTCATCCGACCAGACGGCCGCCATCTCCGGCACGGTGTAGCGAGGGATCATGGCCGCCCACCCTGTGGCAGGCGGCAGTCGGCCCTCACAGCCTGAGGCCCTCCGCCAGGTCGTCCTTGAACTTCCACAGCCGGGCCTGGATCTCCGGCTCGGCCACCCCCACGATCTCCGCCGCCAGCACGGCCGCGTTCACGGCCGCATCCACCCCCACGGTGGCCACCGGAACGCCGGCCGGCATCTGCGCCGTCACGATCAGGGCCTGCTCGCCCCCCATCTGGTCGCTGGCGATGGGGACACCGATCACCGGGAGCACCGTGCGCGCGGCTGCGGTGGCCGCGAGGTGGCCCGTGATGCCGGTGGTGCAGACCAGCACCTTCAGCCCACGATCGAAGGCCGTTCGCACGTACTCGTCCACCAGGTCGGGGTGGCGAGAGGACGACATCACCCGGATCTCGTGGGGCAGCTCCAGCTTCTCCAGGATCGCCGTGGCCTGCTGCATGACGGAGAGCTCGGCGGGGGATGCGGCCAGCACGCCGACCACCGCGGTGTCCCGTTTCATCCAGCCTCCGTCACGTCTGCGGCGATGTCCCCGCGAAACTGCATCCCTGGGAATGAGATGCGCGAACACGCCTGGTACGCGCGGTCCCGCGCCTCCTTCGCCGTGGCGCCGAGGGCACTTACCGCGAGGACCCGTCCTCCCGCGGTGACCACTCTACCCCGTCGTTCCGCCGTACCGGCGTGGAAGATGACCACGTCATCGATCGCGCTTGCTTCGTCGAGGCCATCGATCACGAAGCCGGTCTCGTACGGCCCCGGGTACCCACCCGAGGCCAGCACGACGGTGACGCAGACGTCCGGGGTCCACAGCGCCTTGTAGTTGCCGATGTTGCCCTCCACCGCCGCCAGCAGCATCTCACCGAGGTCCGAACGGAGGCGGGGCACGATGGCCTGGGTCTCGGGGTCGCCGAACCGGCAGTTGAACTCGAGGACCTTGGGACCGTCCTCGGTGACCATGAGCCCGGCGTAGAGCAGGCCCGCGTATCGGACTCCCTCGGACTCCATCGCCCGCACCGTGCGGACAAGCACGTCGTCCCAGATACGCCGCTCCACTGCCTCGGTGACCCACGGGACGGGGGAGTAGGCCCCCATGCCTCCGGTGTTGGGTCCCGAGTCGCGGTCGCCGGCCCGCTTGAAGTCCTGGGCCAGGACGAGGGGGACCACCTCCCGGCCATCGGTCAGGCCGAAGGCCGAGACCTCTCTGCCCGTCAGATGCTCCTCCACCAGGACGACCGCCCCTGCCTCGCCGAAGGCCCGCTCGATGAGGCACGCTCGCAAGGCGGCGACGGCGGCATCCCGATCTTCTGCGATGACCACGCCCTTGCCGGCGGCAAGCCCGTCGGCCTTGATCACGTATGGCGGCGCCAGCTCGTCCAGGTACTCGACGGCTTGGTCCATATCGGTGAACGACCGGGAACGCCCGGCGGGGATCCCATACTTGTGGCACAGCTCTTTTGCCCACGCCTTCGATCCCTCGATCCTGGCCGCAGCC
Organism: Actinomycetota bacterium; assembly: GCA_035701505.1. Taxonomy (GTDB): domain Bacteria; phylum Actinomycetota; class UBA4738; order UBA4738; family HRBIN12; genus AC-69. Next base: position 3,821 of record DASSSA010000047.1, read on the forward strand.
CTGGTGGGGCCGAACGCCCGGTGCCCTTCGGCGTCCAACTCGTCCACCAGGCCGTTCACGAGCGGCGTCTCCGGGCCCACCACGGTGAGGTCGATGGATTCCCGCTGGACCAGTTCGAGGATGCTGCGCACGTCGTCCGGATCCACCGGAACGCAGGTGGCATCCACGGCGATCCCGGGATTGCCTGGTGCGGCGAACATCCGGTCGACCGTCGGGTTCTGGGCCAGGCGCCACACAATGGCGTGCTCCCGCCCTCCCCCACCGACGACGAGGATCCTCATGCGACGGGCAGGCTCTGCTCGCGCGCCGGGCCGACCGAGACCACCCCGATCCGCACCCCGACCAGCTCCTGGACACGTTCCACGTACTTGCTTGCAGCCGGCGGAAGGTTGCCGAACGAGCGAGCCTCCGACAGCGACTCGTCCCACCCCTCCAACTCTTCGTACACCGGCTGCGCCCGGTGGAACAGGGACTGGTGCGAAGGGATGTCCTCGAACGTCTCGCCGTCCGCGACGTATCCGGTGCACACCTTGATCGCGCGGAACCCCGAAAGCACGTCGAGCTTCGTGAGGAAGATCTCGGACAGGCCGTTCAGCCGTGCCGCGTACCGAACCAGGACGGCGTCGAACCATCCGCACCGTCGCTTGCGTCCCGTGGTGGTGCCGAACTCCTTCCCCGCCTCCCCCAAACGCTCGCCGTCGCGACCCCGATCCTCGGTGGGGAACGGTCCCGATCCGACCCTGGTCACGTAGGCTTTCGTCACGCCGATCACCCGGTCGACCTCCATCGGTCCAACGCCGGCCGAGGCGAGAGCGAACCCGGCCACCGGGTTGGAGGACGTCACGAACGGATAGGTCCCGTGGTCCAGGTCGAGGAGCGTTCCCTGCGCCCCCTCGAACAGGACGTTCTCACCGGCTCGCAGGCCTTCGTAGAGCAGCCTGGACGTGTCGGCCACATGCGGCCGCAGTCGCTCTCCGTAAGCGCGATATTCCTCGACGATGGTGTTGGCCGAGAGCGGCAGCCGGTTGTAGATCTTGGTCAAGAGGAGGTTCTTCTCCTTCAGGACGACCTCCAATTTCTCCCTGAGGATCTTCGGGTCGAACAGATCCTGGAGTCGGAGCCCGATCCGAGCCGCCTTGTCGGCATAGGCGGGCCCGATGCCCCGCTTGGTCGTCCCCAGCGCATGCTTGCCGAGATGACGCTCGGTCACCTTCTCCAACTCCAGGTGATAGGGCATGATCAGGTGCGCGTTGCCCGACACGACGAGGCGCGAGACGTCGATCCCCAGGCCGGACAACGTGTCCATCTCGTCCAGCAAGACGCCGGGATCCACGACCACGCCGTCGGCTATGACCGAGGTCAGGTGGGGATACAGGATCCCGGAGGGGACGAGGTGAAGCTTCAACAGTCGCCCTTCGGCCACCACAGTGTGTCCAGCGTTGTTGCCGCCCTGGTACCTGACCACGAACCGCATGTGGTCGGCCAGGTAGTCGGTGACCTTGCCCTTGCCCTCGTCCCCCCATTGGGTCCCGACGACGATCGAGGCCGGCATGGCCCCCCCTGCTTATCGCTCCAGGCGGAACCGGATCTCCACGTGCGTGTGGTACTCGGTGATCTTGTTGCCGTCGACCACGGCCGAGGTCCCGAGGATGTCCATCCCCTCGATCCCGCGGATCGTCTTCGACGCCTCGTTCAGCGCCTGATGCGCGGCGTCCCTCCACGACTCCGAGGACACGCCGACCAGGTCGATCGTCTTGATGACCGCCATCGCGTCTCCCTTCTACCGTCCCTCGTACACCTCGACGAACCGCCGGTAGTTCGCGGAGATGCGGGCCGACGCATCCTCGCGCGTGGCCGTGCCATCCACGAACTCCTTCAGTGGGTTCCACCAGATGGTCCGACCGATAGCGAACCCGATGTACCCGGGGACGCCGGCGCCCGTTCGGAGCCAGTGGTCCACGGCGGACTCGTCGGCACCCCGGCCGAGGACGACGCAGGCCACGTTGTCCCGGCCGCCCACCCGGGTCTGCGTGGCGATGGCCTCGCAGTCCTCCCGCCGGTCGATCCCCTCGATCTTCCAGACATCGGGCTCCACCCCGGACTGTTGGAGCTCGGCGATTGCCGCCCGCATGAGCTGGGGGCGCAGCTCCTTGTCGAATCGGTCGGCGTCGTCGCCCACCGATCCAAGCTGCTCCTCCGTAGCGGGGACCAGCAGCTCGAACAGGAACTTCCGGCCCCGTTCATGCAACCAGTCCGAGAGCTCTCGCAGTCGTTTGGTCTGGCGCTCGTTCATCGCCCCGTCGCCCGCCGGGTTGTAACGGACGAGGACCTTGGTGAAGATAGGGTCGAATTCCTCGATGTGCTTGCCGTATTCGTCGCCGTACTCGAAGTCGAACTCGTCCTGCCCCGACTTCTCCACGGGCATGGCCAGGATCAGCCCGTCCGCCTTGGCCTTGCGGGCGATCGCAGCGCCGAACTGCTCGTCGACGAGCAGTCCGGCGCTCGTCCGGTCCGCCCCCTCGTCCACTGCGCGGTGGAACCCCTCGAAGATGACGTGCTTCGCATCGGAGATCCGCTCGACCTCCTGCGCTGTGGGCTCCCCCGTGACGCCGAAGAACTTCTTCTGGAACGAGCCGCGGTGGTCGAACGCCAGGACGAACAGGGGCCCGTCGTATCCGAGCTCCATCGCGATCCTCTCCTTCCTTCAGTCCCGCTCGAACGGGTTCACCGGCGTCAGCACTTCGACGTTCACCGGCTCCGCCTCCCGCCGAAAGGTCTCGGCGTCCTTTGGGGAACCGACGACGAACCCGTAGTGCATGGGCACCGCGATCTGCGGCGAGATCGACTTGGCCAGCCCGGCCGCCTCGGCCGGCTCCATCGTGAAGGTTCCCCCGATCGGCAGGAATGCTACATCCGTCCTCACCTCATCGAGCTCGGGCACGTGGTCGGTGTCCCCGGCGTGGTAGTAGGCCTTCCCGTCGAGCTCCAGGATGTAGCCCACCCACCGGTTGGCCTTTGGATGTTTGTCCAGGCGATCGGGATGCACGTTGTAGGCAGGCACGGCCTGCACCCTGATCCCGGAGACCTCGATCGAGTCGCCCGGCCCGACCGCGGAGACCTCACCCGAGAGCTCCCTGGCCACGTCGTGTGGAGCGACGAGCTTGGTCCCCACCCCGCTAAGCCGCTCGATCTCCTGCGGCTGGAAATGGTCGGAGTGGGCGTGCGTGATGAGGATGACGTCAGCTGGTGGGTCCTCCCCGGTGGTCCCCCACGGATCGATGTAGACCGTGAACCCGTCGCCGGCGAACCGTATGGCCGACTGCCTGAACCACGTGAACCGCTCGAGCATGGCCTCCTCCCCCTTCGGTCGGCAGGCGCTCCCCTGTAGTCTGGCAAATCGCCGTGTCAGCGCGCGAGCCGGTCGAGATCCAGGGAGGCCTTCGGGCCAGCTTCTCCCTGCTTCGCCGAAACCGCGACTTCCGGCGGCTCTACGTGGCGTCCCTGATCTCGCTGGGGGGCGACTGGTTCCTGCTCGTCGCCCTGTTCGGGCTGGTCCTTCACTTCTCCGGCTCAGCCATCGCCGTGGCCCTGGTCATCGCCGTGGAGGACCTCATGTACTTCCTGCTCTCGCCGGTCGCCGGTGTGCTTGCGGACCGGATCGATCGACGCCGGTTGATGGTGGGCGCCGATCTGGCCCGGGCCGTCGTGTGCCTCGGCTTCCTGCTGATCCGAACCGACTCGCTTCTATGGCTCGCGTTCGTCCTGCTCGCGGTCATGGCCTCGTTCAGCGCCGCCTTCGAGCCGGCGTCGTTGGCGGCGCTGCCCAACCTGGTCGACGAGGAGGACCTGGCCACGGCCAACGCCTTGTCGGGGTCGCTGTGGGGCACGATGCTCGCGGTTGGCGCCGCCCTCGGTGGCGTCGTGGCGGCCGTGTTCGGCAGGGACACGGCATTCATCCTGGATGCGGTGTCCTTCCTCGCCTCGGCGTGGCTCATCTGGCGGATCCAGCGACCGTTCGCCGAGCAGCGCATGGCAGAGGACCAGCCCGGCGTCGGGGAGGCGACGGTGGAGACGATCCGCTACGCGCGGAAGGACCACCGCGTGCTGGCCCTGCTCGCCGTGAAGTTCGGGTGGGGGATCGCCGGGGGCGTCCTCGTCCTGATCCCGCTCCTGGCGCATCGCGAGTACGACGCCGGCGACATCGGCATCGGGTTGCTCATGGCCTCCCGTGGGGTGGGTGCGCTGATCGGTCCGTTCGTCGGGAGGTCGGCGCTCGGCCCACAGGATCGGCGGATCTTCGGCGCGATCGCCCTCGCCCTGGCCGTCTTCGGCCTCGGCTACACCCTCCTCGGGGTGGTGCCGGGGTTGTTGCTGGCCATGCCCACCGTTGCGCTCGCGCACGTGGGCGGGGGCGCGCAGTGGACGCTCTCCTCCTACGGGCTCCAGCGGATCGTCCCCGACCGCATCCGGGGACGGATCTTCGCCTTCGACGGGATGCTG
>DASSSA010000048.1:0-7200 GCA_035701505.1 Actinomycetota bacterium
GGAGGAGAACGGCTCCGTCTCCGAGACGGGTGAGGGGATGGAGGTCGTGGACGAGGTCGAGGACATCCCGGTGGGGGATACGCCGACGCTGACGATCGACGATCTCACGGCGGGCTCGTACGTCCTGATCTGCAACATCTACGACGAGGCCGAGAAGGAGTCCCATTACCAGGAGGGGATGCGCACCGCGTTCACGGTGGAGTAGCGGCGTTCTCGGGAGACTCGGGTCAGTCGGCAGAACGAACGCTTGATCTAGGTATGTGTGGTTGCGTCAGCTCACGTCGGACGTTCAGGGGGCGGTCCAAACGTACCTGGCTGCCGACATCACTGTGACGTTCGACCCTCCTCAGGGGATTGCTCGGAGAATCCGCGGCGTGATGCTCGTTTACTGACCCGACCAGAGTCGAGGTCGTTGTAGGCGATGCAGTCAATTTCGGTGACCTCCAGATGCGCTTCAAAGGTGCCGAGTCGGCGTTGGAGCGCCCTGACTGCGTGAGTGCTCCCACGTCATCGACCCACGCCAAAGCGAGGGGATCCCAGGAGGCGTTAGGACCCGCCGGTGACAGGGCATTCGGCCTTGGCCCTCCTGTGGGGGCCAGACGAGGATCAGAAGTCTAGGAGGTGGTCCCAGTGAAGATCGTCATCGTGTACGAGTCGATGTTCGGCAACACCAAGGCGATCGGGGAAGGGATCGCGGAGGGGCTCCGAGAGGCCGGCGAGGTCCGGTTCGGAAGCGTGGACGAGCTCTCGCCTGATGTGACCCAGGACGCCACGTTGATCGTCGCCGGGGGTCCGACGCATGCACATGGCATGGCCAGGCAGGGCGCGCATCAGTCCGTGGCGAAGATGGATCCCCATCACAAGTACGGGCCGGTGATGTCCGGCCGGGAAAGCCTCCGCGGCTGGCTCGAGCGCCTACCGACGGGCCGTGCGGCGGCCGCGGCCTTCGACACCCGATTCGACAAGCCGAGGTGGCTCACGGGGTCGGCCGCGAGGAGGATCGCGCGCCGGATGCGCGCCAAAGGGTATTCGATCATCGGGACGCAGAGCTTCTTCGTTGAGACCACGGGTGGACCGCTCGCGGATGGAGAGCGCCAACGAGCGATCGCCTGGGGCCGTGCTCTAGCCGCGCAAATGAAGCCCGCCATCGCTATTGATGGAGCTCCATCCGAGAAGGGGGTGGGGAGATGATCACCAGACGACAGCTCCTCAATGGGGGCGTGGTGGGCGGGGCGGCGCTTCTTGTTCCCTGGAGGGTGGCGTCCCGTGCCTGGGCCGCCATCCCCGGCGGCACCTTGGATCCCGCAGCGATCGCCAAGTACGTGGCGCCACTCGTGATCCCGCCCGTGATGCCCCCCCTTACCGCGGTGCAGAGCAGCGGAATCGATCGATACGCCATCGCCGTCCGCCAGTTCCGGCCGCAGATCCTGCCGGCCGGCATGCCTGCCACCACCGTGTGGGGCTACGGGTCCGCCCCTCATCGCGGGACGTTCAACTACCCGTCGTTCACCGTCGAGGCCAGGGCGGATCGGCCGGTGCGGGTGGCCTGGATCAACGGTTTGGTCGATCGCAACGGGCGCTATCTGCCGCACTTGCTGCCGGTCGATCCCACCCTTCACTGGGCCAACCCGCCGGGCGGGGCGGATGGACGGGACATGCATCCGACGTTCACCTCGACCCCCGGCCCCTACACCGGGCCGGTTCCGTTCGTCACCCACCTGCACGGGGGCCACAACGCCGAGGAGAGCGACGGGTACCCCGAGGCCTGGTACCTGCCCCGCGCGAACAACATCCCGGCAGGATACGCGAGGATCGGGAGCTTCTACGAGGCGTTCAAGGCCAAGTTCGAGGCCAAGTGGCACCAGGCGTGGCCACCGGGGACCGCGGTGTTCCAGTACCAGAACGACCAGCGGGCCGCCACGATGTGGTTCCACGACCACACACTGGGGATGACCCGGGCCAACGTGTACGCCGGGCCGGCGGGCTTCTACCTCGTACGGGGAGGTGCCTCGGACCTTCCGGAAGGGGTCCTCCCCGGGCCCGCCCCGAGGCTCGGCGACCCTCCCGGTACGAGGTACTACGAGATCCCAATCGCCGTCCAGGACCGATCCTTCAACGCCGACGGCTCGCTGTTCTACCCGACCAGCCGCGAGTTCTTCGACGGGTTTTCCGGCCCCTACATCCCTTTCAGCGACATCTCGCCCATCTGGAACGCGGAGTTCTTCGGGAACACGATGGTGGTGAATGGCCGGACCTGGCCGGTCCTTTCGGTCGAGCCCCGCCGGTACCGATTCCGGCTCCTGAACGGGTGCAACTCGCGTTTCCTGATCCTGAAGATCGTGTCCGATCCCCTGGCATCGAGACCAGTGACCCCAGCGGTTCCGTTCTGGCAGATCGGCACCGAGGGGGGGTTCCTCCCTGCGCCTGTGCGGCTCGATCAGCTCCTGATAGCCCCTTCGGAGCGAGCTGACGTGATCGTGGACTTCACGGGGGTCCCGGAGGGCACCGAGCTGTACCTCATCAACGAGGCTCCCGACGAGCCGTTCGGGGGCGGGAAGCTCGGAGTCGACTTCGAGGCCGCGGATCCCGCCACCACGGGCCAGGTCATGAAGTTCATGGTCGTGCCCATGGCCCCGCCGGATACCAGCGTGCCCCCCGCTCAGCTCACGCTGCCCTCCTTCACCCCGCTCGGGGCAGCGACCGCCACCCGGCAGGTCTCCCTGAACGAGGAGGACTCAGCGGTGCTGGAAGGGGTGGGACCGAGGGAGGCGGAGCTGGGAACCCTCGATGAAGCCGGGAACCCGGTCATCTTTGGATGGGACCATCCCATTACCGAGAACCCGGCGTTCGGGGCCACAGAGGTCTGGGAGATCCACAACTTCACGGAGGACGCCCACCCCATCCACATCCACGAGGTGCAATTCCAGGTGGTGGATCGCCAACCGTTCGACGGTGGCCCTCGCCCCCCCGAGAGCTGGGAGGCGGGCTACAAGGACACGGTCATCGCCTATCCCGAAGAGATCACCAGGGTCAAGGCGCTGTTCGATCTCGCCGGCCTGTATGTGTGGCACTGCCACATCTTGGAGCACGAGGACAACGAGATGATGCGTCCCTATCGGGTCGGGCCATGACCGAGAGCCGATTGCCGTCTACGCAAGGAGGGCGTTCGTCGAGTCCTTCTCCTCGAACCAATCGAAGCGGAGCCAACACCATTACTGAGTGCATGACGATCAGACCGACGACCCCGATTACCCTGAGGAGGTCGAGGTCGGCTCTTCGACTCGCTGGCGAGCGTAGGGGAGAGGTCAGGGTTCGCGATTCGGTAAGCCGCCGGGCGGCGGCTTACCGCTCGCACGTTGCCTTCGCCCTTAGCGCGTGACGAGGACGGGGCAATCGGCGTGCTGGATCACCTTGTGGGCGACGCTCCCAAGCAGCAGCCCGGAAAAATCCGAGAGGCCCCTCGTGCCCATGACGATGAGATCCGAACCGTACGTCTTCGCCCCGTCGAGGACGGTAGCCGCTGTCGATCCGGTCCGGGCCGCGACCGCGTCTCCGACCGCTTTCACGCCTGCGCCCAGCAGTTCGTCGACAACGCCATCCACCAGAGCCTGCGACTCGCTCGAGGACTCCAGGGGAGCGAACGAGCCAACCTCGTGCACGTGGAGCACGTGCACCTCCCCGTTGGAACCCCGAGCGATCTCGGCCGCAGCAGCAGCGGCCTTCTTGGAGTGCTCTGACTCATCCACCGCTAGCAGGATCCGCTCGAACATCATGGCCCCCTTTCAGCCATCACACGCACTCGCATCAATGACACGCAGACATCGTTGCCTAGGCGGGGCGTGACGTCCGGGGCCTGATGGCCCCATTCGAAAGGGACCTGTGTCCTGGCCATGACTTCGCGGCGCAGCCAGCGCTGATCCTCGCTTCGCCCTCGGCCGGCGCTTCCTGGGATCTAGGCTCTCGGCTCGCTCGAGGCGGAACGCCAATCGTAGGGGCTCGTGTAGTTCACCACGGCACGCATGTAGTTCGACCGCTCGAAGGCAACGGGATCGGGGCACGCCGCCTGGCTCACGCTCCCCTTGGCCTGCTCCACCGACTCGTACTCGTGCTCGTCGAGCCAGGTCCGGATCCCGTCCAGCACGTTCTTCACGTGCTCGGGGCCGTTCTTGAACAGCGCCGACGCCATCATCGTCACGTCGGCTCCCGCGAGCAGCAGCTTCACCGCGTCCTGCCACGTGTGCACGCCGGTGGTCGCGGCCAGCGACGTTTCCACCCTTCCGCGCAGGATCGCGATCCAACGCAACGGCAGCCGGAGCTCCTCCGAGGTCGAGAGGTGCAGCGTGGGGTCGACGTCCAGGGTCTCGAGGTCGATGTCGGGCTGGAGGAACCGGTTGAACAGCACGAGCCCGTCGGCCCCCGCCTCGACCAGCCGCCGGGCCATGTTCGCCATCGAGCTGAAGAACGGACCGACCTTGACCGCCAGCGGGATCTCCACCGAGGACCGCACGGCCGCCACGAGGTCGATGTACAGCTGCTCGACCTCCGACGACGTCAGGTCCGGGTCGGCCGCCACGAAGTAGACGTTCAGCTCCAGGGCGTCGGCCCCCGCGTCCTCGATCAGCCTGGCGTGGCGGACCCAGCCACCCGGCGATGAGCCGTTCAGGGAGCCGATCACCGGGATCTCCAGCTCCCGCTTCGTGAGCTCCAGGTGCCTGAGGTACGCCTCGGGCCCGATGTTGTAGTCCTCGAGCTCGGGGAGGTAGGTCAGCGCCTCGGCGAAGCTCTCGGTCCCCCGCTCCAGCACGAGGTGGATCTCCAGCCCCTCGCGCTCGATCTGCTCCTCGAACAGCGACTGCATCACGACCGCAGACGCTCCGGCGTCCTGCAGTCGCTTCAGCGTGTCGATCCGGGACGAGAGCGTCGAGGCCGACGGCACCACGGGGTTCGCCAGCTCCATCCCCAGGTAGCGGGTTCTCAGGTCGGCGCTCATGGTTCAACCTCCTCCTCTTCGGCGGGCGGCTCGGCCCTGCCCTCGTGTTCCTCCAGCTGGCCGGGAGGGTGACGCTCCACGCCGGCGAGCTGCTCGTAGAAGTGCCATCGCTCCTCGGCGTCCGCCTGCGCCAGCCTCTGGAGCTCAGCATGCTCCCGCGGCCGGGATCGCGCGAGCATGGCGAACCGCGCCTCCTTGGCCTGGAAGTCCCTCACCGGCATCCTGGGCGGCCTGCTGTCGAGCTGGAACGGCCGATCCCCACCCTCCTCGTGGCGCGGGTCGTACCGGTACAACGGCCAGAAGCCCGACTTCACGGCCTCGCCTTGGTGCGTCATCGACGTGGACATGTCGATGCCGTGCTCGATGCACGTGCTGTACGCGATGACCACGGAGGGCCCGTGCCAGGACTCCGCCTCTGCGAGCGCCTTGACGGTCTGGGCGTTGTCGGCTCCCATGGCCACCTGCCCCACGTAGACGTTGCCGTACGCGGCCGCGATCATCCCCAGGTCCTTCCGCCCGATGGGCTTGCCGCCGGTGGCGAACTTGGCGACGGCGCCCCTGGGAGTGGCCTTCGACGCCTGCCCTCCTGTATTCGAGTACACCTGGGTGTCCAGGACCAAGATGTTGACGTCGCGCCCGGTGGCCAGGACGTGGTCCAGGCCGCCGAACCCGATGTCGTAGGCCCACCCGTCGCCGCCTACGATCCACACGCTCTTTCGGACGAGCGCGTCCGCCAGCGAGAGCAGTTCCCGGGCCGCGTTCGACTCGAGCGGTTCCAGGCGCCGCTTCAGATCGGCCACCCGCCTCCGCTGCTCGTGGATGCCGGCTTCGGTCGACTGGTCGGCCGAACGGAGCTCGTCGGCCAGGTCCGGCCCTAACTCGGGTGCCAGCTCCGCGAGCAGCTCGCGCGCGTGGGCGGCCTGGTGATCGATGGCCAGGCGCATCCCCAGCCCGAACTCGGCGTTGTCCTCGAACAGCGAGTTCGACCAGGCCGGGCCGCGGCCGTCCCGCCCGACGCTCCACGGCGTCGTGGGGAGGTTCCCGCCGTAGATCGACGAGCACCCGGTGGCGTTCGCGATCAGGATCCGGTCCCCGAACATCTGCGACAGGAGCTTCAGGTACGGGGTCTCGCCACACCCCGCGCAGGCTCCCGAGAACTCGAACAGCGGCTCGAGCATCTGCGAGCCCTTGATCGAAGCAACCTTGACGTCCCGCTTGTCGGGCGGTGCGATCTCCTGGAAGAACGCGAAGTTGGCCCGCTCCGCCTCGAGGTGCTCGGCTTTGGGCTCCATGTTGATGGCCTTGTGCCTGATCTCCTCCTTGCTCTTGGCCGGGCAGACATCCACGCACACCCCGCAGCCCGTGCAATCGTCGGGCGCGACCTGGATGGTCATCCACAGGCCCGGGTTCTCCCGGTCGCGCCACCCCTTGTGTTGGAACGGTCCCGGTGCCTGATCGGCCGCGATGGGCTCGAACACCTTCATGAGGATGGCTGCGTGCGGGCACACCAGCGCGCACTTCGCGCAGTCGATGCAGATGTCGGGGTCCCAGATCGGGATCTCGTGGGCGATGGACCGCTTCTCCCACTTCGCCGTGCCGGTGGGGAACGCGCCGCCCACCGGGAGCGCCGAGACGGGGAGGAGATCCCCCTGGCCGGCGATCATCTTCGCCGTGACCCGTTGCAGGAAGTCGGGGGCCTCGGGAGAGACTGGGGGGAGCCTGTGGAGATCGCCGGCCACGGTGTCGGGAACGTGCACCTCGTGGAGCCCCTCCAAGGCCTTGTCCACGGCCGCGTAGTTCATCTCCAAGACGGCCTTGCCTCGCTTGCCGTAGCTCTTCTCGATGGCCAACTTGATGCGGGCGATGGCCTCCTCCTGGTCCAGGATGCCCGCCAGGGCGAAGAAGCACGTCTGGAGGACCGTGTTGATGCGCGCTCCCAGGCCCACCTCGTTCGCCACCTTCTGGGCGTCGACCACGTAGAGCCTCAGTTCCTTGTCGATGACCTGGCGCTGCGTTTCGACCGGGAGGTGCTCCCAGACGTTCTCAGGCGTGTATGGGCTGTTCAGCAGGAACGTGGCTCCCCGCCCGGCCACCTCCAGGACGTCCATCCGCTCCAGGAAGTGGAACTGGTGGCAGGCCACGAAATTGGCCCGCCTGACGAGATATGTGGACCGGATCGGGCGGGGCCCGAAGCGGAGGTGCGAGACCGT